>NZ_JBGSRV010000002.1:0-98771 GCF_041737375.1 Vampirovibrio sp.
TTATATGTTTCCCGCACATCAGCCCTTAACAGCTTTATGTATTGGTATTGGGGTTATTACAGCCACTGTAGGTCTTCAATGTCTTTACTTTGGCGAGTTTTACCCCAAGAAAATTGACCATGCAAGCCAGACCATTCTAGTTGCAGTTTTGGCAATTGCAATATCTCGTATTTTTGACCATTTCAAAAAAGCCAGAAACAGGACAGAATAACCGTCTAAAAATCCTAGACGTATCAAAAACAGATACCTGATCATAAGATCGCCCAATGAGCGAATTGGGCAAGCTGATTCAACGGCAACGAAACAACGTGGGCATATCGCAGGAAGCACTGGCCAAGCTCGTAGACTACGGGAGGCAAAACATTTCCAGCATTGAATCTGGGAACCTAAGCCCTTCGGATGACGTATTAGCCCGGATTGCAAGCGAGCTGGAAATCCCCTTTGAGAGGCTTCAGGCTTTGAAAATCATCGATAAAACCCCGCCAGAAATTCAATCCTGGTTATTTGAGGAACTCAAGGCGAGACTGGGATCTTGATTTTTCAACTCTGCAAATGTTTTCAATACTCTCCTTCTGAAATTTTCATCTTTCCTGCACATTTCTAAAAACAAGCCGTCAGAAATCAGCCCCTCTTCTATGCTCAAAGGCCCCCCTAGTTGTATATATCACTGTCCACTTGAATTCGTTCATGTAACTTCAAACCACCCGCATGGGCAATAGACAAAATTCACCTGAGGATGATTTTCTATCCCGTTGATCTGCACCGGAGAGAGTGAACACGGGATTTTCTTCACTTTGTAAAAATTTCAAAGTGGTTTTATGCATGGGTTTTCCATACTTGAGGTATGATGCCCCTTGTCTTAGTTCTGTAGCGCAAATGGGGATTTGTTGCTGGCTCTCAAGCCAGATTCGCTACGGAAGAAAACAAAAAAGCCCGGCTTTCACCGGGCTGATACGAGTTATTAAAAAAAAACAGAAAAGGACTGCCGCCATGGCCGAGTGCTTTATTTACGCACGGGTATCCACAAAGGATCAGGAGCGTGAGGGCTTCAGCATACCGTCTCAATTGGAATTATTGAAAGCATATGCCCAGCGTCAGGGCTTAACGATTGCCGCCGCATATGTGGAAAGCGTTACAGCTGGCAAGGCGGGGCGGAAGCAGTTTAACGCCATGGCCGCCGCCTTGAAAGGCAAGAAAGCACCCAAAATCGTGCTTGTGGAGAAAACCGACCGCCTGACCCGGAATTTTAAGGACTATGTGCTTATTGAGCAGCTAACACTGGAACATGACGCCGAGTTCCACCTGGTGAAGGAAAACGAGATTATCAGCAAGGCTGGAACGGGTCACACCAAACTGGTGCAAGGGCTGAAGGTTTTACTGGCAAAGAATTATATCGACAATTTGCGGGAGGAAACGAAAAAAGGCATCCTGCAAAAAATAAAACAGGGCGGCTGGGCATGGCAGGCCCCCTATGGGTATCGGATGGTTAAAGGTGAGCTAGTAATTGACCCGGATAAGGCCCCGCTAGTTCAGAGGGCGTTTGAGCTTTACGCCGATGGCTGTCACTCTCTGGAAAGCCTCCGGGATGCCTTACACGATGCCGGGCTGTTTTATCGTGCCACCATGCCCAAGGTGCCAAAAACCCAGATATACAACATCCTGACCAATCCAGTTTATGCGGGTGAAGTCCATTATCAGGGCATCGGTTACAAGGGGAGTCATGAAAAACTGGTGGATGGCAGAACCTGGGCGAACGTCCAGCGGCATTTGTCGAAAGGAACCCGGCATAAGGGCCGGAAATATGATTTTCTCTTCCAGCATGCCCTCTCATGCGGCGAGTGTGGATCTCCCATGTGTGGCGAGGAGAAGCGGGGCGGGCGCTATATCTATTACCGCTGCTGGAAGGCGGCCAATCGCCAATGTGATACCGGCTATATCAATGAGCGCTCCATCACGGCGCAGCTCGATGCTATTTTTGAAAAACTCGTTTTCCCGCTGGATTATAAGGTCGAGATGAAAAAATCCTACTACGAGCTGAAACACGCTAAGCAAAATACTGAGAACGATGAAAGCGAGCGTATCACCAAGGAGCGGAACCGAATCAATAACCGAATAGCCAAGGTTTACGAAGATCGGATTGACGAGAAAATCAGTGAGGAGCTTTGGAAATCGACCGCTGCCAAGCTGGAAAGCCAATTACAGGCATTGGACGAGGCTCAGGCCAGAATCACTAAAGCACAGATCCCATACTATGAATTATTTGATCAGTTCTTAGAACTCCCCGGAATGCTCTCAGAGACTTGGAAAGAGGGGAATCAGCAAGAAAAGGGGGATCTGATAAAATCGATCACTTCGAACATTTCCCTAAAAGCCGAAAAAGTAACCGTGGAGCTGGTTGAGCCCTTCGATTACTTTTACAAGGAAATGGTTTTAAATGGTAAGTACCCCCAGGGGAATTCGAATCCCCGTCGCCTCCGTGAAAGGGAGGTGTCCTAGGCCTCTAGACGATGGGGGCGTGTAGAAGCGAATAGATATAAGATACTGAAACTAAACGCCTGAGTCAAGTGATTTACACTTCATTTCTTTTGGGAAAGCAGGACTTTTTTAAAGTGTCATAACCTTCCTGAGCATTAAAAGCTTTGAATCCCTCTTCAACTCAGCTTTTGGTAAGCTCCAGCGCTCTGGAACTTTGACTGGAAAGAGTTTAAGCGTATCCGTGCCCGAAAAACAAGCAGCCAAAGCCAATCAGCCATTCCCTAAAAAACCATGCCCACCCCTGCGGAAAAATTTAACCCCGCAAGCTGTCCTGCACCGATAAGCTGACCTTACCCGCCTCACGGCTAACCAGATCCAGCTTTATGTCATAAGAACCCTCTGGCAGGCTGGTATCCTCAATAACGCAGGTGATCACCTGATTCAGGAAAAAAGTGGCCGGGTTTTCCTCACTAATACTGGTACCCGCCATGGACACTCCGTTTACCACCAGAAAAATTTGCGCTGGAGGATAAACCTTTTCATTCAAAGAAATGCTTTGAACCAGGGAAATTTGTCCGGGCCCTAGGTTGTTCACGATGTCAAAGCCAATTCCCTCGGGCAGTTTGCGTAAACTACCCGCTTTATACATCCGTTTTAGAATAAAATTTGGAATAACAGTCATAACACTAGTGTAGTGGTCATTTCTGCTTCTGTAAAGTACGGTGGAATATCGCGTAAGGGTGCAGGGCTACTTGCTGCGGCTGAAGCAACAGGCGAGCCCGGTCGATATACGGGCTAAAATTGACCACGATTAGCTCCAGCACGTTTTTTTGGGAACTGCCTTGCTTTAAAACCCCCATGGGCAAATAGAAAATCTCCTGCCGACGACAATCTCGCCAGTAACGGCCAATCAGCAAGCCGTTAAGATAAATATCGATCCGCTCAAAATCAACATCCTGAAGCTTAAGCCCCCATGGAATTTCTAATAACGGATGATCTGGCAGCGTAAACTCGGTTCTCATTAACACGATAGGCGCGCTTTGAAACGTATCGAGCCCAGAAAGATTGAAGGCACTGGCGTCAGCGCGTCGGCTAAAGCTGTCCGGGGCAATCAGAACCTGCGCGTTTTGAGCCTCCCCATCTACCCAAAGGCCCAGCAACCCCTGGGGGGTTTGGGCGTCATCATGGAAACCCTTGGGATGCCCCAGTCCGCTGACGAAAATCAAAAGTTCGTTAGGACCCTCCTGATGCCACAGCGCTTCCGGGATGGCAATTTCAACGGGCTGCGCGTGTGCCATGCCGTAAATCAGCACCAGTTGCCGATCTTCCCCGATCAGTTGGCCGTTTAGAAAAACGCCCCAGATATGCCGGGCATCTACCGTAATGTGTTGGGGGCGGGCCGAAGGCAAGTTCAAGCAGTACCAGGCCGAGCCTTCGTAAATTGCGTTGCTGTCTAAATCCAGCCCCTCAACGCTGACGGGTTTAAAGTCTTTTTTGAGCAGGGATAACCGGGTAAGCTCGGGAGCCTCATTCAAAATATCCCACTGCTTGAGTATGGGGATATCAATCCCGGCGTCGTTGTTAGCCCTATGGCTCTGAATGGTTTCGCCATCGGAACTAATGGTGAACCAGTTCAAATTCGGGCTGGTTAAACTATATCCACCATCCGGCAATCTGGTTTCCGGCCCACAAACCATGCTCCCATCTGGCTCCAGCCAAAAGGTATCCACCAGCTGTCGGCTTAAGAAAATAATGGTCAAATCGCCCACCTTGAATTGTCGCAATTCCTGTTGCGGCAATTCCGGGCAGTAAAGGGTTAAACGATCGGCTTCCTGATGCAGGATTTCAACCCCCTTGGGCGGCGCTTCGCTTTTTAAAGGGGTGGGGTGACCATTTTGAGCCAACGTCAAAGTCGCTGGCTGATCGGCCTTTAGCAACAGCGTGGTGCTGTTTTGATACAACGGCTCTACATTGCTGAAGACCAATCGATAACCTGAAGCCAACGGGATCTGGCAAGGCAAAATCTGGATTTCAAAAGGGCGAATCGTCACCGAATCATGATCGCCAATGGTTAAGGTGTGGGGTTCATAGGTCAGGTTGCGTAAAAACAGCCAGCGGGCATCAGGATCTTGCTGAAGGGAACGACAAGCGTAAAAGCATTCCGAGTGAGAAAGCGGTAGGGGAGCGTGTTCCTCACGCTCGGTGGTGGTCAGGTCAAAGCTTTGTAAGAAATAGTTCAGCGCCTTGCTTTCAAACAGTCGCTCGGTATTCAGGCCCGCTTCCGAAATGGGAGCGCCAAAATCATAAGAGGTATAGGTTTCTATGCTGCCGGTATAGTCCCAATTGGTTCCCCCAATAGCCTTATAATGGTTAAATAGGGTCAGTCCCTGTCCCAAAAGGCTTTTGGTGGAAATCGCAATATGTTCCCGCCCCAATGTTTCCGTAATTTTTTCATACTTATACCCCTTCCAGGTGCCAAACCATCCGGCTTGCAGTTCTGCGGCCATTAACGGGCGGTTTTGGCAGAAAGGGCGTAAACTGTTCTCTACATTGTCCAGCACCTGAAAAACTTCCGGCATCTCCCGCCAGTCGGTTTCAAACTGCGTGACCGAGTAATTATCAAACGAGTAAATATCCACAATGTCTTCATACAAACCCGCCACATACAGATCGTTGTGAAACAGGGGTACTGTAACCCCCATTTCCCGGCTCATCTCATAAAGACAGCGCATGTAATCGGGTTCCACTTCCAGGGTGGCGTACTCGTTTTCAATCTGCATCATAATCACATTGGGCGATGCTTTGATAAACGGGGTGATTTGAGCCCACCATTCCCGCACATAGCCCATGTACTCATCCGACCACTCAAAAGCGCCTTCCCGTCGGTTGCGAAGAGGCAGGTGCCTTTTGGCCAGCAGCCAGCCCGGAAAACCACCACCCGAATACTCGGCGTTAATATAAGGACCGGGTCGGGCAATCACATACAAGCCCAGTTCCTGCGTAATTTCCAGCAGGCGTTGAATATCCCGGATGCCTGTAAAATCGTAAACGCCGGGAGCTGGGCTATGGTAGTTCCAGCAAAAATAGAGATCCACCGCATTGTAGCCAGCGGCTTTCAGCTTAAACAGGCGATCCTGCCAAAGTTCCTGACTGGGCAGCCGGAAATAATGCATGGCCCCGCTGCGGATAAATTCCCGCTTGCCGTCAATAATCAGGGAGTACCTGTCGTAGGTAATGTCCAGCATGCCGATTTCCGCCTCCAATGCTTACCGGTTGCCCCGCCCGGTAACCCTACCTCATCGATGAAATGACCATTTAGCGGGCTTTGATCTAAAAAAGCTTCGCTATCATAGGGTTTTGATCCAGATGCCAGGTGGGGTCACTGGCCGGAATTCTCAACCACGTCTCTCCATCATACGGGATGTTATGATACAAGCACAGACCCCAATTGGCTGACGTTTGTAGAACCGTTTTTTTCCAGGTGAGGATGCCCGTGTTTCCATTGCCCAAAGCAGTCCCCGTTTTAGTTGTTTCCCGGTGTTGCGCGGCCCTGTTAACCCTTGCCCTGCTGGCAAGCACAGGGTGCAAAAAGCCCGACTCTCTCAGCAACGCTGAAAGCGCACGGCACACGTTTCGCATGAATCTGGGCACCGAGCCTCCCGATCTAGATCCGGCCAAAACCGATGACTTAACCTCGTTTAGCGTACTGTTGCCCCTGTTCAAGGGGTTGACCCAGTTTGACGCCGAGATGCATCCTAGTCCGGCCATTGCCGAATCGTGGGAAAGAAGCGGGGATGGCTTGCGCTATGTGTTTCATTTGCGAAAAAATGCTCGCTGGAGCGATGGCAAGCCAGTGACTGCCGATGATTTTCTGTTTGCGTGGCAGCGGGCTTTAAGTCCGGCCACCGGGGCACCCTACGTCTTTTTTCTGTATGAGCTGAAAAATGGCAAGGCGTTCTACGAGGGCAGACTCAAGGATTTCTCCCAGGTGGGGGTTCATGCCGTGGATGCCCATACCTTAAGCGTGGAGCTGGAGCGCCCCACCCCGTTCTTTCTGGATTTGGCCGCCTCTCCGGTGATGCTGCCTTTACGCCGGGATGTGGTGACAAACTACGGCGATAAATTTACGGAAGCCAGTCACATGCTCAGTAACGGGGCTTACCAAATGGCCCAGTGGACGCATGAAGAAAAAATTGTACTGACCCCCAACCCTTATTTCTACGAGTCCGCCCCCGCCAAGCGGCCGCAGGTTAAAGCCATTGAAATGTACATGATTAACGATGCCAACACCAGCGTGGTGATGTATGAGAATGGCGGGCTTGATTTCATTGAAACCACCACCAGCATTCCATCGTTTGATGTGCGTCGCTTGCGGAAAAGTCCAGATTGCCGCACCAGCGTTTTGCACCGAATTAGCTACTTTGGCTTTAACGTAGAAAAACCGCCATTTAATAACCCCAAAGTGCGTCAAGCGTTTGCTTACGCGCTAGATCGCAGTTATTACCCCCGGCTGATGCAAAGCGGCCAAAAACCCATGACGTCATGGGTTACCCCCGGTCTGGTGGGCTACAACCCACAGCGAGGCATTGCCTATGATCCCCAAAAAGCCAAAAAACTGCTGGCCGAAGCAGGGTACCCGGAAGGTAAAGGCTTTCCTACCGTGCATTTGAGTTTCCAAACCCAGTACGATATTCAAAAAGAAGCTGAAATTGCCCAGTACTTGTGGAAGAAAAATTTAAACGTGGATGTACGGCTGGACAATATGGAATGGAAAGTATTGCTAAGCAAGCTGGATGAGGATCCCCCCCAAATTTTTCGCCTGGGCTGGTTTGTGGATTACCCGGATGCGGATAGCTTTATGAATGTTTTTCTCTCCGGCAGTGGCAATAACCATACCCAATGGAAAAACCAGCGTTATGATCAATGGGTGCAAAAAGCGGTAATTACCTTGAACCCTGTCCAGCGCCAAAAGTTATACAATCAGGCCCAACAATTATTACTGGAAACCGAAACGGCCATTATTCCAGTTTATGCCTCAGAAAAAACCTATCTGGTAAAACCCCGCATTCAGGGCTTAAGCATTAACGCCCTGAATTTACCCAATTTTGATGAATTACGAGTGCTTGATTAATTCACTAACGCCATAATAAAAAGCTGGCCAGACATTAATCCGGCCAGCTTTTATTGAGTGTATTAATTGGATAGGTTAGTAGTAGCCACCCATTTGCGGCTTAGCAGCAGCCTGTGGAGAAGAAGGCTCGCTGGACAAAGAATTATAGGCCAAGCCACCGCCCACTAACCCGGCTCCACCAACTGCGGCAACAGTTTTTGGGTTTCTCAACAACGCATTTGCAAATTCATCTTTTTTAACCGTGCCGCCACCCTTTTGACCTTTGGCTAATTCAAAGCCGGGCTTTGCTTTTACGTTGCCGGCACTGTTTTTGTATAAACCTGTTTTACCAGCGTGATTTTTGCTGAAAGCCGCTTTGACACCTTTTGCAAATCCACTAATACCTGCCATATTAAATTCCCCCCATTGTTCGTTAACATTTGTCCCATCAGTAAGATATGCTTAAAACGTTAATTGCAAATACTGGATTTTAAGCTTGAGGCACCAGTAATGAATCATTTCGTTTTTTAATTTGTCCTTGTGATTGTATAAAAACAAGTAAATGAGATTTGAGTTGAGTTAATGACAATTTCTTAACAAACGCATCCATTCAACTTAAAAAAACAGCATCCCACAGGCCCTGAAAGGACACGGTAGGAGGCTGAATTAAACGTTTTTTCGTGGAACAGAACAGGTTTTATTAAGCGTCTTCCAGATATTGGTAAGTTTCGCCTTTGTAGTTGCGAAGCACGGTTCGACCCGGCTCTCGGGACACAATATAATCCGGGGAAACCGGGATTTTACCGCCCCCACCGGGTGCATCCACCACGTAGGTAGGAATGGCGTAGCCGGTGGTGTGGCCCCGCAGGTGCTCCATAATTTCCAGTCCCTTATCAATACTGGTGCGGAAATGGGAAGTTCCCTGCACTGGATCGCATTGATAAATATAATAGGGCCGTACCCGAATTTTGAGCAGTTTTTGCATCAAGGTTCTCATCAGCACCGGATCATCATTCACCCCTTTTAGCAATACGGTTTGGCTAAAAGTGGGAATCCCGGCATCGGCCAGCTTGTTGCAGGCCGCTTCTACTTCGGGTGTGATTTCATCGGGGTGCAGAAAGTGAATGCTCATATAAAAGGGGTGGTATTTCTTGAGGCGATTCACCAGCTCATCGGTAATGCGCTGAGGAAGCACCACCGGTATTTTGGTGCCAATTCGCACAATTTCGATGCTGGGAATGGCTCGCAGGTTCGCCAAAATGCCTTCCAGCTTGTCATCGCTCATCACCAGCGGATCTCCGCCAGAAATCAGCACATCCCGAACCTCGGGGTGATTTCGCAAATACTCGTAGGCGGCGGAAAACTCCACTTCGTGCTTGCCACTGCCCACCAAACGGCTGCGGGTGCAATAGCGGCAATAAACCGAGCAGGTTTCATTCACCAGAAACAGCACCCGATCTGGATAACGGTGTACCAGTCCGGGTACCACCATGCTGCCATCCTCGCCGCAGGGGTCGACCATTTCCGCCGAGGTGGTGGTAAATTCGGCCATGCGAGGTATGACGGTTTTGCGAATGGGATCTTGCGGGTCCAGCGGATTGATCAAGTCCAGATAATAGGGGGTAATGGCAAACGGTAGGTTTTTACCGGCGGCCTGAAAGGCTTTTTCCTCTTCCCCGGTAACGTGGGCGTATTCCTTCAATTGCGCCAAACTGGTAATGCGGTTTCTGAACTGCCATTTCCAGTCATGCCACTCAGGCGTTAACTTTTCCTGAGTGTAATTTTTTAGCACTTGGCCATTGGGACACCACAGTGGCGGGTCCAGGTGATTGGTGAGCATTTGAGCCATGAGGCGTTCTCCCTTCAATACAGTTCAGGTTGCCGTTAATGGTGGTATTTTTTCTTACATCGTATTTGCGCTGGGTACTGGGCGGGATAAAGGGGCGGACTTGCCATTCCTGAGGTTCTCCTATTCTAGCGAAAGCCTCTGGCCTGACAAGTCCGCCAAACGTATAAGCCGAATTAGCCTGTCGGCGTTTTAGAGCCTGTTAAATGCGTTTTTCTTCAATATCGTAGACATCAAAAAAGTGGTAAACCACCTTGCCAGCAGGTACCACTTCCGGCACATAATCTTCCATAAACAGTTGCAAGGCGTCTGGAAGGTCTTTAATGGTGGCATAGCGAAGGCTATTGTTCCACTTCACCACTTCCAAACGATCTTTTTGCTTGGCGTGTTGCTGGATCCACTCGCCCACTTGCTCATCGGAAGCGCCAGTGGCCACAAAGGCTTTGAGTTCATCGGCATTGATTCCGGCAAAGCCCAGAAACATGTTATCTAACGGGCAGTCATAGTGGTATTCGCCATTGGTGCCATTCAGCGTGGCCCGGCATTTATCCAGGGCACGGGCGGCCAACACATAGCCTCCAATGGTTTCCCGAGGGCTGCGAGGATAGTCATGGCTCAGATCTTTGGCCAACGCCTTGAGCTGATCAGAAACGGTTGCAGTAGTCATTATTTGGATACCTCTTCAATAAACTTGACTTAATTCCTATTACTGACTAAGGGTGCTTTTATGGTTCTAAAGCCGACCTTCTTCCAGGTCAAAAATATCAAAGGCGTGATAGATGGGCCGGTGCTTAGGCACATTTTTTTCAATGTAGTCTTCCATAAAAAGCTGGAATGAGTCTTCCATCTCTTTAATATTGGCGTAGCGCAGGTGATTGTTCCATTTCACAAGCTCCAAACGTTCCATGGGCTTGGCATGCTGGGTAATCCATTCGGCAACGGCTTCATCGCTGGCGCCAGTGGCCACAAAGGCTTTGAAATCATCGGCTTTAATGCCCGTAAAGCCAAAAAATACATTATCCAAATAGCAGTCAAAATCATATTCCCCGGCCGTGCCATTCAGGAAAGCTCGGCATTTATCCAAAATGCGGGCGGCAATCACATAGCCCGCCAAGGTGTCTCGGGGGCTTCTGGGTGGTTCCTGGCTTAAATCCTTGGCCAGAGTTTTTAGCGAGGTTGATTCAATGGTGGTGGTCATGCTGGAATATCCTCAAAACGGGCTATAAAACGGTTGTTCAAGAAGTCTCACCCTAGAAGGGACAAACACATCCCTGATCTCAGGGAGCGCAGGGCCTTATTTCGAATTCAGGGGACCTCTTTGCAATTGATGTTACTTGTAGTAATCTGGTTACTATAAGTAACTGGTTTGCAGTATAAATCTGCCGGTTACAAAAGAAAAGTAGGTACTTTTTAGTAACTAGTTTCTAATTGGTAACCAACTATTTAACGTCGTTTCTTTGTTTATTTCTCGTCTTTTCTTTTTGAATCTTTCGCTTTCTGAACTGTTAGGAGGCCCTTGTGTCTATTCAGCCTTTAAAACCTAAACTGCCGCACAGCCCTTCGGGCTGCCCTATGGATTCGTTGTTGCGCCTGATTATGGGCCAGTGGACTTGTTATATTTTATGGGTGCTTTGCTCTCAGGGGCCCCAGCGTTTTGGGGTGCTCAAGCGCAGTGTTCCCGGCCTGTCGGCCAAAGTCCTCACCGAGCGTTTGAGACTGCTGGAAGAGTCTCGCATTGTTTACCGGGATCATGTGGCCACCATTCCGCCTCAGGTGACCTACGGGTTATCGGAACGGGGTAAAGAACTGGTAACCGCCCTGGATGAACTGTTTGAAATTGCCAAACGCTGGTGCGAAGAAGATAAGGAGGCGCCAGAAGCCTCCTACGACAGAGATAGCGATTAAGGGCGGGTTTGCCTTCCGGCCAATGGATAGTATGATGAGGGCATGATTAAACTTGTTGCTTTAGATCTTGACGGCACCATCGTCAACGATCAACTTAAAATCAGTCCCAAAGTCCTCAAGGTGTTGAGCCACTTGATTGCCAACACCGAAGTAAGAGTGGTCATCGCCACCGGACGCATGTTTTTATCCGCCCTGCCATTTGCCCGTGAAATCGGGATTGTAGAGCCTATGGTCACGTATCAGGGGGCCATGGTTCGGGAAATCACTGAAGGACATGCCTTGCGCTTTCATGCCCCCATTGCCATGCCGTTGGCGCAGGAAGTGATGACATCGCTGGTTGAGGAAAAATACCACATCAATTTGTATATGGATGATCAACTATGGACCCATCCCAGCAATCACCATGCCAGTTATTACCGGCGGGCTTCCGGGGTAGAGCCTATTTTCCATGATGACTTGCTGGGCTGCATGATTCAGCCGCCCACTAAAATTATGGTGATTGATGATGAGCGGCTGGACACTTTGTTAGCGTACCTGCTCGGCCATTTTGCCGGACGTCTGTCATTCTGCCGCTCTCGCTCCAATTTTTGCGAAATTATTGATGTATCCGCCTCCAAGTGGAACGCCCTGAAGGCGCTGGCCGAGGAATGGGGCATTCAACCCGATGAAATTCTGGCCATTGGCGATCAGGGCAATGATCTCTCAATGATTGAGCATGCCGGGGTGGGTGTGGCCATGGGCAATGCCCCGGATTATGTGAAAGAAAAAGCCAATTTTGTGACCACCACCATCCACCAGGACGGCGCTGCCGAGGCCATTGAAAAGTTCGTGCTAGGCAGCCTGCCATTGAAGGCTTAAAGCAAAAAAACGCCCCACTGTACCCACCAAACTCAGGACGCATGGGCAAAATAAGCATGCCTTTGTTTTTATGTCTAAGACAGACGCTTATATTAGGAACTCGCCCAACAAAGGATTGACACCATGCTCTCTCTTATAGGAAATGCCCATCGATCGGTTGACCAGCCTGCCAATCTGTCTCGCGAAGCCCGAACCAAGCGGGAACAAACATTGGCGTTATGCGGAATGGCTACTTGCATCGCCTCGTTACCGGTATCCTCTCATCAGAACAACAATCCCCTTCCCAATTACTTCCAGCTCAAGATGCTGGAAGAAATCCGTAATGGCCACCTATTGCCTGTCTCAGCCCCTGAAATTCAATTGGCCCAAGCCGAGAAGAGCATCTTTTCTAAGCTGAACATGCTGCAAAACATTTATGCCCAGTTGACCCAACAAGATTTTTTAAGAGCTCAGGATACTGTACGTGAGATTTCAGAAGAACGTCACAGGGTTCAGCCGCTCAAGGAAGGTCGCCAATTGGCTGAGCAAAGCCTGAATAACTTCTGGACATCGCAAAGCCCCGCGCATCAGGAAGCGGCTGTCAAAACGTTTGAAACGACTCAAAAGGCGCTTAAGAAACTTCAGGAAAGTTTTCCGGCACGGTTTAACCAGTTATTGGTCAATGCCGTACGCAAAAACCATTTGGAAAACATTTCCATATTGGTGGACAATGGCGCCAAGGTGGATCTCGCTAACAGGAACAACTGGAGTTTAACCTCTGTGGCGGCCCGGGAGGGAAACACCGAAGCTGCAAAGTTGCTGGAGGCCTTGGGTGGTCAGAATGATTTTTATCCCAAAGCGATTATAGATTTTGCACGGGATATGAGCAATGCCCAAGATAATGGACAGGCACGTTCCAATGCTTTAAAAGCCTTGCTGAAGAAAAATCCCCCCACCGACCCTGACAGATAAACCGGCAAAAAAAGTTCTCTCAGAAACCAGTCTAGTTAATTAGGACACGCTATTTCCTATGCCAGCTTCCCCTCAGTTTCCTTATAAAATAGGTCAGGGTTACGATATTCACCGCTTGGTGGAAGGCCCCCCGCTGATGCTGGGCGGTGTTCAGGTGGATTTTGCGCTGGGCAGTGAAGCCCATTCGGATGGAGATGTGTTGCTACATGCCTTAATTGACGCCTTGCTGGGCGCCTGCGGTTTGGGGGATATTGGCGATCACTTTCCGCCTTCCGAGGCGCAATACAAAGGTATTTCCAGCACCCGGTTATTACAGAAGATTTTGCCGCTCATCAGGCAAGCGGGTTACCAGACTGGTAACATCGATGCCACTGTTTTTCTGGAAAAGCCCAAGTTGGGGCCGTATAAGCAACAAATTCGGGAAAATTTATCGAATTTGCTGGGCTTGCCGCTGGATTGTGTGAGCGTAAAGGCCAAAACCGCCGAAAAATTCCCGCCAGTGGGCACCCAAGAGGCCATTGCGGCCAGTGTAACCGCCTTGTTGGTGGCTGTTTAAAGCGGCAATGGGCTGGATGCGCTGGCCTGAATTTGTCGCTTTTTCCAGGAAAGATAGAACAACATGGCCGCCCCAATGGCCATACCACCAATACTAATCCATTGAGAGGCGCTTATTTGCAGGCTTTGGCTCCATACCAGCTGATCGCCCCGCACAAATTCCAGAACAAAGCGCACCATTCCGGCCAAAATAAAGAACCACCAGGTGGTAAAGCCCTCAAACGGCTTGTGTTTGTCCAGTTTTAAAAGAAGGCCCATCACCAATAGCATCAGGGCGGTTTCATAAAGGGGGGCGGGGTGAACGGCCATGCCGCCCGTTTCGTGCTGATGCGGGTAGTGAATGGCCCAGGGCAAATCACAGGGTGCCCCATAACAGCATCCGGCCAGCAGGCAGCCAATTCGACCGATAGCCAACCCCAGTGCGGCGGCTGGCACCACGATGTCTCCAAAATGATGCAGCGGGATTTGTTTAAGCCGGGTATAAATCACGGTGGCCAAAAAGGCGCCAATCACCCCGCCATACCAAACCAGTCCGCCCTGACTGAGCAAGGAACCAATGGGATCTTGAAAGAACTGGGCGGGAAACCAGATGAAATAGAAGAGTCTAGCGCCGCCAATGCCTGCTATAATGAACCAGATGAGGGCTTCCGTATAGTCATCCACCTTGTCTCCGGCCTGCTTGGCCCGGTAGGCAATTAAAGCGAAGCCCAGCAAAAAGGCCAGCGCTACTAAAACGCCGTAGGCGTGGATTTTAAGCCCAAAAAATTCAAACAAAAGCGGATACATGGAATGGCCCCAGCGTTGATGCACGATACTGAGTATCATAAGGGAATATGAGTCAGGACTCAAATCCAGCGGTTTATTTTAATTGTCAGTTGTGTGGAGAGTGCTGCAGCAGCTGGAATATTCCCATTGAAACCCATAAAGCGGAGCAGTTACTGCAAAAAGCGTGGGTTCAGCAACGCTTGGCAAGCACCCGGCGGGCCTTGTCCCCTCAGTCGGCAGAAATTTACCGAATTCCGCTGACGGATGAAAACGTGTGCGTGTTTTTGGCCCCGGATAAACGCTGCCTGATTGAAGTAAACGAAGGGTTAGCCCTGAAGCCCCATGAATGCAAGCGCTTTCCGTTTGCCACCGTGCGAATGCCCGATGGAACCGCCCGCCATGACACTTCCGCCGCTTGCAAATCCATTTCAGAGAAACTCCTGCTGGCCTTTCAGCCCATTCTCCCCAAAACAACTGCCCACCCGTCCCAGCCAGCGGACGATACCGCCATTCAGGATTCTCAGGCCTGGCTGGAAGACATTGGCGATTTCCCCGCACGGGTTCAGGTAAGCGCCTTTAAAACCATGGATTGGCAACACTATATGGCCATTCGCCAAACCTGGCAACGCTGGTTTGAAGAAGACAATCTATCCGCCGAGCAGGCGCTGGCTCACGTTCAGGCCAGCCTGAACCCTTCTGGCCATTCCGTAAGCCCTCAGCTGCTAAAACCCAAACCGTGGCTGAACCAGCTTGTAACCTGTTGTTTTTTACGAAAGCCCTATCGCACCCTGAGTTTACTGAGCCTACTGACCGGTGGAACCTATCATGATTCCCGGTTGTTTGGAGAACCTGTTGCGCTACGGGCGCAGGCGCAGGTGTTTTGGCACCCAGACCATGAACGACACCTGAAGGCGTTTTTGTACAACCTGCTGTGCCGAAATCGCTTGTTGTCAGCGGGAGGTTCCGCTGAATCCCTAATAGCCATGGCCGGTATCGCCGCTTTGCTGGTTCGCTGGTACGCCAAAGCATTGGCATCCTTACAAGGAGAGGGTCAAACCTGCCAAACGGATGTGGCCACCGCCATTCGCTTGGTGGAGCGTTATTACACCGGTCATCAGCCCAGGTTCTTTCACTTTTTTATGGGTCGTTTTAAAAGTGGGGTTTTATTAAAAGTGCTGGCCGCATCGCAAACAATGTAGCAATTGCGGAAATCCTGAGTAACCTCTCTGAATACACGGCTTTCAATGCGGCAAACCTTGGGATGACTGGCTTTTCAGCCCCCCTGTTTTCAACGTGTTTTCTAAAATTTTAATTTAAAGATTTTTGAAAACGGTCGATAACCACGGTATGGAATTTTTCACCCAATTTTTTGAAGGGATAAACTCGCCCATGCTCCAGGGAATACGTTCGGATCTTGCCCGGTTATCCCGCTTGCAACTGGTTTACAGTGTGTTGGCTTTTTGTCTGCTTTTGGGGCTTTGCGTGGAAGTTCCCGCCTTTTCTCAAACCCACTACACCATGACCGCTTTTTTACGTTGCACCCGTGAAAATGCCATTATGCAGGCGTTTTATCTGATGAAGGAAAGTCAGGGAGAGCGCTCCCTGCGTCGAATTGTGCATAAGCCGGTGCGGGTGGTGTTTAAAAACATGGCAGAAATCAACAAATCGCTGAGAAATTACGATGCCTTGAGCTGGATGAGCAGTCAGGGCGAACAGGTTATTTTTGTGAACGCAAAGCATCGCTCTGCCCCACCAGAGGCGTTGGCCGCCCTGATTTCTCATGAGGCCATGCACGATGATGAATTAAATTCTTTAAACGAGGAAGTGGAAAGCTGGCGCTTTGAGGCTGCCGTATGGATGGAACTGAAAGCGAAAAACCCGACGTTGGCCAAAATCCCGGAAGGCATTAACGCCTTGGTGGATCGGGAAAACCGCTTGGAGCAAGAAACCCGCCAAGGCACCCTGGAACAATTCGTACGTTCCAGTCCGGGCTATAAGGACTTACCAGAAGATTCTCCAGGGTTTGAGCATCAGCAAGTATCCACCAATCAATAACGACCCTCCCAACGACCAGCATCGCATTATTTCCTCTGGCTGAGGGAGGTGTTTTACTCGGGTTCAGGCTAGTCTGAAAACGGATTCTATCTTATGAACACGGGAAAGCGCTGGCCATGTATTACGAGCAAAACATCCAGGCTTTATTAGCCACCAATCCGCTTCATGCGGCCACCGTCAAGCATTTGGAAGCAGCAACTCCCATTACGGATTTTGAATTGTTGGCCTGCCCGGACGGCGGCTTTACCCTGAAGTATCGGGGCGTATTTTTGCATGACCCCCACTCGCCCTTTGAGGAAACCCGGCGAATGATTGCTGAGCAGGCCACCCTAATGGCCGATAGAGTGCATGTGCTATTGGGCGTAGGGCTGGGCTATTTGCTGGATGAATTAAGCCAGAAAAGCCCCGGCCAGATCATTATTTATGAACCCGATCGGGCCTTGCTGCGCTTTGTGTTGGAAAACGTGGATTTGGCCCATTTGCTGGCTCTGCCCCGTGTGGCCCTGTTTTGCGATCAGCTGGAGTTTTTGACGGCCCTTCGCAAAAAACTGTACAGCCAGTACAAACTGGATGTTTTAACCCTGCCGGGTTGCGCCAGCCTGTTTGCCGATGAAATTGAGCCTTTAATGGCCCAAATTACCCGCATGGAACTGTTTCGCATTCAGGATTTCAAAACGGGCGAACATTTTCATGTGCAATGGATTCAGCAGTTTTTTGAAAACTCCTCCAATTTTGGAGCCATGGAAACCATGGATGCGTTGGCAGGCCAGTTTGCCGGGAAGCCAGCGCTGGTGATTTCCCGAGGGCCATCTTTAGATGCCATGCTGCCCCATCTTAAAACCATGCAGGGGGCTGCGGTATTAATTGCGGTGGGCGGGGCTTTACACCGGCTTTATGATGCCGGAATTACCCCGGATTTTGCCCTGTTTTATGATGCCAACGGCATGCGGGAGCAGGTTCACGGCTTGCCCGACAGCTATTTGCGAGAGATCACCTTTGTGGTCAGTCCCTTTACCCAGCCCACTGTTTTTCAAATCCCCAGCCGGGGCAAGTTGTTAATGCTGGCTCAAAATAACACCCAGTTTGTGGATTTTCTGGATGAGGCTTTCAGCCGCAAGCATTTGCGGTTGGGTGGCGGGGGAACCGTATCCATTATTGGCTTTCAAATGGCCCAAGTGTTGCAATGTGATCCCATTGTGCTGGTGGGGCAGGATTTGGCTTTTCCAAACCGGCAAGTGTATGCCGGTGGCGTAGAAATGCGCTTGAACGAGCAGGGACAACTCGATTTGGAAACCTCGGAAACACTGTACGCAGCCCCCTACGCACTGACTAACGTAATGGGGCAAGACGGGCAAGAGCTACCCACCTTACAGTCTTACAAAAGTTTTTTAATTCATCTGGAAGAGATGGCCCTGGAAAACGCCAAAAAGGAAAAGCCCACCACCTTGTGGAACGCCTCGTTGGGCGGCGCCCATATTGAAGGGTTTCCGTTGCGGCATTTGGAAACGTTAAGCGCTGAGTTTTCCAACTGGAAGACCTCCTACGCCTTGATGGAACCGCCGGGTCACAGTGTGAGCGATGCGGCTCTTAAAACAAAAGATTTGCTGGCAGCGGTTCAGGCATTTGAGCTGGAAGTTGGACAACATATTCAGTTTTGGCGGGAACTGGGGCTTAAGGTATCCCGAAATCAAAGCGATATTCGCAAACTGGCCCAAGCCATGCTGGAGGCCAACAAGCAGGTTTACGCCCGGTTTTCGGGGTATCCCTTTGCGGCTTATGTGCTTATTCATGAGCTGCGGACTTTTCAGGATCGTTTTCAAGCGACTCTGGCCCTGTCGGACGGGCCTTTTAAAGCCCAAAAAGAGCTAAAAGCTCTCTGCAAGCAAAGCGCCGATTTGCTTGAAAATCAGGTGCTTCCTTCTCTTAAAAAGGCCATGGCTGGCTATCAGGCTGCGTTGGCATCCAGCAGCCTTCACTAGCAAATAAGCCCGTCTACAATGTTAGGTATCGTAATCTTCAATTCCCAGGCCGGGGCGGCTCATGTACGGTGTTGTACTGCGCAAACTGCTGTTTTTTTGTCCGGCACTCCGTTCCCAGCTTCGCTCCAGTGCTTCAAAACAGGCTTGTAGTAAGTCCGCATCACTGTTGAATTGGCCTTCTGCTTTTAAGCGGTTCAATTGTCGATATAAAGCAGGGGGTAAGGAGATTTGGCTTTGTTCGGTTTCCATGCGAGCGTCCTCAATTAATATACGGCTGTTTTCACTAAAAAATCATCTCGCTTTGGAGTGGCGAGCTTGACGGGTGTTGGGGAGCGGCTTTTTTCAAAGTTTTTTTCAAAGGTTCAGGCGTTCGAGTTCGGGATGTGGTCCGGCGTATCTCGCTCCACGGCATCCAGCGGCATTTCTCGAAAGCCCATCCAGCCGCACTGCTGGCAGCAAAGTTGAATCCGCTTTTCCAGCTTGACCAGAAGGGCGGAATCACTCAAGGCTTCAATATCCTGGGCCACCACGGATTGTCTTCCGCATTGTGGGCAGCGTATTTCCATAAAATAAACCCTCAACGGTTTCAATGCTTCATCATACCGGTTTGAGGCGGGGCCGTCTATTGCCGGGACAGGCAGATTGTTTGAGGGCAATGATTTTAAAAGGGGTCGATTGATTTAAAGGAGAGGCTGAGGAAGGCCCGTTTAAGGGCAAAGCAATTGCAGTTGCAACCGATCGCCCGCCCCTACCATCACATCGTTTCGGTTGTAGTCTCTCATAAAGCGATCGGATTCCACAGCAGGAATGGTATTTTGGTTGAGGCCCAATACGGAGGCCCAAACGGCTCGGTCACTCCCCAGTCGCTGCTGGATTTTCTGGTTCAGCAAGCGGGTAGAGCGCAAGGGGGATACCGTCCAGCTATTTGTATTTTCATCCGTTTGTCTCAGCCAGCCGTCGGGGGTGTTGATTTGAGCGATGAACGGCGTGTGGGGAGGGAGTGGAGAAGCAAGGGTGAATTGAAGCCGGATGCTGCCCGGTTTATTCCGGGCCGAGAGTTTAACCGCAGCTACCCTGCCTTTCATTAAACTTCCGGCGGGCAAGGTGCTTTGTGGCGATAAGGCCAATGGCTCCGACAAAACAGCCTCCACCCGATCGCCCACCCAGTTAATCCGTGAAGAAACCGGAGTGGCCATAATAACGGCAAACCCTTTGTTTTGACAGCTATTTTGAGCGGCTACCGGCGCGGGAATGAAAGCAAGCCACAGACCAGCCGCTACCAAAAAGATTACCCAAGCCTTCATCATCACCCCCCGGTAGCATTGTGGATTAAATGGTGTTTGAAACGCTCACGATGCCAACTTGAAAAAAACTGGAACCCAGAATTAAAATTAGCGGGCGAAGGGGCTCGAACCCTCAACATCTTGCTTGGAAGGCAAGTACTCTACCAATTGAGTTACACCCGCAAGGGAATTGCTGGAGACTGGTTGCTATACGCTTCCAAAGCAGTCTGACAATTCAGTGAAAACTATTGTCAATCAAGGGTTTTAGGTTGTCAACCTTTTCCGGGGGAGCCGCAGGGTTTGGGCGATCTTTTGTAACAAAGAGTTTACAACAACGCTTTTCACCGTTTCTGGCGGATTTCAGCCATTTTTGGATACGGCAGACTGAAACCAGCGCTGTCGAAGCCCAAGGGCCACATTCACCAGAATAATCAAGGCAGGTACTTCAACCAACGGCCCAATCACCGCTGTAAAGGCCTCCCCGGAATTGATGCCAAAAACAGCCACGGCCACCGCAATGGCCAGCTCAAAGTTATTTCCAGAAGCCGTAAAGGCCAAAGACGCCGATTTGGAGTAATCCGCCCCCGCCTTTTTGCCAAGATAAAAACTCACAAAAAACATCAGCACAAAATAAATCAGCAAAGGCAGCGCAATTCGGGCCACATCCAGGGGAATCTGTACAATCAGATTGCCCTTCAGGCTGAACATCACCACAATGGTAAACAGCAAAGCAATTAAGGTAATGGGGCTAATGGCCGGAATAAAGGTGTTTGAATACCAAGCGGCGCTTTTAACTTTGAGCAAGCCATAGCGGGTCAGCATGCCTGCCATAAACGGAATTCCCAGATAAATTAAAACACTTTGGGCCACTTCCACAATACTAATAGGTACAATGGCCCCTTTTAACCCCAATAATGGCAGAAAAACGGTAATAAACAGCCAGGCATACACGCTATAAAACAGAACTTGAAAAATACTGTTAAACGCCACCAATCCGGCTGCGTAATCGCTATCCCCATCAGCCAAATCATTCCAGACCAGAACCATGGCAATACACCGAGCCAAGCCGATCAAGATGAGGCCAACCATATAATGCGGCGTATCGGATAAAAACGTAATGGCCAAAACAAACATGAGAACGGGGCCAATAATCCAGTTTTGAATGAGCGAAAGCCCCAGCAGTTTCCAGTTTTTAAAAACTGCGCCCAGCGCCTCGTAGCGCACTTTGGCCAAAGGGGGGTACATCATTAAAATCAGGCCAATGGCAATGGGAATATTGGTGGTACCCACTTGAAATTGACCCATCACGGCTTCAACATTAGGATTCCAATAGCCAATGGCAATGCCTGCCGCCATGGCCAAAAAGATCCACAGCGTGAGATACCGATCCAACGGGGATAAACGGCAAAGCGGCGAGTCGTTCATTATCCGCAACAACTTTCTCGATTACTGACAGCGGGTTCACTCACAGGCATTGCTTCAGGGGCGCAACAACGGGTGGCCTCATTGGAAGAGAATAACGTTTCTCCCTCATCATCGTGACGAACCCAAAACTCCCATTCATTGCCATCGGGATCGTGCAACCAAAACTTGTTGGCCACCGCATAACAACAGGTCACGTTTTCTTCTTCCAAATGCGGTACTAAGCCTTGAGATTTAACCGACTCTTTCCAGGTATTTAGAACCTGATCATCAAACAGTTCCACCCCAAAATGCTGCCCTTGGCCATTCGTGACTGAGTTGGATTTCATACCCGGTTGATGCACCAGAGCTAGGTGCAAGGCAGGTGTTTCCAGCCTGAAATTGGCGTAATCCGTCTTGAGTTTAGAGGGCGGCACATTAAAAATTTTACTGTAGAAAGAAACGGAGGCCTCTAAATTTGAAACGAACAAATTGATATGAACTCTGGCAGTGGTCATGAGATTGGTTCCTCTAATCTTAAAAGTGAGGGCAATGTTTTTATAAATGCCTGAATTTCATCCCGAACCTGACGATAAGCGGTGAGCATTTTGCCATCACTGTAACCGAGTTGGGATCCAGCCCATGGGGAGCGGTTCCAGCGGAATAGACATCTATACAATCCGAATGCAGCACCTTGGCCCATCCTTCCGCCATTTGGCTACGGCAGGCATTGCCGTTACAGAGAAATAGAACTTTTAATTTGGACATTGCGTCGTTTCCTTGCACTCATCATTCATACCGGCATCCTCACAACAGTTTTCCGTCAAGAAGCCGAGTAAGTCTTTCATCAGGGGGTAGCGGGCAGAATAAATGATTTGGCGACTCAGACGTTGGGAATGAATCAATCCGGCCCGTTGCAGGTGAGACAGATGAAAAGACAGGGTGGCAGGCGGAATTTTAACGTGTTCCGCAATTTGACTCACCGCCAACCCCTCGGAGCCTCGTCGAACGAGCAATCGAAAAATCTCAAGGCGGGTTTCGTGGGCCAATGCGCCAAGGGCTTCAACAGCTTCCAACATTTCCATAATTCCAGAATACTGGAATTATGGTTTGGAGTCTCTTAAGCGTCCTTTAAAAGGCGGGTTAAGGTTTGATCAAAGGCATTGGCAAAGGCCCGCTTTTCTTTTTCCCCAAAGGGCTTGGGGCCACCGGTGATCATGCCCGTATCCCGTAAATCGCTCATCAGGTTTCGGCTGGCCAAACGATCGCCAATATTGCCATCGGTAAACAGGGTGCCATGGGGACTGATCACGGTGACCCCCTGATTCACCAGTTGGGCCGCCAGTGGAATATCCTGAGTGATTACCAATTCGCCTTGTTGAGCTTGCTCGATAATGTACAAGTCCACCACATCGGGGCCCGCCGCTACTTGCACAAAGTAGAGGTGAGGGGCCACCGGCAAACACAAAGCCTTGTTGGCCACAAACGTGGTGTGCAGTACCAGGCGGTTTGCCGCCCTCAAAATAATATCCCTAACCGCGCCTGGGCAAGCATCGGCATCCACCCAAATTTTCATGTCACAAACTCGCCATTTCGCTGTAAATACAAGCTCCCTCCCCGCCAAAACGTTGAAGAGAACACCCCACCAGTGTATCGCATTTAAGCCAGCATCGGGTTTCCACAAGCCACAACCACCCAAAGCAGCCCAAGCGTGGCAGGTTCACGCCAGCCACTCAAAATAATGAGGCCACTGGCCATAAAGCCTTCTTTGCAAGCCATCCGTAAAGCGACCTAAAACAAGTGTGTGTAGGGCAGCCAAAAGCAGGGAAACCGTATAAAATAAAAGCATGCTAGAAATTGTAAAATCCTTTCTGCAACCTGAAGAAACCCGTCAGGCAGGCGCCCAGCAAGGGCAATACTTTGAGCGCACCGGGGCTTGTAACCAGTGCGGCAAGTGCTGTTCCAACATTTACCTGGTGTATGGCCAGCAAACCATTAACAGCCTTGAAATGTTTGAGGATGTCAAAACCAAGAACCCGGAATATGAATACTTTAAGCCCCTGCCCTCCCAAAGCGACCCGGACGGGCTTCTATTCCAGTGCATTCACCTGCAATCCAACAACACCTGTGGCATTTATAACAAGCGCCCCAACTTCTGCCGCCAGTACCCATCGGAGCATTCCATTTTAATGGGCGGCAAACTGGCGGAAGGCTGCGGATATCAGTTCCGGCTGCTCCGCACCTTTCAGGATGTCTTGAAACAAGTCTCTTCCCCCGAAAATGAACCACCCCAGGCGGAGCGACCGGTTTCCTCATGACAGCGCTGCCCGCTCCGGTTATTTATCCGCCTCAAGGCATTTTAACCTTGATTAGCAGAGCCTGGACCCTGGTGAGAGTGAACCTGAAGGTAGTTTTACTGCTAATGGCGGTTCCGGCCATACTCAACACCCTGTTTCACATCTTGCTCAGTTTATTTTCCAATCAGGCATTCCTAACCCAAGTGGGGGTGGGCGAGCTGGCCATTCGACTGCTGCTATTGGCAGGCACCTGCGTGCTGATCATTCCCGTTTTTCTGGCCTGGTTAATCAGCTATGGCATGCTATGCCGATTCTTTTACCTGTCCTTACTGAGAAATACCACCCCCAGCCTGAAAGAGTGCTTTCAGCACCTTCGGGCAAACGCGCTGCCCTTGATGGGCATGACCGTGCTACTGGGGCTGATGTTTTTGGGCCTGCTGGTGGTAACGCTGGTTATTTTTTACCTGGGCATGATTTTAGTGGGCTTTACAATGACGGCGCTGATGGCCTCCAGTGGCGGCGCCACCTCCAAATTAATGATGGGTATTTTCGCACTGGTGGTAGGTTTTGGGGCTTTCGTGCTGCTGGTTAGTTTGGGAACCGTGCAATGGTTTTTATTTAACTTCCCCATTTTATCCTTGCTCACAAATACGGAGGCACCCAAAAAATTCTGGCGCCATATAGGGGATTCCTATCAACTGCTCTTCAAATCAGTCCCCAGAGTCTTGCTCTTCAGCATCGGCTTTATGCTGCTTAGCTGGAGTTTTATGGGCGTACTAATGGGTCCGGTGTCTCTGTGGATGGGGGTTGAAATGTCTCGCACCGGATTAGACAATCACCACAGCGTTCCACTCTATGTTCAATCCATCTGGAATATCTGGAGCAGCCTTGCCAATTGCCTGATCATGCCTTTTCATATCAGTGCTTTAACCTTATTTTGGTATGATTGCCAAACTCGAGCCGAAGGGCTCGATCTCAAACGATGGCTCAACAAGCTTCAACAGACCTGAACCGGGGAATCATACTGAATATCCCCCCTGCCCTATACCTATTCTATGCCGATAGTACCCTTATAAATTTTACAATCAGGACAAACCCTATGACAGACGAAATTAGCAACAAGGTCATCAGTATTTTTCAAAAGCATCGCCGGGGCGATCACTTCCACTTTGAGGTGGAAGAGGGTGGAGAAATGATTATCAGCCACGACGGGTTCAACTATGTCAGCATCAAACACGACTCTAACGGGCTTAACGATGAAGATTCCCTGAACGAGGTGGGCGAAGCCAAGCATTACGTGGTTAAAATGATGGAACTCCATCACGACAGCGGAAACGTCAGGTTAAACAACTACTTTGTACCCGGCAAACGGATTGAAGAGTTCATGCTTAGCCTGAGCCAGCGCCCCGGTAAACTGCTGGAAATCAAACAGTTTATCCCGGATACGACCGCTTAGCCCCGGCGTCTTTTCCAAACGCCACCCCACCACGGGTAGCGGGTTGAGCGGGATAAAACCCCGAATTGCCGAAGCCGCCTGCGAACGAGCCCCGGTTCAAACCGCCCAGCGGATAAGAGCCAGTGGCCAAAGAGGGATCAGCGGCGACCCCGCTGAAAGGCAACCCGAAAGTGTTCAGCGGAGGCCCACTAAAAGGTACCAGCGACGGACGAGGCTGAGGATTACCGCCCGATCCGGTGAGACTTTGCTGTTTAAAGCGATAATTGGTTAAAAACCGGTTTAAAAGGCCTAGCCCCAAGCCGGTAAACACAATGCCACTTGCCAATGGCACAACCACCGTCAGGCTTTTTGCCATAAGACCACGGCGTATATGCGGTGCCGCTACTGCTTCCATCTCTGGCGTTAAGTTTTGGCTATCCTTGGCGGCTCTCATCAAGGCGGTTTCCGCGATTTGGCGGGTACTCATCACCTTGCCCTGAGCATCCAAAGCCTCTTTAAAAAGATGGGGAAAATATTTGACCATGCCCTTTTGAATCAATTCCTGTCCGTACAGAATATAGGCAAAAACAACCGGCAGTCTCAAGGCCGTTTCCAGTCGTTCATAGCCGTCTCTGGCCGAATCCAGGTAAGGAATGGCGCAAGTAAGCATCATGGCCCCCAACAACCCTTTTCGATTGCCCAGGCCGTAGGTCACCTTTTTTTGAGCGTTTTGAGCAAAGCTGAAATCCAGATGCTTGACCACTTGCCCGGAGATTTTTTTCACCCCCTCGGAGCGATGGCCAAACCGGGCCAACAAAAACGCGCCGCCCAGCAATCCCGCAAAGCCAACGCTAACCTGCTTGATTCGATTTTTAGCTTTCTTCACCTGCGGACTGTCTTCTTGCCCATAGCCCGATTGCGGCTGGATTTTACCGGGGGTCAGGTTAATCACATCGCTAAACTTGTCTTTTTTAAAAACTTTAGCGGTCATCAGGTTTTTACCGTAATTCACCAACGACTCGCCCCACAGGCCAATGCCCCCAATGGTGGACAGAATCACCGCCGCTTTGGTCACCATGGCCTGAGCGGCCGCCTTTTGATCGCTGGCCTTGCTCAGCACCTCATAAGTTTCAGTCAGCAGTTTTTTATTGAACGCTTTATCGAACGGTCGACGATAAGCGCCAAATTTGAAAAATAGATTCGCCAAACCCGGCCCCAAAAACGTGGGCAAGGCATAGGTCATGGCCGATTCCCCAAACTCCAGTAAGCTGGCTTCAGCCCCTTCGGCCTTGCTTCGGGAAATCAGTATTTTGGGCAACCAGGCGGAACCGGTGTCCTGTAAAAACTTCATGGCGGTTCCCCCACCCTGGCCTTCCTGAAAAGCCAAGGTTCGATACAGCCTGCTCTGGCTTGCCAGCCTAGCAACGCTGGCACTGAGATTGGAGACTTGGGTCACGCGGTACACTCTGGTTCGTCAGTCATATTAAACCGAGACGGCGTTTTTTGTGTCAGCAAACGGTAAGAACCCTTGCCAACTGCCGAATGTTCAAGGGGTGATGACTCTAAGATGATGAATCTAAAACAAGGTGAGGAAACAGGGGGAAATCAAACACCCTGAAAAGGGTGCTTCCTTCCACTACCAAACTTTATATGAAAGGACGATAACCGGCAAATCGGTTCACCGGCATGGCCGAATTTTGAAACGGGGATGAATAGTTATAGACCGCCCTTGCCGGATTGACAGTTTGAACCACTTGAACCGGCTTTTGATTACCGAGTGCCGGTAAAGCGCCCGCCAAAACAGGCGATTCCGCCTTGTTAAATCGGTATTTCGTCCAGAACTGATTTAACAGAGTAACCCCAACGCCGGTTCCCAGAACCCCAACCACCATAGGCACCCCAAACAAAACATTTTTGCCGGTAATGGCCCGCTTCAGCTGCTCGTCAGAAGCAACCCTTAAAGCCGCCTCATCCGCTTTGTGAAACAAGCCATCCAGAGAGTTGGCCTGAATGGATCGTCCGCTCTGGGCCAGATTTTCTTTGTGAAACGCCTTGTCCACCACATCCGTGAGTCGCATGACCTGAGACTTGCCACCCGGCCCCACATCCGCAATCATGGCCCCGTGCAAATCGGGCCGGTATTTTTTAATAACGCTTAACATGCCTTTTTCCAGCGCTTGCTGGCCAAAAGCCAAATACCCCATAATCACCGCCAGCCGGGAAACGGACTCCACCCGCTCCAGCTTATCTCGGGCCGCATCGGCGTAAGCGGGAATAGAACCCAGCATGTACCAGCGCAACTGGTTAGAAGAAATCGAGAATCCGCCCTTGGTCGAGTCATAATCAAAATGCTTCACCACGGCGGCAAGCGGGTTTTCTGGCACCTTTTCGCCCAGTTTTTTCCAGTTACTTTTCAGCAATGCCTCTTTAAGGCCCTTGAGTGGCGTTTGCGGAAGCTTATGTCCATAGCGGGCCATGGCCAAAGAGCCAAGCAGAGTACCCCCCATCAGGCCCAAGGTGGCCAGCGTACGATGAACGGATCGGGTAACCACCTCGCTTTCCTCACCACTTTTCATGGTTCCCTTGGATAGATTCACCACATCGCTAAACTTGTCTTTTTTAAACACTTTAGCGGTCATCAGGTTTTTGCCGTAGTTAATCAGGTACTCACACCCCAGGCCTACCGCCACCATGGGCCCTACAATGGTGGCCGCTTTTACCGCCAAAATACGGGGCAGCTCCTTCTTCAATAAAGTTTCACCGGGCTTGGCCGCTAATTCTCTTAACTGATGAACCGGCATGGCCAAATGCGCTTTGGACAAATTGCCGTTCAGCGTTTGCTCGGCCTGACGCAGGAAAAAACGATGCATGCCTTTAGCCGCCACAGGCACTGAAAAATAGATGACGCCCGATTCCAGAAACTCCAGAAAAGTACTTTCCGAAATCTCAATGAGACTTCGGGACACCACGATTTTGGGCAACCAGGCCACGGAGGTGTCCCTCAGGAAAGACATCCAGGACAACCCGTTCTGCCCTTCACTGACATGCAGCAAATTGCCCACCGTTCGATCCCAGAAAGGCATTTTCTGGAGAATCAGGGGAACCCTGGCAGATAGTTGCTTCTCAATAGGGGGCATCATTGGGGGTAATAACTTTCCTGAAGCAATGAGCGGGATAACTACGAAAAAACCGGCCACTTCTATTTTTTAGGAAGCCCGCCGGTTACTGAATCAATCTTGAGTGTTGATACCTCAAAAACTCAACTGAAAGCAGGCGGCCCATCCATAGGCTGCCACCAACAAAATGCAGAGTTATTCTGGATATCAGAGATGAACACGAATATTAGAACTTTCACATTAAGATTTAGGAAAATCTATCATACAAAAAAAGAAAACCGAAGCACTAAAAATTTGTGCCTCAAACAAAGCAAATCTCCGGCTGTGTTGAAACAACCGGAGACTTGAGGATTTTAAATGCTAAACCGCCATGGCCGAACGCTTGAGCAAAGACGACTGCTGGTAAAGGCATTGCCCGTTTGCCAGCGTTAGAATAGCTCGCCCTTTCAGGGTTTGCCCCTTGAACGGCGTATTTCTGGACTTGCTGTGGAACTGAGCCGGATCCACCACCCACGACTGTTCAGGATCAATCACCACCACATCGGCCCTTTCTCCCACTGCCAGCCTGCCAGAGTGTTTCAATTTGAAAATTTCAGCGGGGCGGGTGGACATCATGGCAATCAAATCCAGCGGATTCAGCTTTTTGGTGTGATAAAAGTGGGTGAGCATAATGGATAAAGAAGTTTCCAGCCCAATCACCCCGTTGGGGGCGCAATCAAAAGCCATGGACTTTTCATCCGGGGTATGGGGGGCATGATCGGTGGCAATCACGTCAATGGTGCCGTCCATCACCGCCTCAATCAATGCTTTCTGGTCAGCCTCGCCCCGTAAAGGCCCGTTCATCTTGAAATCCGGGTCATAGGCCTGACAACAGGCATCCGTCAGGGCCAGATAGTGGGGGGTGGTTTCAGCGGTAATGCGAAGCCCTTCCGCTTTGGCCTTGCGAATCAGGGAGACGCTTTCCTTGCTTGAAATATGGGCAAAGTGAACCCGGCCCCCCGTAAAGCGGGCCAGTTCAATGTCACGGGCCACCATCACACTTTCAGCCACCGAAGGAATGCCCGGTAACCCCAGCAAGGTGGAGTAATAGCCCTCGTGCATGACCCCATTTCCAAACAGGGTGCAATCCTCGGCGTGGCACACAATCGGTACATCAAACATATTGGAATATTCCAGCGCCTTACGCATCATGTTGGCACTGGCAACCGGCCTGCCATCATCAGAAAAGCCAACCGCACCCTGACTCAGGAGGGTTCCAATAGAGGTCATTTCTTCCCCTTCCAGGCCACGGGTTACGGCGGCAATGGGGAAAATCTGGATACCCGTGGATTGAGCGGCGTTCAGAATGTACTGAACCATGGGGGTGCTGTCAATCACCGGAGAGGTGTTGGGCATCACGCACACGGTGGTAAAGCCACCGGCCACCGCAGCGGCGGCGCCCGTTTCGGTGGTTTCCTTATCCGGACTGCCGGGGTCCCGGAAATGAACGTGAACATCCACCAGCCCTGGTGCCACCCACTGTCCGGCATGCAGCTCAATCACCTCATCGGCCGAGCTGCCCGGAATATCGGTTTCAATGGCGGCAATAACGTTCCCATCAATGAGCACATCCATGACCGCATCCAGCCCGGAAGCCGGATCAAGGACACGTCCGCCTTTTAACAATTTTTTCATACCGCAAGCACTCCTGTCTGCTGGTTCCGCTCACTATAACTGGCTTGAAAACGCTCCAGACCACTGCGCTCAGCAGGGGTACTCAAGCAGAGATACAACAGAGACATGCGAATGGCCACCCCACTGGTCACCTGATTGGTAATCAGGGACAGCGCCTTGTTATCGGCCACGTCACTGGCAATTTCCACCCCTCGGTTCATGGGGCCGGGATGCATAACCAGCACGTTAGGCTTACAAAAACGATCCAGACGATCCTGAGTAATGGAATAAAACCGAATGTACTCTCTCAAGGCTGGAATTAGCCCCGCCCGCTGACGCTCCAGCTGCATTCTCAGGCACATCACCACATCCGCGTCCCGAAGCGCTTCCTCAATGTCGGTGTGCGCCTTGCAGCCCAGTGCTTCAATATGCATGGGCAGCAATGTGGAAGGGGCTAACAAATGGACTTCGGCCCCAAACAGCTTGAGCAAATGAATATTGCTGCGAGCCACCCGACTGTGCAAAATATCGCCCACAATCACAATTTTTTTGCCGGTTAAATCGTCCATGCGCTCCAGCAGACTGAATAAATCCAGCAGCCCTTGGGTGGGATGGTCATGATACCCATCTCCCGCGTTCAAAATGCACATGCGGTCCCCAAAGTAATTGACCAACTGCTGGCAAACCCCGGAGCTGGCATGGCGAATCACCACCGCATCGGTGCCCATGGCCGCCAAGGTTTCGGCGGTATCAATCAGGGATTCTCCCTTTTTAACCGAAGAGCTGGAAACCGAAAAATTAACGGCGTCCGCGCTTAGATACTGAGCCGCCAGTTCAAAACTGGTGCGGGTGCGGGTGGAATTTTCATAAAACATATTAACCACCACTTTGCCCCGCAAGGTGGGAATTTTTTTAACCGGACGACTCAGGATATGAGAAAAAGAGGTTGCCGTTCGCAGCACCTCTTGCACTTCCTCCAGGGACAAAGAGGCGGAATCAATCACATGTCGACGATTCCAGAGTCCCTTGGTGGGTAACGGGGAATTTGTGGCCATAAAAAAACCTCCTGTTATGGGGCGAGGAGGGCGGGGGGTGTATAAAAAGAATAACCTGAGCGGATTCTGCCGAAACAGAACACAGTGTAGTCCATCAGAGTCGTGACGTTATTAGGCACTTTCGTTGACACCTGTTTGACACCCTTGCTGACCTCGCCGAATCAGCATTAAAAGGATACCTTCCTATTGTCTCCGAAAACCTTATTTTGAAAAGGGCACAGCCAGATATTGTTACCCTGCTGCATAGCAAAAACCCCGATTATGCATTGCACAATCGGGGTTTGCTGGCAAAAATGCCGAAGATGGGGGGTTAGAAGACCGAATTGTAGGTACGATCCATCTGAAACTCCTCTCTACGTGATCCGTTGAACTTACCATCATCGCTGGTGTCTTTTAAGGCGGAGCGACCCTTGTTGATCTCTTTACCAGCAAAAACGCCGCCCACAATCCCACCGACCGCACCAATCACGCCGCCCACAGCAGCACCGGCTTTTCCAGCAAAACGGCTACCCACAGCGGCACCCGCAGCAGCACCGCCAGCACCACCAATACCACCGCCCCACACGGAACCTCTCACGCTGGATTCTTGCCGGTCCAGCTTGCCGCTTACTTTTTCAAACGGTGTTGCAGGTGAGCTTTCTACAGCGCCTGTTCGTGCCGGGGTAAAGCCACCCGGCGTGGGCGCAAAACCGGCACCGTAGCCGTAGCCACCGCCGCCCATAAATCCCCCATATGCCATTATATTGTCTCCTGTTCAACGCATGTCAATGATTGAGCCTTGGCCCCAGCAACGCACACGTCCCCTACTGAATTGATCTACGACCTAATACCCTGTACAAGCATAAAAACATTGAAGTGGATTTTGTTGCTACAGTGAATCACTCAGTGATTGGCCTCAACCCCTGAAGACGGACACCCTGCCTGTAAAACCCGAACCCCTGGCACTTTAAACTCAGGGCCTGCCTGATAATTATTTTGAGCCAACCAAGCCTGCAACCGCTCTCGGGTGCTGGTTGCCGAGTGAGAAAAGACCAGCCAAACCCGCCCCTCACAAGGGCCCGCTGGCAGCATACGGGTTAATTGAGTCAACAAGGGAGCCCCCGGCCTTAAATCCTGAGCGGTGGAAACATTCACACCCCACATGCGGGTTTCCGGCTTAAGGTAATAGGCAAGCCCCACCGCCATGGCCCCCGTTTTATTCACCAGCACCAAATCATGGGGGCCACTCTGGCCATTGATATAAGCAGCGGCTTGTTTAAACTCATCGGAGGAGGTGTGGGCTTTAAACAGGGCGTAAAAGGTATCCACGCTCATTACAGTCAGCAATACCGTGCCCAGTACCACCGGCAACCATCGCCAGCGGGAAGGCCGCCAATGACGTCTCATGGCAAAAAGCGCATAGGCCAGCAACAAATAACAGGCGGGACTGACCAAAAATAAATAGCGGCGAATGGTGGCGGTATGGGTGTTTTTTAGCAGATCCAGCAAAATTTGCTCACCCGTTAAACACACCAGCCACATTAAACAAAGGGCCAATACCGGCGAAAGCGCCCACGGTTTTTGTAGGCTCTGATTTTTTTCCAGCCTGTGATTGCGATTTCGTTGGTCAGCACACCAAACGCTACTGCCCCAGCCCAACAAAATCAGCAAAGGGAGCCACTTTCCAGCTTTACTGCCTGGCATAAAAAATTCGCAAAAAATGCGCCACAATTTTTCAGGCAACTGCACAGGATGCCACAAACCCGAGGTGTAATGGCCCGCCAGTTTCAAAAACACCAGTTGCGCCTGAAATATCGACGAGGCCCAGGGCAACAACAACAACCCAATTAGCCCCAGACAAGTCAGTGAACCCACCCAAACCCTTTTTTGAGATCGTCCCCGCCACAGCAGCACCGCAAAAACAAACACCGCAAATAGCAAAAAGAAATACTGAGCATACAGCCCCGCCGCCAAAATCAGGGCCAGCAGCACCCACTTTAAAAAACCACGACCCTGGCTTTGGGCCAAACCAACCACCTGCCAAACAGCCGTCAAGGCCAAACAAAGCAACAGCGTGTACTGGCGAGCATCCTGAGCATGATCGACCTGATAGGCCGACAAGGCCAACATAGCGGACGTGAGCAGCGCAAAGCCTTGCCGCTGGTTGGCGGAAAACTGCACCGCATCCAGATCGGCCAACCGTAAAGAAAGCCCAAAACACAGAAAAATAGAAAGCACCCCAAACAAAGCCGCTGGCACCCGCAATAAACCGGGTTCCAGCCCCACGCCATGAATCCATAAATTCATCAACCAGAAAAACAACGGCGGATGCACATTGGCCTTTAAAACCTCGGCGGTACGCCCAAAATTTGCGGCGCCGTGAGACTGGGTGGCTTTGCTTTTGTAAACCAGCGCTGGCACCGGGGCAGGCGGATCAAATCGCTCCCCCCGCAAGCGGTAAGCATCAGGATCAATAGAATTGCCCAAACTGGTGGCAATGGTGGCAACTTCATCACTCCACAAGCTTTTTTCATCCAGCTTATAAAAACGAACGCCCACGCCCAACAACACAATCAAGGCCAACACAAGCCAAGCCCAAGGTTGAACCCGCCTCATCAAGCCACCTCCGAACCGGAACCCGAAACCGGCAAAGGCTTGTCTGTTTTTTGCTTCCAAAGAAACCAGAGGATGGGCAGTGCGGTCATCACCAAAAAATTAAGCAAATGGGCCTGCCCAATAAACGTAATGGAAAACAATTGAGCGCAAGATAGCGGAATCAGCAAACGACGCAGCCAATGCTCATGGGGTAGGTAGAAAACCAGCGGAAAAAACATCCCCAGATACCAGGGATAAAATTTAAGACTGATCAGGCCAATCAATACGGCCATTACCAGCAAGGCGTCCTGAATCCACTGAGAAGCCGGATAACCCGACTGCCGAAACCGACGCCAGCACAAGCCCGCAAAAAACAGGGCGTAAGCGCCTAACAGGCCATTTTTTAAAATCCCTCGAACCCACTCTCGATGCGGGTGCAAGGCAGGCAGAATGGTTTTATCTATATATTTGAACAAAGAGTAAACAAAGGAATGCAAAGACCCATGACTGACAAAAGCGTTGTGATTGATTTCTGCCAAATGAAACTGCCGCCAATCTGGCAAATAGGGCAGACCAGTCACCGCAAAAACAAGGATGGCCAAAGCAAGCCCTGCCCCTAAGGCCACCCATGCTTTGTTTTTGAGCAAAAACAAAAAGGCCAGCGGCAAAATCACCAGCGCCCCGTATTTAATGAGGGTAGCCGCCATTAATGCCGGTAAAATCCAAAACCAACCACCCAATAAGGCCGACAATGCGGCCAAGGTGACAAAAAAGCCCATCAGCATATCGTTATGCCCGTTACCCAGGGAATGAATTAAAACCAGCGGATTCCAAAGGTACAAGTACACGGCCCAATTCGGGTTAAATCGCTCTCGAACAGTGTCCGGGCCTTTTTGCTCCAAATGTCTTGCCCCCAGCCAGATGAGTGCGGCGGTGCCCAGATATAAAAGGGCATTAAAACCCTTAAACACCAGAACCGTCAGCGCTTTATTGCCTTGACCCACCCAACAGAGCAGCTTGGCAATGAGTAAATACAAAAAGCCGTAGGGGCTGGGGTTGTTGACCCAGTGATTGGTAATCATGGGGTCGGCATGCCAGTTGGGGATGTGATCAATGGTGAAGACATAAGGGTTTAGCCCATAATGCAACTGCTGCCAGCCCCGATTGATATAGCCATAAATATCGGTTGAGTGAAAAGCGGGAATGAGCACCGCCAGAACCGCCCACAGCACCCCGGACCATCCAATCCGTTTTAAAGGCGTTGTTTCCGCCAGAACCGTTTTAGCCCCCTGCCAATATAGAAAAATCAGAGCAAAGGTCAACGGCCATACAAACACCTCCCGGCTCCAGCGAGGAGCGGACAAGGCCGGGGTTTTATAAAACAGGGCGGTCAGCAGCAAGGCCAGCGCCATGCAACACCCCCATTGAAAAAATCGGGTTTGCGTAATAGGCAGAAAAGCGGAGAATAGAGAAGCGCGCAACAGTTTAAAACCTGGTTGGGGAATTTTTTACAAACAGTGCTTGATCCATTTTGCCGGTTGCGTGAAAGGGAATCAAGCGAAAATGTTGAAAGCCCCCTGCAAACCCTTCCATTAAAAGGCAGCACTGCCAAGCGGCTAAAACGTGCGGACCGTTCACAGGGTTGCCCTGACCCATGGCATCTGATACAACAGGGTATACGATCGAGCGTCCAAAAGTGGAATCTCAACAAAGAAAATGATGGTTAGAGCATGGTCGTATATGAGGCCTCTTGTTTCAGGAAACGATGTGAACAAGGCCCGTTAGGGTTCGTCCTGAAGCATCAAGGTGTGAAACCGAGCATGGCAAGCATTTTCAAACCCATCGGCAATCATTAGCGTTGAAATCGGGAGTGTAAAAGCAATGAATATCAGAATCCGGGCTGGTTTAACTCAATTTGCGTGGGGCATGAGCGTTTTGCTTTGCCTGACGGCCAATATCAACCTGGCCAGCCCTGCTGAAAGCATTGATATTTTAAGATCCACCCCCATGGAAGTGAACGGTTACGCTTCTGCCAAAGCCTTTCCCGAAACATTTACCACTCAGGATCAAGTGATTCAGGCTTTAAATAGCACCCCGGTGTTGCTGGTACATATGGAAGCCCTGCGGCGGGCTTATCACGATTTAGCGCCCGGCGAGCACGACAAATTGCTGGAAGCCATCCACAAACGCCGCCTAACCAACGAAAAAGACTTGATGCTGGGCTTTGACCACGGGTACGCCCAAATGGTTTTCAAGCAAAACAAAACCGGCCTGTTTTTCCTGAGAAAAGCCAACGACTATTTTAAAGATCAATTCTCCGCCCTGGCCTATGCCATGGCCCAAGTGGAGGCAGACATCAACCTGGAGAATTCCACCCCGGAAATTACCACCACCCGCAAAATGGATGCCACCTTCAAGCTGGGAGACGCCGTAATACGGGATGCCATGAATCACCAACCGGGATTTTGGCCCAGCTATATTCAGGTCATTGCAAAAATGAAACCCATGCCCGCTTACAAAAGCTTCAGCCATCGGGATTTCAGCTTAACCTATGTGCCCTATGGTGATTCAGTCACCTCCCTGCAAGGCGTTAGCACCAGCAGCTTGCCGCTCAGTTCAGCCGATGCCACCACCGGCAGCTTAACCGATGTTCCCTTGGGCAACACTTGCAGCCCGGATGAGGCCAGTCCGCTGGAAACTTCCTCTCAGCCCATTTCCGGGGCGAGCGTGGCTCAGCAATCCGCTATCTTTAATGGAAAGGCAGCCTTAATCCAGTTTTTCCCCAGCCCTGAGCCCAAGCAATATCATGTTCGGGTCACCGGTAACGATGGCCAGCCCATGGCCACCTTTACGGCCAACACCATTCCCCGCCGCATTGTGGAAGACCTTGACAAGGACGGCGTTTACGAAGTGGTGGTACGCCAGTACGCAGAGAATCCCTTGATGCCGGTGATTGTGTATCGCTACACCCCTTGCGGTCTGGAGCGGGATCAAAAAATCCACGAAAGCTTTCAGTAAATACAAAGATTGAATACCCCAAAAAAGAGCCGATTTTCACCGGCTCTTTTTTCATCGATTTTTCATAAAATTGAGTCCAGCCAATTTCATCAAGGAGATTTTATAAACTGGGCAAAGAAAGCGATTGCCGGTTACTAAGGGCGGCTCTTGAGGCAGCCAAGGTGTCGCAATCCTGATCTATAAAATGGGCAATCACCCGCATGGCTTCATCCATATCCCCACTCACCGGAAAAATACGATGCCCGGAACGATTTAAGGAGGTCATGCGAACCGGGGCCGACTGACCGATAATGGCAGCCAGCTTTTGCATTTCGGTATAAGGAATGGTCAAATCATAAACTGAATGAGCCAAGCTGACCGGCACCTGAATATGGCGCACCTGCTCCTTCATGAGAGAAAAAATAACACGGCTTTGCTGCACCAGTTTGGGAATATTCCACGGCTTGCAATCGGGGCGAGTGAAACGGGCCTTATCCCGAGGGGCGAAATAAAGCCCCCGAATCAGGTGAGGAATGGGCATGCGGGCCAGTCCAAGAACATAGTTATAAAAATAGGCATGCTCGTAAGGGGCCGAAAACACCACAATGCCTTTCAGCTTAACCGGCTGGGTGGCTGCGGTTAGCAAGGTACAAATGCCACCCAAAGAATGCCCCACCATGTACACCTCATCCACCTCCGCGGCGAAGCGTTCATACTCGGCGGCGCAATGGTCAAGAATTTCGATGGCGGAAGTTTCAAAAAAGCATCGGGCGGGCCGCTCTCCATGTCCCGGCAAAGTAATCAGGCGGGTGTGGTAGCCGGTTTGCTCCAACTGGGACTGCACCGGCATCATTTCAACCGGAGAGCCCGTTAAGCCATGAAGCAGCAAAACCCCTTTTTTGTTTCCACTCATAAAAATCCGCCCTAATTGTCCACGCACTAGACTGCTAGACGAGGGGTTCCCATCGACAGTTCCCGCGAACCGGCTATTTTTACAAATCGACTGACTTTCAAAGGCAAGCGCTGCGCTAAGCGTTTTCTCCAGAAGGGTTCACCGAAGGAGAAACGGGTGCGCCTTCGGGACGCGGACTGCCACTGCCCGGACGTCGAGGGCGACGATTTTGCCCACCGGAAGAAGGCCCGCCGGGTCGTTGTCCCCCACCACCAGATCGATGACCACCGCCACCGCCGCCACCAGGACCCCGGTAACGGCCACCGCCGCCCTGAGCGCCAGCAGGAACGTCTTCAAATTCAAGTTCGCAGCTCGGGTGCTTTTGCAGCCCCATTTTAACCCGACGCTCCAGCAGTTCCAGCGAACGCTTCTCATAAGGGGTAAAGAAGGTTACCGCCACCCCGGTTTCCCCCTTACGGGCCGTTCTGCCAATACGGTGAATATAGGATTCAGGATCGTTGGGCGGAGAGTAGTTAATAACGTGGGTGAGGTTGTTCACATCAATACCACGGGCCATAATATCGGTAGAAACCAGCAGCTTCAGCTTGCCAGAGCGAAATTCATCCATTACCTGATCCCGATCGCTTTGCTGCATAGCGCCATGCAGGCAATCAATGGGGTAGTAATCCCGCAGTTTACGGGTTAGCAACACCACATCCCGCTTGGTTTGGCAAAACACAATGCCGTACATATCCTGATTTTCTTTCATAATCTGACGCAGCAGGCGGTGTTTTTCCTCGTCTTTCACCACGTAGTAAAGCTGCTCAATATTGTCCGCCGTTTTGGTTTGCGGCTGAATCCGCACCTCTTCGGGATGATACATGTATTGATCGGCAATCTTGCGAATATCCGGGGAAATGGTGGCCGAAAACAACCAGGTTTCCCGCCCACCGGGCAAGTTTTTGAAGATGGACTCAATATCGGGCCGGAAACCCATGTCCAGCATTTCATCGGCCTCATCCAGAATCACCATGCGGGCATGCGACAAATCCAGGGTGACTTGCCCGATGTGATCCAGCACCCGGCCCGGTGTGCCTACAATAATCTGGGCTTTGCGCTCCCGAAGGGATTCTTTTTGCACAAATACATTCTCACCGCCAAAAATGGGCAAGGCCACAATGCCTTTTTCGGCCCCAATGCGGTTCAACTCTTCAGAAATTTGCTGAACCAGCTCACGGGTGGGACCCAGAATCAAAGCGTCAATGGTGCCGCTGCCAGGTTGCAAACGACTGATCAGGGGAATGCCAAAGGCGGCAGTTTTACCGGTACCCGTAGGCGCTTGGCCTAAAAAATCCTGTCCGGTCAAAAGTTTGGGAATGGCCATTTCCTGAATGGGGGTCATCTCGTGATAACCCATGTGATCCAGGGATTTTAAAACGGCGGGGTCAAGGGAGAGTGTGTGAAATTGAGTCATAAAATTAATTGTACACCTGTCTGGTTGGGATGCAGTAAAACGGATTATCGAATAGAGTCTTGCTTCATCAGTTCGGTAAAATAATCCCGAATGGCGCCCAAAGGCTGGAAATCGGGGAGTTTGGAGCGCTTGATAGTAGAATCAGACTGAACAGCCTGAGCAGGCTCAGTAGGCAGAGCAGCCTCTGGCGTTGCGGGCAAATATTCAGGCTCATTCATCATTCAGTAGGCTCCACGGTTTGAACAATCGGCTTATCCAAGTCCGGGACGTCAGAATCAACGTTCGGTTCTTGGGCCGATGGCGGGACTGGTTGGGTTTCAGCTGGCGCTTCAGCGTCACTGTTTGAATCAACGCCCACCAATTTTAAAAATTGCGCCCGCTCATCGGCGGAAACAAGGCCCGTTGATTCTTCAACCGGTTTAACCGGCGCTTCCTCAACCATTTCCACTTCTTTAATCGGTTCACGATCAATCAGTTTCAAGGCTTCCTTGGCATTCAGACGTATTTTAAGCGGCAAAGTATCAATGCGGCTGATTTGGCGCAAAATATCAGCGGTGCGCCGGAATTGCCTCACCATATCGCCTTCTCCAATGTTGGTCATGCCAATCAGGCGCTCCCAGGCATAGCCCATGGCCCATGCCTCTACCAGACCACTGGCCACCGGATTCAGGAGAATGCCCACTTCCACATGATGCTTACGCTGCAAACGATCCACCCGCTTGAATAGCAGATCCACCTTGCCCAAGGCTTCCATCACCGGATTCGACAATCTAAACTTCACGTACAAATTTTCCCGGTTGCTGTCATTCAGCAGGGCTGACAAGGTGGCCGCCAACTGAGGGGCGGTCAAATCATCAATGACGCCTACCGCCAACAGGATTTCAGCCATGGCGTACTCGTTCTCGGAACGAATCTGGGCGGTTAAATCCCCCCGCTTGGTGGGCTTGTCGTTCTCATCCAGATACTCTGATTCCCGTAAGAGGGCGTAAATATTCATAAACCGGCGCCAGTGGGTATCATTTTCCTCAGCCAGCAAGCGATTAACCGTTTTCAACTTGCGTTGTTCCCGCTGAGTGCGCTCTTCCACCCGCTCATGCTTACGAATCAAATCGCACTTATGGCAAGGGCTACTGTTCACCGTGGTTCTCAGGTTGTTGAGTTTTCCTTGTTCATGGCTCAACTGCTTATGCACCTCGGGAGAATTTCCGTGCTGCTTGAGCTGTTTTTGCAAAATCCGCACAAAGCGGGCTGACTCATGCACCAGCTCTTTGGCCCGTAAATAACCGTGAAAATCTTTGTCACTCACCTCATAAGGGCATTTGAAATCCAGCAGTTGCTGAAGTTCAAACTCGTGGTGCGCCTTGGATTCTTCCAGCGGACGCAGGCGACGGGCGGCGGTAAACTGACCAAAACTCTGACGGATCAAAAATTCGGCCTGCTTCAAGCTGTGTTTTTGCAGCAAGTTCAACACCATGCCGTAGGTGGGGGTAAACTGGCTATTCAGCGGATCGGGCGGACTGCTGGCCAGCGTCGCCACTTCCATGGCCCCTTCGTACTGAGAACTGACCACCAGAACATAACCAACCGCATCCATGCCTCTACGCCCGGCCCGACCGGACATTTGCAGGAATTCGCTAGCGGTCAGCAGTCGGTGGCCATCGTTGGTGCGCTTGGAAATTTTGGTGATTACCGTAGAGCGAGCTGGCATGTTAATGCCCGCAGCCAGCGTTTCTGTGGCAAATACCGCCTTAATCAACCCTTGCTGAAACAGGGTTTCCACCAGGTGTTTCATGGCGGGCAATAACCCGGCATGGTGACTGGCAAAGCCGTTTCGAATAAATTTGATTTGCGGGCTGCTTTCCAGAAAGGGATTTTGAGCCACGTAGTCATCCACTTTCTTTTCCAGCAGCTTGCGCTCGGCAGGGCTGAGCAACTTGAGCGGAAAGGTGAATTCAAGATGCTTGTCGCAATCCTTGCGGCTAAAGGTAAAGAAGATGGCAGGCAGCATGTCCTTTTCCGCCATCAGGTTAATCAGCTCGTTGGGCCGGAAAAAACGGTTGGCCTTGGGCAAGCGCTGTCCCTTTAAATCCAGCTTGAGTTTCCGGCTCAGCTTTTTCTGGCCATCCGGGCCGGGTGGTTCAAACAAGGGGAGCAAGCGATCCCGATCGTAAAAGGAAAACCGCAGCGGAACCGGTCTAAAATCGCTCCAAATCAGGCGGGTATCGTGGTGAACCTCGTTAATCCAGTCGGTCAGTTCAGCGGCATTGGCCACCGTGGCTGACAGGGCGATTAACTGAATGTTGTCCGGGCAGTAAATAATGCACTCTTCCCACACCGTACCCCGCTCGGAATCGTTCATATAGTGGCATTCATCCAGTACCACATAGCCCAAATAGCTCAGTACGCTGCTATCCCCTTCAATGCCATACAGCATGTTCCGAAAAATTTCGGTGGTCATTACAATAATGCGGGCGTCCCGGTTAAAGGAAGAATCGCCGGTCAGCAAACCCACATTGGCCTCACCGTATTGTTTTTTGAGATCGAAGTACTTCTGGTTGCTCAGCGCCTTGAGGGGGGTGGTATAAAAAATCTTTTTGCCTTCAGACAAGGCTCGCATAGCGGCGTATTCAGCCACAATGGTTTTTCCGCTGCCGGTAGGGGCGCACACCACCACGCTATGTCCTTCAGCGATACTGCGAATGGCTTGCTCCTGAAACTCATCCAACGGAAAGTCCAACTGGGCCTGAAAATCTTCTAGTTGAAAACCGGACATTAGACGCCCCCCTGTGGTAAGGCGATGGACTTCGCCGCCAAACGGGTCAAAACACCTTGCAATAAATCCATAAATCGCTGGCGGCTTTGCTCGGCAGTGTCCATCACTTCCTGATGGCTTAATTTTTGCAGGGACAAGCCCGCCGCCTGATTGGTAATACAGGAAATCCCCATGACGTTGAGGCCCATATGATTGGCCGCAATCACTTCTGGCACCGTGGACATGCCCACTGCATCAGCCCCTAACCCTCTGAGCATTCTCACCTCGGCGGGGGTTTCGTAAGTAGGGCCGCTTAACCCTGCGTAAACCCCACTGGCCAGTTCAATATTTTGTTCAGAAGCCACCTGCTTGGCTAGGGTTCGCATTTCTTGATTGTAAGCCTCACTCATATCAGGGAATCGAGGTCCTAGCATATCATAATTAGGCCCCTTCAAGGGATTATCGCCCATCAGGTTCAAATGATCCTCAATCAGCATCAGGGTGCCGGGCTGAAAATCGGGATGAATACCACCCGCTGCGTTGGTGACCATCATAAACTCAATGCCCAGTTGCTTCAGTACCCGAACCGGAAATACCACCGTATCCATGGCATGTCCTTCATAGTAGTGAAAACGCCCCTGCATACAGGCAATGGCGAAACCGGGAGCGGCCTCACCCAATACCAGCCGCCCCGCATGGCCCTGCACCGAGGATTGCTGGAAGTAGGGAATATCCTTGTATTCAATATAGTGGGGATTTTGAAGGGTTTCCGCAAAAGCACCCAACCCGGAACCCAGCACAACCAAGCCCTTCAATTGCGGATACGGGGATTGATTTTGAATAAAGGCAACCGCCTGGGCCAATTGTTCCTGAAAAGTCATCCTGAAAATCCTGTCTGGCTTTTGGGCTATAATTTTGATGTGCGTTCGTTTTAGACGCCTTATTAAAGTTTTAAAAAGCAGGCAACGCCCATGAACATCATTGAGATTATAGATAAAAAACGCCGGGGTTTAACGCATTCCGAAGAGGAAGTCGCCGCACTGGTACAGATGATGGAGTCTGGAAAAGCGCATGATTACCAGATTTCGGCCTGGTTAATGGCCGCCTGCATCAATGGATTAAACATGGACGAAACCACCTGGCTGACTCAGGCGTTCGTCAACTCCGGCAAAAAAATGGATCTGTCCGAAGCGGGCGGGGTGGTAGTAGACAAACACAGCACCGGGGGCGTAGGCGATAAAACCACACTGGCTTTGCTGCCCATGTTGGCCACCGCAGGGGTTAAAGTAGCCAAGCTGTCCGGCCGGGGGCTAGGCTTTACCGGCGGCACCATCGACAAACTGGAGGCCATTCCCAACTTCAAAACCTCATTAAGTGGCATTGAATTTGTAGAGCAAATCCAGAAACTAGGCATGGCCATTTCCTCTCAAACAGCGGATTTAGCCCCTGCCGATGGCAAAATGTACGCCCTGCGGGATGTCACCGCCACGGTGGCCAGCATTCCGCTGATTGCGGCTTCGGTCATCTCCAAAAAAATTGCAGCCGGAGCGGATGTGATTGTTTTAGACATTAAATACGGCGCTGGCGCTTTTATGGGAACGCTGGAAGAGGCCAAAAATCTGGCCTTTACCTGCCGGGAAGTGGGAAAACGGCTGGGAAAAAGTATTTCTACCGTCATTTCCGCCATGAACCAACCCTTGGGCTACGCCATTGGGCATAGCCTGGAGGTGATGGAAATTGTAAACCTGCTGAAAGGCAAAGGCCCTCAGGATTTAGAAGATTTGTGCGTGAGGCTGGGCGGCGTTTCTCTGGTGGGCGCAGGCACCTATGCCACCCTGGAAGAGGCCGAAACCCGTTTGCGCCAAGAGCTTTATGATGGCAGCGCCCTGGCCAAGTTCAAGGAACTGGTCAAAGCCCAAAAAGGCGATGTCGCCGCGCTGGATGACTTTAGTTTGTTGCCTCAGCCAGACCGGGTACTGATGCTGCCCTCTACTGAAGCTGGGTACATTGCCAATATTGACGCCCTGGAAGTGGCCAAATCCGCAAAAATGGTAGGCGCAGGCCGCCTGAGCAAGGAAAGTGGCATTAATTTAGGGGTTGGGGTTCTGCTTCGCAAAAAAGTGGGCGATAAAGTCAAAATGGGCGAAACGCTGGTAGAGCTTTACGCCGATGACCACGATCACCGGGAGGCTTTGCAAGTGCTGAAAAACGCGTTCACCTTCTCACCAGAACCAGTGACAGCGCCCCCTTTGATTGAGGAAGTACTCATGGGCGATGTGTGCGCCAAAGGACTAAAAATATCCGTTTAAAGCCCTAAAACAGCTTTTTCTGAACGGGTTCAGCCTCAAACAACTCACCCACCGGGCAATCCAGAATATCGCAAAGCCGGTCCATGTTGTCATAACTGGGCTGAGTGCGCCCACTGGCCCAGGAATACACAGTCTGCTGCGGTAGCCCCAGCTCTTTGGCAAGGCGATACAAACTCCAGGCATTTTTTTCCCTGGCAATATCCTTGATTTTCACTTTCATACTAAAAAATCACCCGCTGCTTGATGGTGGCTCACCCGGATCTGTGATGTGGCTTTATCCCAAACGACCAAGGCCATAAAGGCTTTTTTACGAAAGTACCCAACAATCGGGTTACTTAACAAAATTATACACAAGAATCTGTAGAGTAGCGCCCTTTCTTTTCGCCGTATTTCCCCACAAAAAACGCAAAATCAGCCACAGGAATTCCCCCCCGCAGAAAATGCCTTATAATGAACCCAATAAGTTCAAAATAGGGCAGGGAGCAACATACAATGGAAATTTTGCTGTTGGGTAGCATACTGATTCCCGCCCTGTTTGTGGGGACTTTGTTACTGGTTGATTATGTGGAACGGGTAGGAGCGACCATGCAAGAACGGAAAGCCATTATTTTTGAAATTTACCGATACGCCGTTTGCTTTTTAATGGTAATCGTCTTCGGCCTTAGCGCCTTTCAACTGCTAGGGGCTTTAATTGGTGAGGGCGGAAATCCACAGGCATTAACCCCACCCGCATTGGGCAGCATTATTAGCGGCTTCATCTTCCTGATTCACTGGTTGATCAAAAACCCGGCCTTGCCCGCCAGTCAAGCATCCAAACCAGATTAACCCACCTTTTTTTAAAGGCTTAAAAACTGCGGCTTTTAAAGAACACTGGAAGAAGAGGCGTTTTGGGTGGCATCAGCGTCTTTACCCCAATCCACGCAATCAATCACGTCGCCATGACGATTGATTGCCTTCAGCCACAAATGATTTTGGGTGACCTCAAGCAATAAAAAGTGGTGCGTTTTCAGGCGAACTTCCGAATGGGGCTGGGTCTTTCTAAAGTTATACAGGTAACTGCCCCCACCCCCGGAAACCACATAGCGAACCCCTTGAATGGGGGCAAAACGCTCATAATCATGGTCATGCCCTGCCAGGTACAGATCCACGCCATAGCGAATCATGAGAGGCTCCAGCACTTTACGAGCACCATCAGTATTGCCATTGCGCCCGGATGAATACATGGGATGATGCCCCACCACAATTTTCCAGGGGGCCTTGCTTTCAGCCAAAGCGCGCTCAATCCAGGCCCGCTGCTCAGGACTTCGCACAAAAAACGTGGTATTTAAAATAAAAAAATCAACCGGGCCTTGAGAGACTTTATAGTAATCCTTGGGCATCTTGAAGTAGGACATTTCATCTTCACGATGCCCGTTACGGTCATCATGATCGCCAATCGTGGCTATAAATTGTATATTGCGCTCAATCAAGCCCGCATACGGGTTTTCAAAGTGAGTTTTGGCCAGTTTCTTGATGTCGCCATTCGGGTAAATGTTATCGCCTAACAGCAAGGCCAAGCCAAAAGGCTGCCGCTGATGTGCTTTGACCATTTGCTTAGCCAATTTGGCCTGAAAGGGAGTGCCTTGACCAAAATCGCCAAAGGCAATAAATCGCAGCGGCTGCTTAGAGGAAGGAGCGACCCCACAAACCAGCGGGGTTTCAGGTCGGTAGAAATCAAAATCCTCAAAAAAGAAAGCCCAACCCAAGCCCACCAATAAGAACAGCAAACTGAAGAAAATGATAGAAAGAACCGTTTTTTTTCGTTTGTTTTTTAAAACAGAGTCTGGCTGGGTCATCGCACACACTTTCTCACGCATGCCTGCTTTTTATGAGGGAGTGCCTGAGGGCGAAGCGCAGGCTGAACCCACTGGGCCTGATCAATGGTGCTACCCGTCTTATCCACCACCCTCATTTTCAGTTGATTGCCCTTTAGCTCAAAATCCAGAAAGTGATGCGCCTTCAGATAAATCAGGGACTGAGGAAGCGGCTTATCAACGTTACGAAGATAAGCCCCACCACCACCGGAAACAATGTACTGAACCCCGTGAATGGGCTTAAAGCGCTCATAATTATGATCGTGGCCAGCCAGATATAAATTGACCCGATAGTCAATCAACAGTGGCTCCAGCGTGTCTTTCAAGCCCTGATTAGAGCCATGCTCACCTGATGAATAAACCGGATGATGGCCCACTACGGCCTTCCAGGTTGAAGTGGAAGCCGACAACGCTTGCTTTAACCACTGTTGTTGAACCTGATCATTTGCGAAATGGTTGGTATCAATCACGAAAAACTCAACACCCGGCTTTTTAACCGAATAATAATAGCCAGGCATCTTGAAAAAGCTCAACTGATCAGCCTGATGGCCGCCTACAATGTCGTGATTACCAATGGCCACTATAAAATGAACGTTTTGACGAATCAGCGCCCCGTACATATCTGTAAAGTAAGGTTTTCCGAATTTTTGAATATTGCCATCCGGATAAATGTTATCACCCAGCAGTAAGGCTGCCTCATAAGGGTCTTTATCCAGCTCCATGGCCAACTGGGAAGCCACATCTTGCTGAAAGGGAGTGCCAGCGCCCCAATCGCCAAAAGCCACAAACTTATAAGGCTCTTTCAAAACTTGCGAAAGCTCTTGAGGGGCCAAAGGGCTTTCCAACGCCTGAAGCTTGGCTGAAGCCAGTAATTCCTGACGACTCCACCAACCCAGCAGCGCAACGGCTACCAGCAGAAAAAGCCCGGTCAGCAGTTGCCCAATCTTACCTCTCATAATTAAAGCTCCTTGCAAAAGATCTCACTTATAAATAAAGAAAGATACATCTGATCACGAATGGCCTTATAATAACCCATCCCCTGATTGAATCCAAAATGAAGGTCAGTCGCAACAAATTTACGGCATCTCACAGGGAAATCTTGTCAGGGGCATATGCTTTTGTTAGAGTATCAATCCTCAATGTAGGCTTGGCCCTTAGAGTCCCCTCTATCCGTCATCAGTGTCCACGGAAGCCCAGTCTCACCGTAGTTTCCTTTAACCCAGGAAAATTTGCGGCTCCGAATTGTAAAGATAAATAGCCCTTTATATAGGAAACAAAAAGGCCAATGACAAACGAAATGTCCAACGAAAACGATAAGCCGCTGGATCAAGCAGTTCAGCAGGGCCAGGATGCTGCCCCCCAACAAGCTTCAGCACCAGAAGCACGTCCCCCACGCGCTGGCGGACCGGGTGGACCGGGTGGACCCGGTGGTGATAGAGGCCAAAGAAGAGGCCCCGGTGGCGGACCCGGACAAGGACGCGGTCAAGGCCGTGGACCTGGTGGCGGACCCGGACAAGGACGTGGCCCAGGCCCCGGACAAGCCGACGATGCCGAGCGCAGCGAGTGGAAAGAAAAAGTAATTCAAATCCGTCGGGTAACCAAGGTGGTCAAGGGCGGTAAGAAGATGTCTTTCCGGGCCGTTGTAGTGGTCGGTAATGGCAAAGGCCAGGTCGGCATTGGCATTGGCAAGTCCAATGAAGTCATTGGCGCCATCCAAAAAGGCGTGGCTGCGGCTAAAAAATCTTTAATTGATGTGCCGCTGCACAACACCACCATTCCTCACCCTGTAAAAAGTAAGGCTGGCGGCAGCGTGGTAGTATTGCGCCCCGCTTCCAAAGGTACCGGGGTTATCGCTGGCGGAGCCGCTCGGGCGCTGCTGGAACTTGCCGGGATTGAGAACATTCTGTCCAAATCCTTGGGTTCCAACTCCCCTTTAAACGTGGCTCGAGCCACTTTAAAAGGCCTTGCGGAGCTACGCACGTTCGAACAAATCGCACGTGCCCGTGGGAAAACCGTCAAAGAAATCCTGATGTAGACCTTATTTGAATTCGGAGAAAATTTTAAATGTCCGCTAACGAACAACAGAAGACCGATCGTCAGGTCAAAGTGACGCTGACCCGTAGCTTGCTGGGCAGGCCCGAAAAACATCGCCGGGTCGCACGCGCTTTGGGTTTGACCAAAACCAACCACACTGTGGTGCATTATGATACGGCGGTTATCCGTGGCATGATCACCAAAATTTCCCACCTGCTCACCGTGGAGACTGCATAATCATGTCAAAGAAAACAACTGAAACCACCGCAGCCCCTGAGGGCGAGGTCAAAACCTTTCTTTCCTTAACCGATTTAAAACCAGCCAAAGGCTCTGTGAAAGCAAAGTTGCGGGTTGGACGCGGTCGGGCCAGCGGCGCCGGTAAAACCGCCAACCGAGGTCACAACGGTGAAGGCCAGCGTTCTGGTCGTTCCAGAAAACGTGGCTTTGAGGGCGGTCAGATGCCCGGTTATCGCCGTATGCCAAAAATCAACGGATTTGAACTGGTCAATCCCCGCCAATGGCTGGAATTGAACGTTGAAGATCTGGAACAGATTTTGCTGCCTGAAGAAAATGAACTGACCTACGATTTGCTGCTGACCGGCGGGCTGATGAAAATCAAGCACGACGGCATCCGGGTTCTGGGTAAAGGCGAAGTAAAGCGCAAAATCACAGTAGAAGCGCATTATGTGACCCCTTCCGCCCGTCAGAAAATCGAGGCGGCTGGTGGCAGCATTCGCTTGATAGGCCCCGCCGAAGCTGCAGAAGCTTAGGTCGCACTATCCAAGGTACTCCATATATTTGATTAAAGAGGATTCTTCGGTGGCTAAGCCCAAAGCAGGCGCAATACCGGGAGTCGGCGACATCCAGGCAATGTGGGAAGCGTCCGGCCTCAAAAGTAAATTAATATTTACCATTCTGATGCTGGCAGTTTTTCGCCTCGGTGTTCATGTTCCCGTGTGGGGCGTACATCCAGAACTGATTCAAGGCGCACTTGGCAACCAGTTGCTAGGATTCCTGGATATGTTCTCCGGCGGCGCTCTCACAAGCGTTTCCGTATTAGCCCTCGGTATTGGCCCCTACATCACTTCTTCTATCATCATGCAGCTTTTATCCGTGGTTATTCCGCGTTTAGAAGAATTGCAGAAGGAAGAAGGAGAGGCTGGCCGCCGAAAAATCTCTCAATACACCCGTTACCTAACCATTGTGCTGGCCGGATTTCAGGCCGTTTTGATATTGCGTTTAATCGGCAGTGCCGGTGCCATTGATCCCAATATCACGCCTTGGGTATTTTATGTGCAGGCGGTGTTAACCTTAACGGCAGGCGCTGTTTTCGCCCTTTGGGTGTCAGAAATGATTACGGAACGGGGCATCGGCAATGGCGGCTCTCTGCTCATTTTCGCTGGTATTTTGTCCCGAGTGCCCTTCTACTGGACCCAAACCGAGCAATTGGTTTCTAACGACGCCCAAAAATCATTTTTTCTGGTGCTTTTGCTGGGTATCTATCTGGTAACCATCGGATTAATCATTGTCTTGCAAGAAGCCACCCGGAAAATCTTTATTGTCAGCGCCAAACGCCAAGTGGGCAACCGAATTTACGGCGGACAAAACACGCACATTCCTTTTAAAATCAATCCAGCCGGTGTAATGCCCATTATTTTTGCCTTTGCTGTATTGGCTTTCCCCAGTACTATTTTTGCCTTTTTACAGCAGCAAAACCCAACGGGCATCATGCGTGAAGTGCTCAACTTCTACACCGTTTACCTGGCGGCAGGAAAACCCGCGTATATCGTGGGTGAATTCCTTCTGATTGTCTTCTTTACCTTCTTTTATTCATCGATCATCCCCAGCATGCAGCCCAAGGAAATTGCCGATAATTTGAAAAAATATGGTAGCTCCATTCCAGGCGTAAAACCCGGTCGACCTACAGCCGAAAAGCTGGGCGAAATTCTAAGCCGAACCACATTTATTGGTGCTTTCGCCTTGGCTGCCATTACCTTAATCGCCAGCTCAGCCACCAGCATTACAGGCATCACCACCTTACAGGGGCTAGGAGCCACATCGCTCATTATTATGGTAGGTGTAGCGCTAGACACGGTGAATCAAATCAGAGTTCACTTACTGGCACGGCAGTACGAAGGATTTCTCAAGTAATCCGGTCAATTGAAAGATAACAGCGACTTATGACTGATTTTTCAAAAAACTTAAAAAACAAACTGCTTTTCCCCTTTGTGGCGCCGCCCAATGGTGGGAAAGGGACTCAAACTCAAATTTTATCTGAACGCTACCATCTACCCACCTTTGATATGGGCTCTACTTTTCGAGCCATTATGAAGGAAGGGAAAGATCCCGAGCTTAAAGCTGAGCTGGAATCTTATATGAATAATGGGAAATTGGTACCCATTAAAACCGTAGTCAAAGTGTTTCAAAAAGGTCTTGAAGCACTGGCAGCTGACCATTCAGAAGCAAAAGGATTTATTCTGGATGGCTTTCCACGCAACCAGGAGCAAGCCGATGCCCTTCTAGAGCTTTGCCAGCACTGGGAAGCGGAGCTGAGCAAAGCCATTTATTTGAATGTCAGTCTGGACATTGTTAAAGCACGAGCCACAGGCAGAAGATTTTGCAGTGAAAACGCGCGTCATGTTTACAATGTCAATGATGAGTGCCTCGCGCCCAAACAGCAAAAAATCAGCCCGGATGGCTCAATAGCCACAGATCAACAAGGCCGTGCTATTGGATTGTGCGATATTGATCAGGCTGAATTAATTGTGAGAACTGATGATGAGCCGCAAACTGTAGAAAAGCGTTTGGCTGAATACCAAAAAGAAACCAATCCCCTCATTGAACATCTTCAGGAAAAAGGATATCTTGCCGAAATCAATGGAGAACAGGCACCTGAAAAAGTAACATTGGCGATTGAATCGCTCATCCAACCCATCCTTGGCTTATCAACCGCTTCCTAGGAGCTTTCCCATGCCCGAACGTATTGATCGTAAATCCAGACATGAAATAGGCCTAATCCGAACTGCGGCCAAAATCAACGCAGAGGCGCATCAGGCTGTGCAAGCCGCCATCAAACCGGGGATCAGCACGTTGGAACTGGATGAGATTGCGGAATCTTATATTCGCAAAGCAGGTGGAGTACCCGCATTCAAAGGTTTATACGGCTTCCCGAAGACCTTATGCATGTCGGTCAATGAAGAAGTGGTGCATGGCATTCCAAATGCCGAAAAGATTCTCCTGGATGGAGACGTGGTTAGCGTAGATTGTGGAACCATTTATAAAGGATTGTATTCCGACTCGGCGGTGACCTGGCCCGTTGGAACGGTGAAGCCGGAAGTTTTAAAACTGCTCGCCGCCACAGAGGAAGGTCTACTGGCAGGTATTGCTCAAATGCGCCCAGGAAACTATCTGGATGACATTTCAGGGGCCATTGAGGATGTTTGTAAAAAGTACGGCTATGGCCTGGTTCGCAATTATGGCGGGCATGGCGTTGGGAAAAAGCCGCACGAAGCGCCTTTTATCCACAATTTTCGTACCGGAGAGCAAGGCCCTAAGCTAGAAGAAGGCAATGTACTGGCCATTGAGCCTATGTTTAACCTGGGCGAAGATGACGTATACACCGCAGCGGACGAATGGACAGTACTTACAAAAGATCACTTGCCCTCGGCTCATTTTGAGCATACAGTAGTGGTTACCAAAGGGGAGCCTGAAATCCTGACTCTTCTGCAGTGATTACCGGCACCCAGTCGCATTATTAGGAATCAGCAAAAGCACTTATGGCCAAAGACGTCATCGAAATGGAAGGCACCGTCCACGAATCCCTCCCCAACGCTATGTTTCGGGTAGAATTGGAAAATGGTTTGGTGATCCTCGCTCATATTTCTGGTAAAATTCGCAAAAACTTCATTCGTATTCTGCCTGGAGATAAGGTCAAGATAGAACTGTCTCCCTATGACCTCACTCGTGGGCGGATTACATACCGTCTTAAATAGTCCATCCCCCTTAAATCGAAGGTTAGACCCATGAAAGTCCGTACATCTGTCAAAAAAATGTGTGAGCATTGCAAAGTCATCCGTCGCAAAAAACGGGTAGCCGTCATCTGCTTAAACCCCAAGCACAAACAGCGTCAAGGATGATTCTGTCTTAGCCTCCCTACTTCGGCAGGGTAGGCTATTTTTGTGTAACGCAAGAGGAATTACCTTTGCAATTATTGCAAAAGTTTATGTCTTTTACCTCAAATTCGACTCTCCTCTTGATTCTAGTTTACTTTTAATTTAATTTTAATTTTCAACAGTGCGAATTCTTAAAAAGAAAACGTGCTCTTTGTTTTCTTTTTCAAATTTCAGTTAAGTTTAAGACCAGTTAATCAGGAGTCCCAATGGCCAGAATCGTCGGAGTAGACCTCCCAAGAAATAAAAAGATGCTGTATGCCCTGCCTTACATTTACGGTATTGGCTTGTCGCTGGCACGTAAAATTTTGCAAATCACTAAAGTCAACCCCGATAAGCGGACCGATGATTTGACTGAGTCTGAAATCAACGCGCTGCGGGATGAGATTGAAAAGAATTATCAAGTGGAAGGTGATTTACGCCGTTCTGAAGGCTTGAACATCAAGCGGCTGATTGAAATCAACTGCTATCGTGGGCAACGCCACAAGCGCGGCCTGCCGGTGCGTGGCCAGCGTACTAAAACCAACGCCCGTACCCGTCGTGGTAAGCGTTCGGCCCCGATGAAGAAAAAAGCTTAGCCCCATCGCTGATTCATTTGAATCAAGGTTAGGTTTTTATATTCAAAGCTCTTGTTTTACCTGTCTTTTAACTGAAGCCTACTTCACTTTCACAAGTTTTTAATGGAGATAAAAAGTCAATATGGCTGACAAATCTGGAAAACCGAAACGCAAAGAGAAGAAAAATATTCTTCAAGGCGTTGTCCACATTCAATCTACATTTAACAATACTATCGTTTCAGCGACTGACCCCCAGGGTAACGTTATTGCTTGGGGAAGTTCAGGCTCTGAAGGCTTTAAGGGTGCGCGTAAAGGCACTCCCTTTGCAGCCCAATCTGCTGCCGAGTCTGTTGCTAAAAAAGCCATGGACAATGGCATGCGTGCTGCTGAAGTCTACGTGAGTGGACCTGGAGCAGGGCGTGAGACGGCTATTCGCGCTCTACAAGTAGCCGGTTTGGAAATCAGTTTGATTAAAGATGTGACACCCATTCCACACAATGGTTGCCGTCCACCCAAACGTCGTAGAGTCTAAAGATTTATTAAAAAATCCCCATAGGAGTTTTTGTCTTGGCACGTTATCGCGATTCAATCTTCAAGCAAAGCCGTAGAGCTGGTACTATCCTTGATATCAGCCCCAAAGCCGCGAAAATGAAAAACAGCAACCCGCCGGGTCAACACGGCGCTGCTCGTAAAAAACTATCTGAATATGCTGTCCAGTTGGCAGAAAAACAAAAAGTGCGCCGTACTTACGGCTTGGTTGAAAAACAATTCCGCCGCACTTACGACAAGGCTGTTCGCAAACAAGGCGTTACAGGAACGATTTTATTGCAATTGCTTGAAAGTCGCCTGGACAACATCTTGTTTCGTTCTGGGTTGGCGACAACACGTCCTCAGTCTCGCCAACTAGTGAGTCACGGGCATGTGGAAGTAAATGGTCACAAAGTTGACATTGCTTCTTACCAAATGAAGCCTGGTGATTTGCTAACCGTGCGTGAAAAGAGCAAGGCGCTTGTCAAAACGCTGCAAGCAGCTAATCCTCACCACACCCCCATGGTCCCCCATTGGTTGGAAGTCGATGAGAATAATCTGGTCGTCAAGTTCAAGAGCATTCCTGAGCGTGAAGATCTGGATCAGACCATTAACGAAGCACTGATCATTGAATACTATTCTCGTTAATCCTAGTCGCATTGATCTACTCGTAAAAGCATTAATTTTGGAGTAACAGAATACATGGATCAGCCGCTGAACATTAAATGTGTCAATACAACCACTGATTCCGATGGTTCCATTTATGGCAAGTTTGTAATCGAGCCACTGGAAAGAGGTTACGGCACTACTTTAGGTAACTCTTTAAGAAGAGTCTTACTTTCCAGCTTGCAAGGCTGTGCAATTACCTCTGTGCGTATTGAAGGCGTTACACACGAATTCACCACCATTCCTGGTGTGGTAGAAGATGTGCTTGATGTAATGCTGAACCTTAAAGGCGTTGTGCTGAAAAGTAACAGCGATGAACCACTCTACATCCGACTGGATGCAGATAAAGTGGGCCCCGTTGTGGCTGGCGATCTTGAAGTCCCTGCGGATGTAAAAATCGTAAACCCCGATTGGCACATCTGTACTTTAAGTGAAGGGGCAAGCCTCCATGCGGTAATGACCGCAGAAGTGGGCAAAGGATATGTTCCTGCTGATACCAACACCTCCAACAAGGCTGTGGATACGTTGACGCTGGATGCTGTATTTATGCCCATTCGCCGGGTTGCTTACAGCGTTGAAGATACTCGTGTAGGCCAACGTACCGATTATGACAAGCTCTTGCTTGAAATCTGGTCCAACGGCAGCATGGATGTCAGTTCCGCTTTGAGCCAATCGGCCAATATGCTGATTGAGCATTTGGTTCCGATCGCTTCCCTGAGTGGCATTCCAACGTTGGTCACTCAAGCCCAGCAGGAAATTGAAAGCAAGGAAGAAGTACAAGCTCCTAATATCAGCATTGAAGATTTAGAGCTGTCTGTACGTGCTTTTAACTGCTTGAAACGGGCCAACATCAACAGTATTGCGGAACTCCTGACCAAATCAGAGAACGATTTGCTGAACATCAAGAATTTCGGTAAAAAGTCTTCTGATGAAGTGATTGAGCGCTTGCAAGCATTCGCCTTGTTCCTGCGTCCCGACCCAGAAGGAACTGTCCTTCCCGTTGACGTAGAATAAATATTAAAATCCCCTCAAATAAAAGGAACCCATCATGAGACACCGCTGTAAAGTTGACCACTTGGGCAGACCCGCTGACCAGCGCAAGGCGTTGATCCGCACGCTGGCCACCAGCTTGTTCACGCATGATGAGATCACCACCACCTTGGTGCGGGCTAAAGCTTTGAAAAAACACGCTGATCGCATCGTTACCTTGGCAAAACGCGGTGATGTCCATGCGATTCGTCAGGTCAGAAACCTGATTTATCATAGCCGTACGGGTGAAATGCTAACTGATGAGAAAAACAGAGAAGTGCCGGAAACTGTGCTTCGCCGTATTTTCAGTAAGGTTGGCCCCCGGTTTGAAAACCGCAAGGGTGGTTATACCCGCGTGGTTCAAATGCCTCCCCGTCGTGGTGATGCTGCTCCGATGGCTTTGATTCAACTGACTTTCGAGTTGGCTGAATAGAGTTTTACCGGTTATTTGGCAAGCTTTGAAAAGAAACAGGCATGACAGACGTCACGGTACAATCCAATTATCTTCAACCAGAAGAGAGCGATTCGATTATAAGAATCGCTCTTCTGGTTGAGTATTGTGGCCAATTTTTTCATGGCAGCCAATTCCAGCCTCATCTGCAAACAGTGCAATCGTCCGTACAAGACGGCTTGCGAAAGCTGAACCTGAAAACCTCTGCCGTTAGCTTTGCCGGGCGAACTGATGCCGGTGTGAACGCTCACGGGCAAGTGGCGCACTTTGACATTGCAAAAGAGGCTTTGATCAACGTACAGAACTTGCCTGCTGCGCTCAACGCCCAGCTTCCAGACAGTGTAGCGATTCGTGACTGCTGTTTGACTGTGAGCAAGCATTTTCACAGTCGCCGGGACGCACAATATAAGTGGTATCGCTACCGTATCTATAACGGTCGGAATCGTACCGCTTTAATGGGTCCTGATTGTATGCATTATGCCAAGCCGGTGAATGCGGAGCGCATGAATCAGGCCGCCCAGTTGTTGCTAGGCGCTCATAATTTTAAAAGTTTCAAAGATTCAGACAGCCCGATTACCAATGATATCTGCGATATTCGCCATATTCAGGTTAGCCGGGATCAGGATTTTATTAATTTTGACGTTGCCGCCGACCGTTTTCTGTATAAAATGGTCAGGAATATAGCAGGTCAGCTTTTGTTCATTGGGAATACCGAAACTTCCCAGTCTCCTGAAAACATTTTAGACGTGCTGGCCGAGCAAGACCGTTCAAAAGCGGCTTTTACGGCTCGTCCTGAAGGTTTAAGCCTGATGGCAATTATCTACCCCTCCCCGTTCAACTACTTCGAGTCGGATTTACGCGTCCGACAGCTCACCCAACTATTCAAATTGAACCAAATGGAGTCCCTGCAAAATGAAAACCTATTCCGCAAAGCCTCTTGAGCTTGAGCGTACCTGGTGGGTAATTGACGCCGAAGGTCTGACCTTGGGCCGCCTTGCCAGCGAGATTGCCAACATACTGCGTGGCAAGCAAAAACCTCAGTACACCCCTAACGTTGATACCGGTGATTTCGTCATCGTGGTTAACGCTGAAAAAGTCAGAGTGTCTGGCAGCAAGAACACCACCAAGCTGTACCGCCGTCACTCTCACTATCCCGGTGGATTGAAAACCGTTAAATTTTGCGACATGATTGCCAACCGCCCGCACAAGGTTTTGGAAATCGCCGTCAAAGGCATGCTGCCTCACAATACGTTGGGCCGTCAGCAATTCCAAAAAATGTTTGTGTACGCTGGCGCTGAGCATCCGCATGCCGCTCAAAAACCAGTTTCTTACCAGTTCGTAAAGGAGGGCGCTAAATAATGGCAGCCGCATATCCTAAAGTAGGTACTCGTGGCACTGGCCGTCGTAAGGAAGCCATTGTTCGTGTCCGTTTGATTCCCGGCAATGGCCAGGTCATTATCAATGGCAAGTCCATGGATCAGTACCTGGGTAACCGTAAAACGCTTCACATTCCAGTTAAGCAACCTTTGGTGGCTGCTGGTGTGGAAGATCGTTACAACGTATTGGTTAACGCAACCGGTGGCGGCATTGTGGGTCAATCCATCGCCATTCGTATGGGTGTTGCCCGTGCTTTGAAAACCATTAGCAAAGAGTACGAAGTGGTCATGCGTAAAGAAGGTTTCTTAACCCGTGATGCGCGTGTGAAAGAGCGGAAAAAATACGGCTTGAAAAAAGCCCGGAAAGCTTCCCAGTTCTCCAAGCGTTAATTCGCACCGATTCCGCAGGACTTCAAAAAATGCCTCCAGGGTTTTCCCGGAGGCATTTTTATAGCGCTATTGTTGGCAGGGCTCGGAAGAGGAATCGGGATGAAGGTGAAAGGGATTGGGCATATTCAGAATTAACTGGCGCATATCCTCTTCCAGATTCGCCGCGATTTGCCGGACGAAGCCTTTTTTATCAGCTTCATACGCCTGAAAGTGAGTTTGTAAATTGAGTACCTTACCCAACTGAACCATGGCGATACGTGGATGGTTGAGGCGGGCCTCTCCATAAATTTCTCGCTCCAGGCGGCGAATCATTTCAATAAACCGCTCGGGCGAACGATTTTCACGAAGGTAAGTTTCATCGTAGGTTAAAAAATAAACCACCCGGTCCAAGTCTTTGTAGAACTCACTGAGCGTCAGGCGCAAATGCTCAACCATCCGCTTTTCATAATCACTCAGGTCAGCCGGATCATCGTAGCTATGAATCATATGATCCATGGTGTTGCGGATTTCCCGTAAACGATTCAGGGCAGGGGCCTCCAAATCAAGCTTCAGGCCTAAAAACAGCTCCATTTTTTGAAGCATTCGATTGCGAATGGCATCCACCCGTTCGGTAAAAGTGGCTTGGGGCAAAGCCGCCACTTGATGCAAGTCCTCTTGCACTTTCAACACAGCCTCACCCACCGCCCGAATGCGGACATATCGATCATCCGCCGGATCGGGATGGAGTCCCACCGATTTTTCCAAATCAATCAGGGCCTGCGCCATGGCCGGATCATAGCCCGGCGCGTAAAAATACTTGATGGCAATCGGCGCCACATAAACCGGAGGATAGGTGGCCTCCGCCAAATGCGGACTGAGTTTGGCCAGCTTGGCAGCCTCCTTGGCCAAGCATTCCTGCGCCCAAAAGGCCAGTTGTATTACACCGGGTTCAAACGGAATCAACGTCTCATTGCCTCGGGAAATTTCGCCTTCAATAAAAATAACCAGACGATGAAGCCCTTCCATCAAAATTTTCCGGGACATCATGAAAGAGTCCCGATCCGCCGCCCCCCGAATGACGGAATAAGCGCCCACCCGGCGTAAAACCCAGCCTCTGAAACCATGCTCCCAGTCAAATACCTCTCGGGCGGCCACAAAGTGAAACACCTCATTCAGCCGCTTGGCCACCTCAAAAAGAATCAGCGGTTCCTCACCCGTGGGGTGATTGGGCAATAGCAACATACGCCGCCCTCGATACTGCCTGAGCTTTGCCAAATCCGCGTCTGAAATTCGGACTTTCAGCCCCCCAAACTGGTTACGCATCATAAAGGGTAGCAGCCAGCGCACCGCATTGACCACCAGAGGGTTTATAATAGGCGATAAAAAAGCACGACCAGACATCCCCGCTCCCCCTCCCGTCATTCAATTAGCCCATCAATGCCGTGGAAGAATCTTTCTGCCAGTTGCTTAAAAGGACAATAGCAGCTGAACCAGCCACCACAGAATGGCGCCCACCAAAAACAGGGAAAAGGAAATCAGGGGAAACATCACGATCATGGCTCTTTCGGGATTGGCGGCCCAAAAGCCGGGTTTGGTTTTTACGCTCATGGCGGTAGAGTTACCTTTCTCTCAGCGACTGGAAAATAGAATGCAATAAAAGTGGCCGTAACTATAGGCTCAAGGAAACCACAGATACCCGATGACTCAGGCAAAGGGCAAACCTGAATGCATTATAACAAGGGCAGCCATCAGAGGCCATTTATTCCCGCCAAGTTACACGCTTTGGTTTACGCGGGGCAATGCTCGGTCTATGCTGGATTACAAAGAGCATGAGCGCAATGATTGAAACCTCAGACCGACAAATCCACTATTTAACAGCCCAATGGATTTTGCCCGTTTCCAGCGCACCCATTGAATGGGGCTTTGTGGCCATTCAGGGGGAGCGGATTCAGGCCGTAGGTCATTACAACGAACTGCCGGAATCATGGGCCGTTCCGCCGCCGCAAGCAGGCAGTCTAATCACGCCGGGGCTAATCAACACCCACGTTCACCTGGAGCAAAGCTTTCCAAAGCCGATACCCAAGGCGGAAACCGAACCGTTTGTAGACTGGTTGCTGAATGTCATCCAGACCACTCGTCCCCAAAACGAGCCGGAAGCCAAGTTCAATCGCTGCCTACAGGGCGCTGAAGAGGCGTTAAAAACCGGCACCACCTTCCTCAACGATATCGCTTCAGGTGCTGAGAGCTTAACCGCGCTTCAAAAAACCGGATTAAAAGGCTTCGTCTCTCTGGAAGTGTTTCACCCCGGCTTTGAGCCGATCCAGATTGAGCATTGGCTTAAACAATACCAAGCGCTACAGGATAGCGCCCAAGGCCATCCCCGCGTTCAAGTTGGCCTATCCCCGCACTCGCTTTACAATGTATCGCCTCAGGCATGGCAAGCGTTGCAAGCAGCGCTTCATCCGCCCCTAATCCATACCCATATGGCCGAATTTGAGGCGGAAACCCATTACCTGGCCGGAAACCCTTCTGATATCGACAAGTTGCATCAGCAAGTACTGAATAAAACGTTCAAGCCCAAACAGCCTACCTCTTCTCCCATTCAAACGCTGCTCAACCATCACCTTTTGGAAACCCCCACCGTGCTGGCGCATGCCATTCACACCACCGCCCACGATCGAGCATTGATGGCCTCTTTTCCGGTGGGCATTGCCCATTGCCCCCGCAGTAACCTGGCCTTGCACAACCAAACCCTGCATTGGCCCCACTGGCAAGACAGCCCCATTCCCATGGGGTTGGGAACCGATGGCCGCCTCAGCACTCCCAATCTGGATTTGCGAGACGAGGCCCGTTGTGCCATTGGGCAGCACCACTGGACGCCTGAACAAGCCCTGTACAGCCTCACCATGGGTGGGGCCAAGGTGTTGCAAATGGCTCAGGCGCTGGGCAGTTTAGAAGCCGGTAAGCAGGCGGATTTGGTGGTTTGGCAAGCCACCGCCTCGGCACAAGGCAGCTTGCCAGCGGCGATGATCTTTGATGCTGACACCCGGGTGATTCACGTGATGGTGGACGGGGAAAGCCTGTTGACGGGAGAAGAACCTTGAACCAGCCCTTACGCCCCTTTCTCATTGGCAGTATCAGCCTCTACGCCCTGTTTTTACTGCCCTCTTTGTTGCTGCTTTACTACGCAGGCCCCACCGATAGCGGCCTATCCACCCACATGGGAGAAAGCTGGCAGGCTACCCTGTGGCATTTTCCGGGCTTGGAAGAGTTGCCCAGCCGGGTGCTGCTGGATGCGCTGGAAGCCGTTGCCATTGCCGCCTTGGGCTGGCTATTTTACCGGGGATTTCTTGGCCTCAATGCGGCACCCACACAGGAACAGGACAAAAACCCCACTTTAGCCGTCACCGTGCTACTATGGGCGGCCCTTTGCGGGGGACTGTTAATTTGGGTCACGCCGTTTCACAGTAGCGATATTTTTGGCTACCTGAACCGGGGCTTCCAGCAGAGCGTGTTTCACACCAACCCCTACGTCACCACCATTGCCCAAATCCCGCACTGGCAAGACAGCCACCTTTTGCATGCCCACTGGATTGACAACCCCTGCCCCTACGGCTTTTTCTTTGCCCGGCTGGCCGAGTGGCTAACTGGTTGGGCGGGTCATTCTTTTATCTCTGCCTTTTTACTATTTAAAACCCTGAACTGGTTTCTTTTACTAGGCACCACCGGCCTCATTGCTCACATTGGCGCTCGGCTGGAATTAAAGCGCCCCTGGCTGGCCGCTTATCTGTTTGGGGCCAATCCGCTGGTGTTGCTGCATGCCATGGGCAATGGCCATAACGATATCGCCATGGCCTTTTTGCTGATGGCATCGCTGGCCTGTCTACTGAGTGAGCGATTCCGCTGGATTAGCCTACCCCTGCTGACCCTCTCCATTCTGACCAAATACGCCACGCTGCTGGCGCTGCCCTTTGTGGTGATTTACCTGTTTCGGCAAAAAGCCTATAAGGCGTTGTTGTTGGGTGCTGCGCTGTCTTTTCTGTTAACCGGATGGCTGGCCAATGGCTATATTGATGCCCATCAACCCTGGCAATGGCGGGATATGCTGGATAACGCCGGAAAACCCCAGCATTCCATCATCAGCATGCTGGAATCCCTTGTTTATTACCCCCTCAAATGGCTGCATTTGCCAGCCAAAGCCCTCAGTGAGGGCTTCCTCAAAATTCTGAAGCCGTTGTTCTGGTCGCTGTTCATTGGATTTTATGGATGGCGAATTTTTCAGTGCCTGCGGGCCAAAATAACCGAAGCCGCTGTATTTTATGAAATTGCGCTGGTCACGCTGGTGATGATTGCCTTTGTAAGCGCCAAGTTCCACCCGTGGTACCCGGTTATGTTCTTGCCGCTCACCCTGCTTCTCCCCGAAAAAAGCAAACTGCGGCAATTTACCCTGATTTTTTGCCTGTTTCAACTGGCAGGATTCACCGTTTTTCAAAACCTGCCGGTACTCAACGTGGTCATACTCACACTGGTTCCGGCGTGGCTGGCCTGGAAAAACACACGGCTGTTCCGCTCCAGCCCAACCGACTAAAACGCATTGGCTCAACTGGAAACAGGCAGCGAGACGACGCCAACAAAAACAGCAGCGCTGAATTAGAGGGCGTTAAGACCGACTAAACCGGCTTGGCTTCCAGAACCGGACGTAAGGTGCCGGTGGAAATGCTGGCTTCCTGAATGGACTTCAGTTTCCAGACCGCCTCGTTGCCATCTCGATAAGCAATGGAAATTTTAACAGTCAGCTTGCCGTCCTGCAAGGCATGCACGTTCAGCTTGTTGTCTGGTTTTAAATCCAGCGAAACCCGGTTCACGGGGCGCCAGGTTTTCAACAATCGGGAAGGAAAGGGCTTATCCGGGGTGGCCAGCTTTTGAGTAACCACCGCAATGGTGTTGTTGCCAGACACAAACTCCGCCTTCACCGCCAGAAAATTCAAATCACGGGTAGAGTCATTGGAAAGCTGAACGCTGACCGTTGGCTCAAACTCGCCGGTCACCTCATCCATGTCATTGTCAATTTTCACGCTGGAAACGCTGACCGGATACAAGGAATCCAGAGAAATTTTGGCATCCTGACTGATTTTATCCGCCTCATCCAGATATTTTTTAGCCTCTTCCGGCTGTTTGGCCTTGCTTAACTGCTGGCCTTTTTCCAGCAAGGCATTGGTTAAACGCAAGCCCACCACGTTGGGGCTGACATCAAACGCCTTACGGAACCAGGTAATGGAGTCATCCAGCCGGTTGGTGCGGGAGTAAATTTCGGCGATTTGCACCAAGGTATCCGGCAAATATTTGTAGCGCAAGGAGATTTTCAATTGCTGAATGGCCGTATCATATTCCCGAATGGCGATTAAGCGCTCGGTATAAGATTGAATGGCTTCCACCATACGCTCTTCAATGTTTTGTTGCGCCTGATAGTCGTTCACATAGTACAAAGCGGTCTGATATTTTTGAATAATCTGGGCATAATCCTTGGCATCCGCCTCATACAGGGTGTTGCCCCAATGCTCGTACAGTTCAAACAAGGCTTGCTTCAAGGCCACGTCATCCCGGTTTTTACGCCAAGCCTGGGTCAGAATTTTTTCGGCCCGGCCAAAATCGCTTTGCGCCATGGCCACTTTGCTCATGGCCACTTCCGGGGCGGTATCCTTGCTTTTGTTTTTCAAGGAAGCGGCAATTTCAAATTCCTGCTCGGCTTTGCGCCGCTCATCCAGTTGCAGGTAAGCCTGCCCCAATAGCAAGTGACCCTCATAGCTATCCCGGTGATGGGTAACCAGGGTTTGGAATGTTTTGGCGGCCCAAGCCACTTTGCCTTCCATCAACTGGGTTTTGCCCCGGTTAATCAAGTCCTCCTCATCCGTGAAGCGGAACAATAGAAAACCGGAAAACACAAAGCCCGCCAATGCGATGGCGCTAATCACCGTGGTCAGGTACTGAACACTGGGATTCAGGTAAAAATTACCCAAAAATATCTGTCGTGGCCGACGCCGACGGCTGTATTTACTCATAGCCTCTCTTGATGAACTTTCCGCTCTGTCAACGGCTGCTCTATCTCTTTCATTTATTCTACCAGACCACGGGCCTGTTGCCACAGCTGACGCCAAAAGGAATTTGCAGAAAGCGTTTTTGCTTTCTTTTCAGCCATGGCCAAGGTTCTTTCATAGCGGTTCACCAACTGCCCCAATTCAGCGCTGGGCGTGCCACTGTCTCCCATTCGCTTTCTATAAATGCTCTCCAAAGCCATCAATTCAACGCTGGCCGCCGAAATAACCCAATAGGATTGCCCGTAAAAAAACCGCACCAACCGTTGCCAAAAGGCCGAAGAAGAACGGCTCCACTGCTGCTGAAGTCCACCCATCATTTGAGAAAGCTGGTAACACAACACACCCATGGGAATCGCTTCCGCCAACTGCCAGCTCACCCGGCGTTCATGATTTTCCAGCACCCGCAGCCGGTGCTGCACCGCCGAAATACGCTCTCGCAAATCGGGTGAAGGCTGATCCAGCCTTTTATACTTAAACAGTAAGCCCTGTAGTTCGGCAATCTCACCATCCAACCGCTTTTTAACAACCCGCAGCCGAAAAACCGGGGTGGGCAAATACTGTTCCAGCCCGGAGGGCAAATCCACATCCAGACTGTTCAGAAACTGTCCGGTGGTGGCATGTTCTGAGGGCTGACGCCGTGGCTTGGCGGCATTCACAAAGCTGCCTCGTGGCGGAGTCGGAGCCACCGGCGCTGGAGGGGCCTGCTTTTGTTCGTTCAAATGCTGGGCCACATAAGCCCCCAAAGAAACAGGATGTCCGCCCAAGGGACCCAATGGACTTGCCTCCTGCTTGAAAAGCGGGGCGGATCTGGGAGAATGGGGAAGAACACGCTCTTCCTCACCCGGTTTTGATGAAGGGGGTCGATCGTTTTGGAAAAAAGTCATGGAAACTCCTGTGGGCGCACCTTCCTGATATCGGCACCCGGTCACCAAACTTGAATGGTGAACTAAGCACGACCCGTTTCAGAACAAGTGAACGGGTTAAGCGTCCTCCAAACACAAAGCAGCATACCTACAGAGCAGGATAATCACTTTATGAATGAAATCAGGGTTCGGCGCGCCAATGAGCATAATTTGTCCGATGTCAGCCTGACGATTCCCAGAGACAAACTGGTGGTATTTACCGGGGTGTCCGGCTCTGGCAAATCTTCTTTGGCCTTCGATACCATTTTTTCGGAAGGACAGCGGCGCTATGTGGAAAGCCTGAGTTCTTACGCCCGCCAGTTTATCGGGCAATTTGAAAAGCCTGATGTGGAGAGCATTGAAGGCTTATCCCCCGCCATTGCCATTGACCAGAAATCGACCTCCAAAAGCCCCCGCTCTACCGTGGGCACCGTGACGGAAATTTACGATTACCTGCGCCTGATTTACGCCAAGGCTGGCACCCCACACAACCCGGACACCGGGGAAGCCTTAACCACTCACACCTTGCAAAGCATTTACAGCGCGGTTCGCCGCTTACCGGAAAGGGGCAAGCTGCAAATTCTGTCTCCCGTGGTGCGGGGCCGAAAAGGCGAATACAACGCCCAGTTTCGCCAATGGCGCAAAGAAGGCTATGTGCGGGTACGCATTGATGGCCAAATGCACCTGCTGGAAGAACTACCGGAAGATTACCGGCTCGAGCGCAACAAGCGCCACGATATTGAACTGATCATTGATCGGCTGGTGCTGAAGCCAGATGATACCACCGGACAGCGCCTGATGGAGGGGCTGGAATCGGCCCTGAAAAAATCGGATGGCTATGTGCAGGTTCAACTGGTGGGGGCCGATGGGGCCACCACTCAGGATTACAGCTTTTCCATGCACCTCTCCAGCGGTGGAGATGACGACGAGGGCAAGGCCGCCATTGAGGAAATGTCGCCCCGGCTGTTCAGTTTCAACTCGCCCTACGGGGCTTGCCCGCAATGCCAAGGGTTGGCCGTACAATTTGAGATTGCCGAAGATTTGCTGGTACCAGAACCCGATAAAACACTGGAAGAAGGGGCCATTGCACCCTTTGAAAAATTTACAGGCCGCTACTACGCCACCTTCATTAAAAAACTGGCCAAAAAACACGGATTTTCCACCACCATTCCCTTTGCCAAGCTAAAGGCAGAAGAGAAAAACTTTTTACTGTACGGAGAATTCAGTAAAAAAGTAAGCGGCGATACCCTGGTTCACGAAGGGTTTGGCTTTGCCGGAGAAAAAGACGAGGATGAATCGGACTGGTTTGACTTTGTGGGCGGATTTGACGGGGTGATTAGCATTATGAAGCGCCGCCTGCAACATGGTAGCGACAGCACCAAGTCGTATATCCGCACCTTTATGAGAGAGCGAGAGTGTGAGGCCTGCCACGGGGCCAGACTCAAGCCGTTTAGTCTGGCGGTAACTCTGGGCAATCATCAGCAGGGCAAAAATATCCATCAACTCTGTGAACTGTCCATTCGGGATGCCTTGCTGTTTGTGCAAAGCGTGCCGGACACCCTTAGCGAGTTTCAACTGACCATTGCCCGGCAACCGTTGCACGAGGTCGAGCAACGGCTGCGCTTTTTGCTGGAAGTGGGGCTGGATTACCTCTCTCTGGCACGTCCAGCGGCCACCCTGAGTGGGGGAGAAGCCCAGCGCATCCGGTTAGCCTCCCAGCTGGGGGCCACTATGTCTGGTATTCTGTATATTTTGGATGAACCCAGCATTGGGCTGCACCAGCACAACAACAACCAGCTGATTCAAACCTTGCAAAAGCTGCGCGATCAGGGCAACTCCCTGATTGTGGTGGAGCATGACGAGGACACCATCCGGGCGGCGGACTGGGTGGTGGATATTGGGCCGCAAGCCGGGGTACACGGAGGGCGCATTGTGGCGGAAGGCTCTCCCAAAACGGTGATGAAAAACCCGGAATCCCTGACCGGGCAATATTTATCGGGCAAGCGCAGCATTCAAATTCCCGAAAGCTTGCGGGCAGGCAACGGAAACAATCTGACCGTCCACAAGGCCCATTTTCATAACCTGCAAAACATTACCGTTCACTTTCCGCTGGAAAAACTGATTTGCGTCACCGGGCTGAGCGGCTCCGGCAAATCCACGCTGGTGTTTGATTTGCTGTACAAAGCGGTGCGCTATCACTTTGGCGAGCATTTGGTGAAGCCGGACGGCTACCAGAAAATCACCGGGCTGGAGCATCTGGACAAGCTTATTGATATTGATCAGTCCCCCATCGGGCGCTCCTCCCGAAGTAATCCGGCCACTTATACCGGCATTTTTGATCCCATTCGCAACGTGTTTACCAATAGCGAGGCAGCCAAGGTGCGAGGCTATAAACCGGGACGCTTCAGCTTTAACGTGTCCGGCGGACGCTGCGAAGCCTGCAAGGGCGATGGGGTCATTGTAAAAGAAATGAACTTTTTGCCGGATGTGCATATTACCTGCGAGCTGTGCAGCGGCAAACGCTACAACCCGGAGACGCTGGAAGTGCTGTACCACGGCAAAAACATTGCCGATGTGCTGGATATGACCGTGGCCGAGGCCTACGAATTTTTCCACACCCTGCCCCGCATCCAGAAAATGCTGGGCGTGTTGAATGACGTGGGCCTGCATTACATTAAACTGGGACAGCCTGCCCCTACCCTATCCGGGGGAGAAGCCCAGCGGGTGAAGCTGGCCACCGAATTTTGCCGCAGAAGCACCGGCAAAACCCTGTACCTGCTGGATGAACCCTCCACCGGCCTGCACTGGGCGGATATGGAAAACCTGCTGCATATCCTGAACCGGCTGGTGGATCAGGGTAACACGGTGGTGGTGATTGAGCATAACCTGGACTTCATTAAAGTGGCCGATCATGTCATTGATATGGGGCCAGAAGGGGGCACTCGGGGCGGGTATGTGGTGGCGGAAGGCACACCTGCTGACATTGCCCGCTGTGAAGATTCCTACACCGGGCAGTTTTTAAAGCGATATTTTAAATAAACGCTGCCTGCTATTATTTGGCTATTTTTTAATGGGCGGCAGCAAGCGGTCATCCAGCTCGCTGTCCTGAATCATCTCGTTCAGCTCAGTGGCCAGCCGGGTTTGTTCTTCCCCAAAAGAGGGCGAAACACTTTCAGCGGCAGCGTTGGGGGCCAGCGCCACCAACCCCACTACCCGATTGTTGGCCTGAGGCAACAGGGCCACGGCACCGGGCATAACGGTAGTAACGGCCTGCTGGCCAGTGGTTTGAACCGTGGTATCCACCACCGTATATTGCTTGTTCCCCGCCACGGTAACGGGGCGAGGATTGGTAAACTGAAGTTCCTGCAAGCGGCTACTGCTGGCCTGAGCAGCGGCGGTTTTTAAAAGCTGGGCGGCCAGCGTTTTGAAATAAGCCTGCAATTGCGCCTTCGATCCGTGTTGCAACACCTTCATTTCGGCGGGGCTGGCTTCGGTATCAAAGGCAAGCACCACACTGCTTTGATCGGTGGCGATTAGCACGGCCAGATTTTTCATTTTGGGCTGATTCAAGGGCAGCCCCATGGCCACATAGCCAGAGGCCGGATAAGTGGAGCCAAAAATGTTTTTAACCGAACCGCCGCTGGCTTTTTGCAAGGCGTTCCAGCCCATGGACATGGCAATAACCAGCACCACCGAAATGACCGCCAGCAAGCCCAAACAGCCGCCGCAGCCAATCAGCCACTTTTTACGGGTACTCATCCCCCCACCGGGTTGCTCAGAAGAAACCAGTTCTACAGACATTGCCTATTTCTCACCCATGCCAACAACCAATGATGTTTATTGTAAGGGCAGTGGGTAATCAGGCATAGAGGCCGTCCCTAATAAAAATGCCGCATTTTCTGAAAGCAATCCAGAAAATGCGGCTAGCGCAATATTTAAGAAGTTTGAGAGAGAAAGAAAGATTGAAAGAGAGAGATTGAAATTTAAATTTAAAACCCAGCCTAGTCTTTTTTATTCAGCCTTGTCCTTGTGATTATATAAAAACAATTATTTGACAGCCTGGAACAGCTTACGAAGTTTTGTAAATACAAGCCCCATCCACCCAGCCCTACCCGCTCACTACGGGGGCAAAATCAACTTAGATGAGAGCCCCACCCTCCGTTGGCGCTCAGGATGGAGAGACACCCACGCCTAGAGGCAAGTCACTCCAATAAAAATGCCGCATTTTCTGAAAATAATCCAGAAAATGCGGCTAGCGCAATATTTAAGAAATTTGAGAGAGAGAAAGAAAGATTGAAAGAGAGATTGAAATTTAAATTTAAAACCCAGCCTAGTCTTTTTATTCAGCCCTGCCCTTGTGATTATATAAAAACAATTATTTGACAGCCCGGAACAGCTTACAAAGTTTTGTAAACGAAAGCTCCATCCACCCAGCCCGATCCGCTAACTAAGTGCGGGGGGCGATCAACTTGGGGGGAGATATCTCATAAACCCGTTGAGAGGGGTTATCTAACAAGAAAATACGGTTTAGCACCGGATCATAATCCATTTGAAATTGGCCCACAGTGCCAGTGGCAGAACTGCCCAAATCCGTCAGGTCAATGGAAAAATCCAGTGTGGTGGCACCCGTGGCACGGGCAATTTTGTACACATCCACATAATTGCGGCCACCGCTGGTGTACACCGAATTCAACAGCACATAAAAATTACCGCTCACCGGCTCAATAAATAAGCCACTCATGTAAAGTCCATCGCTAAAGGCGGCAGGCATGCTCCAGTAATCGGTATTCAGCACCGCCCCGGTCACAGCAGCGGTCAGCTTGCTTCTTTGCTCAATGCGAAAACTGGGAGTATGGTTCAGGTTGTAAATATAATCGGGATAATTGGAGTTATACGCCCAGCCTCGGTAGTGGCCGATGCTACCGGGAGCAACTTTTATAAGGGGCGTCAACAGGGGGCCATTATTCAAGTTAAACCGATAGTAATGCGACCCTAAAGTAAAGCAAGATACCGTATCGCCATTGCCTTCCACCGCCAGCCAATAGGGTTTGATAGTGTTATCGTTAATGGTGAAGGGAATATCCACAAACACCCCGTTGCGTTCGGTGCGAAAAATTTGTGAATGCTCTGAAGAGGTAAGCAGCAAAACCTGATGCGCCTTGTCCCAAGACAGCCCACGTGGGTTATACCCCGTGGGGAAAGCCACATTGACCGCCGGATCGGTGGAAAAGCTTTGCACCAGTTGGCTATCTTTAACCCCCGGCGCCACGGCGGGCAAGGTGCTGCGTACCAAACCTGGAGCCGCCGCAATAAAAATATAGGTGGGGAGCGCTCTTATAGCCTCCGGGCTACCCGTGCCCGTGGTGAACGAAAAGTTAGCCAACACCACCTTGCTGGCCGTTTGAGGAACCCTGGCAGAGGTCGCCACACCGAACCAACTGTTTGCCGAACAGCTTACCGAGGCAGGCGCGGCGTCTCCACTGCCCAAAACGCCGTTGGCATTGGTATCCGTAAAATCCCAACAATCGTTGGAAGCATGGGCATACAAAAATTTAGGGGTACCGGACAGGCGATATTTATTGAAGCCAGACACCCGATACGGCGACTCCCAGGAGGCTCCCCCATCCAGAGACAACTTGAGATAGGGAATGGTGTTAGCGCCCCCAAACAGGGGGCAGGTGGTATCGGTACCGGTGGTTTGTACGGCACTGTAATAGCAGAGCCCGTATACTTTTTTAAGGGCGTTGCCGGTATTAAGATCGTGCGTGGTGTATTCCAGTCGTCGGTTGAAGGAATTGGGGCTAATATAGGCTCCCCGGTGCAAATCATCCCGAATATCCTGCAGAACCGAGTGCACTTCGCTGGCTTCCTTAAAGCGCATGCTCAGGGAATTGGATTGCACGTTGCTTTTTACCACAAAGTTGGAAATGGAAAGCAGAACAAAACCCATTAAGGCCATGCCCACCAAAATTTCTACCAGGGTTAAACCCGGCAGGGCAGGCTGTTTAAATTGGGCTTTTAAATACGTCAACAGTCCTATCTCCACCGTTATGTCCTTTTAATAATGGTAATGGCATTGATAAAAGAGCTGGTGTGGGTCGCAGCGCTAGCGGCGCTTACTTGAATATTTAAAACCCCATCGCTTACCATCACATCAAACATTTGCACATTGCCGCAATAATACCGGTTGCCACAACGTAAATAGGCGTTAGAAGGGTTGCCAGGGTTCATCAACTTGCCTTCAATGGTAATATCCATCAAACGCCCCGGTTGGTTATTTTCTACAAAATATAATTTAACGGTGTAAAGCCCGTTTGAAACATTGGCGTTGTAATTAAACGCGGCGGCAGTTCTAACAACACCATATTGATACATTTCCGCATCAGGATGAGAGGGCAAATTAACAATACTGGTATTGTCCCCATAGCCTGTAGGAACAACCATCAGGCCAGGTACCAGGTTGGCGGCATCATAATTATTGGAAGGCTCCCACCACTGACCGGAAGCATCTACCCATCCCAAGCGGCTAGCGGGGTTATTAAAGCGAACCCGCATCACATCCCGCTTAAAGTTAATCCGGGTTTTGTAACGGGGGGCATTGGCGGCATCGGCGGCGTTGTTGTACAGGTAAAAATAAACCACTTTTTCAAAAACGCTGGAAGCAGCGGTATCCACCACCCGCCGATAGGGCAGGGCCTGCCCGGATTCGGTAACGGTGCTGACCAGAGCGTTGCTGTAGCTCTGCACAAAATAATCCCGATCCACATTGGCCTCATCCATAATGCTGTTCATTAAAATGCTGCGGCTGGATTGCAAATAGGCCCCACGGGCGTTGCCTGCGGTTTGGCTCATTAGCACCGTAAAAGGCAGTATGGTAATGGATAGCATGGCCACAATCAGCAGCACCTCAATCAGGGAAAACCCGGCCGCCGTGCGACATTGGCCCCGTGGAGCGGCGGGGGCCAAAGCGGCGAATAAATTCTGGATTGAAAATCGCATGCGGCAAGTTCACTCAAAATTGGGGTGGATGGATCTCTTCCTATTATCGGGGGTTTTTCCCAAATCTTGAGTTTAAGTTTTTTCTCCCCCAGCCCAGCGCATTCCAAAGCCCCACTGCCCCAAACAGGGCCGCCCACCCGCACCCAAACAACCTGCGCTTGGGCCACGCCTACCATTTTTGCGACAAAATGGGCGACGAATGGCTAAAGCTCCGTCTTCAGCGGGGTTAATACGGGGTATCTTGCAGGCGAATATGGGGGTTTTTCTCAACCATGTAATTCATGGCCCATTCCCCTTTAATCAGGGCTACGGGCCGCCCGTCGGCGTCTTCGGTTTTGCGGGCGTTTACAATCCATTCCACCTTGTCCAAATCGGCAGGCTCACCCACCAGCCAACGGGCATGGGTGTATTCCATTAAATGTTCAATCTGGGTTTCCACGTTGTACTCGCTTTGCAAGCGGTACTGCACCACCTCAAACTGCAAACGGCCTACAGCAGCCAGTACCGGGTTCCGCTGACCGGAATCCTGAAAGTACATGACCTGAATGGCCCCTTCCTGCCGCAGCTGATCAATGCCTTTTTGGAACTGCTTGTACTTGGAGGGGTTGGGGTTTCGCAGCAAGGCGAAACATTCGGGCGAAAAGGTGGGAATGGGCTCAAATTCAACCACCGGCCCCACGCAAAGGGTATCGCCAATAGCAAATTGATCGTTGCTGCTTAAGCCCACAATATCGCCCGCATAGGCTTCGTTGATGGTTTCACGATCTTGCCCGAACAGCCGGTGAGAGTGAGAGAGCCGAATGATCTTGCCGGATCGGGGGTGCTTTACCTGCATATCTCTGGCAAACTGGCCGGAACACACCCGCATAAAGGCAATGCGGTCCCGGTGCTGGGGGTCCATGTTGGCCTGAATTTTAAAAATAAAGCCGGAAAAATTGTCCGCCGCCGGGTCCACTTCGCCCACACTGGCCTTGCGATGGGTGGGCATGGGCGCTAACTGCAAAAATTGCGATAAAAACAGCTCAATGCCAAAGTTATTGGCCGCACTGCCAAAGAAAACGGGGGTCATTTCCCCACGGAGGTATAAATCGGTGGAAAATTCCTCGCCCGCCATATCCAGAATTTCAATTTCTTCCACCAGCTGATCGTACACATACTCGGGCATGCTGGCCTTGACTGCCGCATCATGCACATCGCCCACCGAAACCGGGGCTTTGTACTTGCCGTGACTAGTGCGCTCAAAGGTGTGCAACTGTTTTTCCCGACGATCGTAAACCCCTTTAAAGGTATCGCCCATCCCAATGGGCCAGTTGAAGGCACAGGTGCGAATGGCAAACAGTTTTTCCACTTCATCCAGCAGTTCCAGCGGTTCCCGCCCGGGGCGATCCAGCTTGTTAATGAAGGTGACTACCGGAATGCCCCGTTTTTTACAAACCTGATACAGCTTTTTGGTCTGGGTTTCAACCCCTTTGGCGTTGTCCAGCAGCATAATCACGCTATCGGCGGCCATCAGGGTGCGATAGGTGTCTTCGCTAAAGTCCTGGTGGCCCGGCGTGTCCAGCAGGTTAATGTGGAAGCCGTCATACTCAAAATTTAGCACCGTAGAGCTAATGGAAATTCCCCGCTGACGCTCCAGCGCCATCCAATCGGATGTGGCTTGGCGTTGCTGTTTTTTGGCCGCCACAGAACCGGCCAGATTCAAAGCCCCCCCGTACAGCAACAGCTTTTCGGTCAGGGTGGTTTTCCCGGCATCCGGGTGAGAAATAATGGCAAACGTGCGACGTTTTTGAACCTGGCTGGCAAAACTCATGGTGGGCATTCCACAATCAAATTAAAGGGGGGATAAGGGCCTTATCCTAGCACGAAGCGCCTTTTGCTGGCCTGTTAAAAAGTTACAATCGTTTACATCTTTAAAGGTTCAACCCATGGCAGCCGATTACCCAAACAGGCACCCCGCCTATTTTTAAGCAGAAGGACACATCCATTGGGTTTAGGAGCAAGCCAAGCCAGATTTTTGGCCCTGACCGCCCGCAAGAGCGATCTGGAACTAACCGGGCAGCAAATCAACCAGTCCCGGCTTCAACTGGCCAATGTCACCAATAATCTGTTCACCTCCGTCAGCAACCTGGAGCCAGACTCCACGGAGGCGGTGCAACTTCAGCTGCGTATCAACGCCCTGCAATCGCTGGATAAATCGCTGGAATTACAACTGCGCCGGGTGGATACCCAGCAACAGGCCGTGCAAACCGAAATTGAAGCCGTGCAAAAAGTCATCGACAAAAACATTGAGCTCTCCTTCAAAACCTTTGGTTAACGGGGTACTCAATGGCTTTCCTCAAGTTTGTGGGCTTTGGGTCGATATTATAAATCGACACTATAATAAGTAGAGTTTCGCCTCAGTGAAGGAAAGCGTTTATGCCGGGCTTGAAACCCTTACAATCCAAAGCGGGCTTTACGCTGGCCGAAGTTTTAATTGCGCTGGCCATTTTAGCGGAGATTGCCACCTTTACCATTCCCAAAATACTGAACGCCCAGCAGGACGGGCGTAACAACGCCATTGTTAAAGAAACGGCAGCCACATTTTCTGCCGCTTTTGAGCAACATAAACTCAACGGCAGGCTAAGTACCAGCACCACAGCCATTGATTTATACCAATACATCAATTACCTTGGTATAAGCGCCGATAGCTCTTTAAGTATTGATAGCGTCCAAACCGCAACCACCCTTGTTTGCGATGCCCCACACCCCTGCATCAAACTTGCCAATGGTGCTGCTGTTTATACTGGACAGTATTCATTTTCTGGAACCCAAACCACACAGGCCATCACCTTTGTCGTGGACCCAGACGGACGAGTAACCGATGGCACCACCAACGGCCCCGGAAAGTCGGTTCAGTTTTTCATTTATTACAACGGACGCCTGACCACACGTGGCGCCGCAGCCACCGGCACCTATTATCACCCCGGTACTTATAACCCCGACCCCACTGTAGACCCGCCCTGGTTTAGCTGGTAGAATGCGCCTGCAATCAGCTTTCTTATTCAAGGTTTTGGCAGGGGGGTCGATATTCATTCAACAAGCATTATGACCACAGGAGCGGTTTAGTGCCCCCCCCCCCCCCCGAAATCCCGGAAACGCAATAAGGGCTTTACCTTAGCCGAACTTTTGATTGCTCTGGCCATTTTGGGCGTGATTGCCACCTTTACCATTCCCAAAATACTGAGCGCCCAGCAGGATGGGCGCAACAACGCCGTTGCGAAAGAAGCGGCAGCCGCTATGTCAGCGGCCATTGAGCAGTACCGGCTCAATGGCTTATTAACAACCAGTACCGGCGCAAGGAGCATTACCCAGTATTTAAACTATGTTAGTGTTGATACAAGCGGCAGTTCCATTGATAGCAACCAAACCACAGGCTCTGTACCCTGTGCGGCCTCTCACCCTTGTATACGCTTAGCGAGTGGGGCCGCAATTCGCTGCGGCAGTGGTGCCTTTTCGGGAACAGCATTAACAAACGCAATTATGTTCACAGTCGATCCGGATGGGCAAGATTCTGGCACTACCAATGGGCCTGGAAAAGCTGTGACTTTTTATATCTATTACAATGGGCGGATTAGTACGAGAGGAGAAATTGCTGCAGGCACGCTTTATGCCGGAGCGCCAGTAGCAGCCGATCCGGCTCAAGACCCGCCCTGGTTTCGCTGGTAATTGAAAAGCTTTTTGCCCTTACCTCTCGGTAGAGAAACAGGCCAGCATTTTTACGGGAGCGTGTGCGGGTTGCAATAGTACCCAGGTATCGGCAACCGTTTGGCGCACCACCTCTGCCACGCTACGCAAGCCCCAGCCAAAGCGAGATTGCAGGTAATCCGCCTCCTCCTGCACCATCAGTTGCGCCTTGTGCAAATGAAAATAGGCGGGCGATTCCAGTCGATCCATTTGCGTCGCGCTTTCCCCGCATTGAGGGCAGCAGCGATGCAACGGCATCACTTGCCTTAAAATGGTACGACTGTCCAGCCGAGCCCGACACCCCCCGCAGCGCAAAACCACCCAGTGGTAAATTAATCCCCGCCCGCAATCCGGGCAGTAGCATTTGCCCTCGTTCACCGTTGTTCTGAGGTGATTGCAGGAGAACGCCCGCTGCACTATCCAAAAAAACACACTAAAAACAAGCATTGACGGACCTCCCAAGGTGTCATACTTTGATATTCAAATCATATTGAGTTTTTTCAGAAAGTCAGCATGACTTCGGTGGTATAAGTATTGGTTACGAGTGATAATCAAGTTTATTGCCACCGGTTAGACCCCATTCATCCCCAGTAGTCATCGTCAGATTCCCAGTTATCGTCAAAATCAAGGTCGGCTCCACGTTGGGGGCTGGAGTGAGTAACGCATGTTTATTGATACGTTCATCGACAAAGTAAAAATTGCCTTACGCAATCCAACTTGCACTGCTTGCCAGCAAAAACTGCACACCCAAGCCAAATTCTGCGCCCGTTGTCACGAAAAACTGGGCATTCGCCAGCCAGAACCCATTTTAAGCACCCCCAACTGTGCCATTCATGCCGCCACCAACCTCAATCCCCATATTAAACGTGTTTTGTATGGCCATAAATTTCATAACAAGGTAGAGCATGTTCCCCAACTAGCGGCCCTGTTGGTGCAATACTGGAACAACATCCCGCCGGGGGTTGGCTTTCAGGTGGTTCACCCCGAAAATGTGCTGGTCATTCCCATTCCTCCCCATGGGGGAGAGGCAAGCCGGGTGGATATGTTCGCCAGCCAGTTTGCCCGCCATTTTGGCTACGATTACCGCCACGATGTCCTTACCTGGATGCGGGAGGTCAAACCGCAGCATCGCATCCACGATAAACAGACCCGTTTGGCCAATATTGCCCAAAGCCTGTATTTAAAAAGCGGCATTGTGTCCGGCTATGAAAAAGTGATTGTGGTGGATGACATTACCACCACCGGGGCCACCTTACTGGAGGCAAGCAGGGCCTTTGGTAACGAAGCCGCCCACCATCAGCCGGAACGCCACAACGTGGTCTGTCTGGCAGTGGCACGGGTGCCGCTGGGGGCGCAAATTCGCACCGCCGAAGTGGACTAGGCCCTTAATGAATGAGTCAGTCCAGCCGTTCCCAATGGCTCTCAGGGTTGTCTCAAGGGTTTAATCCGTGCCAGTCGGCCTGAGACAAGGCGGCCTGCTTGCCATCTTTGGCCATCAGGGTTCCCATATCCTTGTAGCTGATGGCGGCTGCGTTACCATCCTGCAAGGCCAGCCGATTGTAGTTTTGCAGCATCTGATCGCCCATTTGATACAACTTGCGGTTGGGCCCGGATTGGGACAAGCCCAGATCCTGTAATTTTTGCAAGCCCTGGCTTAACTCTTCCCGGCTGATTTGCCCGTTCTTATCGGCGTCAAAATATTGCAAGCCGCTTAACACCTGTTGTCCCCCGGTATTTTTAGCGCCCTCGGCCAGTTGCTCCAGCGCTTGGCCCACTTGCTGTCCCAGTGAGCCAGATAGTCCCAGTTTTTTGGCGATTTGAGAAAAACCCTGTCCAGCCAGCTTGCTAGCGCCCATGGACCCCTTTAAAGCGGCCCCTGTATTGGGGTTGTTTTGAAGCAATTCCAGTCCCACGGAAGCGGCAGTTCCAAAGTTCATAAAAATACCCCATCAAACTCTCTGTTCCACCCCTTCACTGTAACCGCTGCCCACCCGGCATTTCCTCCACTGAACAGCCGATTCCGGAAAGCCGCCGCAAAACGACAAAACCGGATTAGGCCAAACAGGGTTCGCCTAAAAAGAAGGGTTCGCCTAAAAAGAAGACTTAGCCCAAAACCGGAAACATTTCCAGCAAGCGGGCAATCAAGGCCCCGACCCCAAAAGCAATCACCCAGGAACCGGCCAGCACAGTCAAGCCCTCTTTAATGCCCCGCTCTTTCCAAATAACGGTGGCAGAGGCAAAGCAGGGTACAAACAGCGTAATCACCATCAGGCAGGTGAGTAGCTGGGCCTCGCTCATGCGATCCGCCATCAGGTACAGGCCTGCGGCCCCAAAGTCCCGGCGAACCAGACCCATCACAAACACCTGAGCGGTTTCGTAAGGCAGGTGCAAACTGGCTTTAATGGCGGGCCCCAAGCCATTTTGAATAGCCTCCAGCAGATGGGTGGCCTGCAACACCGCCACCAGCAAAGAACCCAGCACAAACAAGGGGGCGGCTTCCTTTAAAAAAACCACGGTGCGTACCCAGGTTTTACGGGCAATATTTTTAAAATTGGGAATCCGCATGGGCGGCAAATCCAGAATTAAGCTGGAAGAACGCCCCGGCAACATGTTGTTTAAAATGGTTCCCATTACAATCAGCACCGCAAACAGGGCCGCAATGTAGACGGCCCAGGCCCTGACCCCACCGGCTTTGGCCATGAGGGCAATTAAGACCCCTAATTGCGCCGAACACGGAATGGTAATGGCCAAAATGGTAGAGGCAATGGTGCGCTCCCGATTCGAGGTCAGCACACGGGTAGACACCGTGGCCATAGTCACGCAGCCCAACCCCAGAATAAGCGGAATAACCGCCCGCCCGTTCAGCCCAATTTTGTTTAACAGCCCATCGGAAATCACCGCCACTCGGGGCAGGTAACCGCAATCTTCCAAAATGGAAATATACACATAAAAGCCCAGTACCAACGGAAAAAGCACCCCAAAAATATAGCGAATGCTCATGGTCAGTACGCCAAATTCACCGCCAAAAACGGTATATAAAAAACTATCCGTCGGAAAAACCTGAGCGATCCAGCCCTGTAGCACCGGAATCAAACCGGGCCAGGCTCCGGCGTTTTGACCCAGCATAAACACATCTTCGGTCAGGGAAACCAAATCGCCCGCCACCCAAATGCCAATAACCTGATACAAGGCGTACAGCACCACCAGCATGGCCAAAAAAGCCACCAGCGGATTCAACAAGGCTTGTCCTACCCGTTGGGATAGCAGCTGACGGACTGAGCCGGGCTGGCTATTGTCTGTCACCACCTGAAAAGCCAAGGCGTTCACATGTTGACGGCGCAGGCCATAAATTTTCATGCGGTGGGCCATATTGGCTTCCAGCGCCTTAATTTCCTCAGGGGCAGGAGAGCCGGGGGTGACGTTCCCCAACCGGGCCGTTCGCAACGCTTCTCGAACCTCATTCAAACCCTGCTGCTGCACTGCGATGGTGGGCAGCACCGGCACACCCAGCAATTTTTCCAACCGTGATAAATCTACGCTTAAATGGCGGGCTTCCGCCTCATCCATCTGGTTTACGGCCACAATCAGGGGCTTGCCGTAATCAATCATTTGCTGGGTCAGAAACAAATCCCGGCTCAAGCTAATGGCGCTCACCACATTGATAATAATATCGGCTTCCAAAATGGCATTCTCAGCCACCTGCTCTTCTTCACTCAGGCCCGATAACCCGTAAACGCCGGGGGTATCCATCAGGCGGGTGGTGTCATCCATTTGCCCTTTGGGCACATCAATGGTGGTTCCCGGAAAGTTGGAAACGTTGACATACATACCGGTATAAGCGTTAAAAAACAGAGACTTGCCCACATTGGGATTGCCCGCCAAGACCACTTTTCGCATGGCGGCTTCGGCCAGCGCTTTAGACGGAGTGACTGGCATGAGATTGGGTTCCGGTAAGGCGGCCATCGTCATCTCCTTGGCCCTTCAAAGGGTTCCACTTCAATACCCCGGCATAAATCACGACCCAAGGCAATTTCCATACCCCCTTGCCGAATGACCACGGGGCCACCTGGAATTTTAGAGGCCACTGTAATCAATTCGCCCGCAGAAACGCCCAGGCGCATGGCAATGGTGGCGGTTTCATCATCAAGAATCGCCTTAATGAGCAATTTCTGGCCCACTTTGGCTTGCTCCAGGGTGAAGGAAGTTGTCATTCTGTTTTTCCACGGCATTAACCGGTGTGACGTAAAATGAGGTGCTATTGAGAAATTTTATCAAAAGCAGGCCCAACCTGAAAGCGCCTGTTCAAATCGAGTCTACCTGGTACATATACGATTTAAAAAAACACACCCGCCTCCATTGCCAAGGTCATTCACTTTTTAGCGATTTATTTAAACCGTGGCATTAAACAAAATACTTAAAAAGAATCTGGTTTTGAATTCCGATCTGAGCCTTTTATCGGTAAAATCCGCACAATGGCATGTTTCCCCGCCGAGCCTTAACAAAAATTTACCTAAAAGCAATACTGTTTTTTAATTGATGGTGTTGAATGAACGCTAAGTTTTAACCAAAGGGGTTTTAACCCCTTTCTAAGCCTGCACCCTGCAATGGTGAGTAGTAAAAAAACCATAAAATTAATAAACACTCACTAATCTGCGCTTTACATCAATTTTGGGTGCGGTAAATTGAAATTGTTATATTCATTTTAGGTTCAGACAGGAATTGGGAAAGCGACCGAGGGGTCTGTCGCTCAATTCAATTCATCACGTTATTTGTTTAGAAGGGAGAATCATGCAAGTGATTAGTTTTAGTGGTGCACAACCTTCCGCAAAGCAGGCTGTTAGCGGCGCGAAAACCTTGGCCCAAAAAGCCATGGCCGCAAAACCTCAAGTAGGCATGAAACCACAATTAAATGCAGATACCTTTAAAAAATCGGTTAATCCTGCATCCAAAAAATAATCGCTTCTACAGCGATATTATCTCTTTTCAAGGAGGCAACCACACCGGTTTGCCTCCTTGTTGCTTCAACATCATTACTTAAACATCCAAACCTCAATCTAACCCAATGGCTTGGAAAACAGCTTTGTCCGCTGTATGTTGTTATTTGGGTTTAAAACAGCCAATTGGCGCTACAGACAAGAGGGGTCTTGTAAACCTGTAGCCGGTTTTAGTCGTATTTAAAATAAAGGGGAATTAAAATTATGTCCATTATCAATGGCGCTATCAAGCATTTGCACACACCTTTGCTTCAAAAAAGCCTTATGGCAACCACCTTACCCACACTCCAGAAATCCCGCTTATTTTTACCACCCGCTCAAGATAGTTTTAAGGCAGGCGCAAAAATAGCCCCTAAAATGGCTGAAAAGACGGAAGCGGCCATTGCAGAGGAAAGCTTCCTCCGTCAAAAAATTCGGGAATTGTTTGGCCCCAGCCCCAAATCAGGCGTTTAAAAGGTCCCTACCCCAATCCAATGAAAAGCGGGATGGATTAATTTCCATCCCGCTTTTTAGCGTTTTAAAAAACAGGGGTCAGTTGGCTAAGCTGGACAGTTGTTCTTCCAGGGCTTTTACTTGCTTGTTTACTTCCTGCAAGCGGGCCTTGTTTTTTTCCACCACCGCCACCGGGGCGCGCTCTAAAAACTCAAAATTCATCATCATTTTATCCAGCTGTTCTTTTTCTTTAATCAGGGCGTCCATTTTTTTACGCACCCGATCCAGCTCCTGGGTAATATCAATCAACCCTTCCAGAGAAACCACAATGCGACTGTGGCCCACCACGTTCACCGCCACATGCTCCTGACGGGCATCCACCACGTCACGCACATCCAGCGATTCCAGTTTGACGAAATGGTTCAGGATGCCATGGCCGGTTTGAATGGCCTCTTTTTCCATGGCTTCGGTGGTTACGATATGGGCTTTCACCGGCTGCTGATGCGGCACGGTGTACTGCTGGCGAATATTTCGCAAGGCCCGTACCACTTCCAGCACATAATCAATGCGCTGGCTAATGCCTTCATCAATCAGCGCCTCATCCGCCTGGGGGTAAGGGGCAATCATAATGGAAGCCTGCTTGCGGTGAGGCAGCTTCTGGAAAATTTCCTCGGTGATATAGGGCATAATGGGGTGCATCAGGCGCAAAATGCCACTCAGCACATGCAACAGAATGCGCTGGGTATTGGCCCGCAGCTGAGGATCTTGCATCTGCTTTTTGGCATATTCCACATACCAGTCGCAAAAGCCATTCCAGATAAACTCATACAAGGTATCGGCCAGTTCGCCAAATTTGTACTCGCCCAGCAAGCGGTTGGCCTCTCTAACCGCCGTGTTGTAACGGCTTAAAATCCAGCGATCCATTAAAGACAAGCTGTGGATATCAATGGGCTGATCATCCACGCCTTCCGCCGCTTCAGGATCAATATTCATCAGCACAAAGCGAGAGGCGTTCCACAGTTTGTTGCCAAACAGCTTGCCCTGCTCCAGCTTTTCCTTGTTCAGCTTGATATCCTGACCGCCGTAAGTAATGAGAGAAGTCAGGCCAAAACGGAAGCCGTCGCATCCAATCTCGTCAATCACTTCCACCGGATCCACGGTATTGCCCTTGGATTTGCTCATCTTCTGGCCTTTTTCATCCCGAATCAGGCCATGGATGTAAACGGTGTGGAACGGAGACTGATCGGTCAGCTCCAGCCCAAACATGGTCATACGGGCCACCCAGAAAAAGATGATGTCAAAACCGGTCACCAACACATCGGTGGGATAAAAATCCTTATAGTCCTGAGCCTGGGTATCGGGCCAGCCCATGGTGGAAAATGGCCATAAGCCCGAGGAAAACCAGGTATCCAGCACATCGGTATCCTGCTCAATGTCCGCAGCGCCGCAATGCGCGCATTGGGTGGGATCCTCCATGGCCACCGTGACCCCCCGGCAACTGAGGCAATGCCAGGCCGGAATTTGATGCCCCCACCACAACTGGCGAGAAATACACCAATCCTGAATATCGGTCAGCCAGCGCAAATAATCTTTGGTCCACCGCTCTGGAATAAAGCGAATATCGCCCGCCTCCAGCGATTGAATGCAACGCTCGGCCAAAGGCTTGGTTTTTACAAACCACTGCTTGGACAACAAAGGCTCAATGGTGGTGCTGCAACGCTGGCAATGGCCCACACGATGAGAATGCTCCTTTTTACGCACCAAATAACCTTGCTGCTCCAGCAAGGCTTCGGTTCGCTTGCGGGCATCAAAGCGATCCAGTCCCCGGATCTCCTCGGGCATAAAGTCCTCAGACTTCATGCGGCCCCGCTCGTCAATCACCCACAAGGGATCCAACCCGTGTTGCTGGGCAATTTTAAAGTCATTGGGGTCATGGGCGGGGGTAATTTTCAGCGCTCCGGTACCAAAGCTCACATCCACATATTCATCGGCGATAATCGGAATTTCCCGAGAGGTCAGCGGCAATTTTACTTTTTGGCCAATGTATTGGCTGTAGCGGGAGTCTTTTGGGTTGACCGCAACGGCCACATCCCCGTACATGGTTTCCGGGCGGGTGGTGGCTACCACCAAGGCCGGATGCCCCGCCTCCCTCACCGAATGGCCATCCGCCAGCGGATAGGAAATTTCCCATAAAAAGCTGTCCTCATCCCCGTAATCGGTTTCAATATCAGAAATAGCCGAAACGCACCGGGGACACCAGTTTACAATATAAGTGCCCTGAGAAATCAAACCCTTATTATACAAATGCACAAAGGCCTGCCGAACCGCTCTGGACAGGCCATCATCCAGGGTAAAGCGCTGCCGCTCCCAGTCCGGGGAAACGCCCAAGCGCTTGAACTGGTTGGCAATGTCCGATTTGCGGGCGTTGGCCCAATCCCAAACGTGAGACACAAAAGCATCCCGGCCCATGTCTTCCTTGGTTTGGCCGCCTTGCTCTCTCAAATTCCGCTCCACCACGTTTTGGGTGGCGATACCGGCATGATCCATCCCCGGCATCCACAAGGTTTTGTGGTTCAACATGCGGTGCCAGCGAATCAGAATGTCCTGAATGGTGGAATCCAGCGCATGCCCCATGTGCAACACCCCGGTTACATTGGGGGGAGGAATCACCAGGCTGAATTTGCCGTGGGGGGCCACATTGGCTTCCGGCTTGAACAATTTCTGGGTTTCCCAGAACTGATACATGCGCGCTTCTACATCTTTGGGTTCAAAAGCCTTGGGAAGGGATTGGGAGGACATGGGAGAAGTTCCTGTCTTTTATAGAGCCAACCATTTTATCAAGGATCTGACAGCCAAAAGGCTCAGCGGGTCGGAACATTGTGTAAAAAAGTATGGCGACTGCTTAAGGACTGTTAGAGGGTGGAATAAGTTATAGTACAATATCAAAATCGGCTGTCGGGAGCCAATCATTCCGTTACTGTCAGCAATAATCCTGTTTCCCGACCCGTAGTTCGCCTATTACGCCAAGCGTTTCGTTAGAGAGTTGACACCCCCTTAAACAGGGCAGAAGCAGTATTGAAGGAGCATCACTGTTGTCTGGGTTCCTCTTCTATATATAGGAACGAAAGCTCGCCGTATTAATAAGGACAGGTTTTATATGATGGTGCCCAAAGATTTTGGACAAGATTTCGGAGAAAATCACGAAATGCCTTCTGATACACAAGAAAAAACACCGGGCGTTTACGTTCGGGCCGACAATGAACTGCCACAGGAACTGGACATGTTATGGTCCAACGCTCGCCCCTATCATAAGGAAGAGCGAAACCCGCTGATTTCTTTTTTGGCGGGGCTATTGGTAGGCGCGGTATTAACCACCGCCGTTTTCCTGTTGCTGGTTATGCGCCCCCAGGTGCAAACCGGAGACAATGGCTTGATGGCCCCCGCCAATGAGGAATCACTGCAAGGCGGTGCGGACTCGGCCACCACCAGCGATGAAACGGCTGGCGATAAGGCCGATGGAAAGCCCAAATCTTTAACCGCTAGCAAAAGCACCACTTACACCGTTGTTAGCGGTGATACGCTGGGCAAAATCGCGGAAAAGGTTTACGGCACCAGCGCCCCAACCTATCTGGATAAAATCCAGCGGGCCAACAATATGAGCAGCCCTGATAAGTTACAACTGGATCAAAAGCTGATCATTCCCCCCAAAGATTACTAACCCTCGACGACCCTGCCCTCTTTTTTAATATAAAGAAGAACGGCAAGGCACAACACTGATTAAAGGTTCCTGATTTATTGGGAACCTTTAATTTTTTTGAGGTTTTTATTAAGAAAACCCAATGCAGTCGGCCCCCGCGCCCACTCAATTATCGCCGGTGGCCGGATGTTTTTTTGGTAAAAAGGCAATTCCCAGCAATTAATTGTTTTTAAAATTATATATGGTGTGAGGATTTAAACATCGCAAAATCGCATTCAAACGCATTTGAATTTGCGGATGCGTTTGCGAAATGTTGAGTAGGAGAGAGGGTAATCATCATGATACAGAGCAATCCTTCAAGCTATGGGGCTGGATCCGGCTATTCCAACTATACTTCCAGCGGCGCATTGCCCAAAAACAGTACCACTGAGGGTAATGACAGTACCAGCATTGATTCGGTGAGTTTAAGCGCGGCCAGTCAGGCCTTGATCATGGCGGATGATAATCTGGATGGCATTGTGGATAAGCAGGAACTGGCGAAAGCCTCGTTCCAACTCCTCAGTCAGGAATCCTCTTCGGGTATGCAGGGGATTGGCAGTTTGTTTGCCACCATGGTAATGGGTGGACAAAACGGGAGTGGCCTTTTCCCGGATGTTGACCAAGACGGCGGCATTAGCCCTAATGAACTGGCCTTGGTAGCCCGTGGTGATGAGGATGCGGAAACCCTTTCAGTGGCAGACTTCAGCGCCGCATTTGGGGAGGCCTTCGTTGCAAGCGGTAAGGCTTTTACCCTGGCCGATTTGGAAGCAATCTCCTTAGGAAAGCCACAAACAGCGACCCAAACGCCAGTAGCCGCCGACCAGACCGAAATGCCAGCCTGCCAGACACCGGTCGCATCACAGGCGACAACAGCGGCGGTGGCAGCACCGGCAGTTACTCAACCGGCTGCCACCTCTACCATGGAGACATCAACGGAGGAGACATCACCCCCCGCCGCCACCAGTCAGCAACCCGGCAACGGCGATATTATAAAAGCCCTTTTTTCTATGATTGCGGCCATTTTACCCATGATTGAAAAATTAATGTCGGCACCGCAGAACGGCCAAGCCGTTTCATAAACTAATTGGCATCCAATATCTAAAAAAGACGCCTTATGACTTCATAGGGCGTCTTTTGACTGGATGTTTTTTATAAGGTCTTGGTTGCGGTTCAATTTTGCCTCTTTATATGTACAGGTTTAAAAAGGAATTTCTGCCTCATTAAACTCAGGAGGCTCTAACTGAACGGTAATGTGGCACAAGTCAAAGGTTTCCCTCAACTCTTTTTCAAGCTGTTGGGCCGATTGATAGTGAAACAAAGACTCTTCCACCCGCACGTGGGCCAGCAATGCCTCTTTACCGGTGGTAATGGTCCACACATGAAGATCGTGCACATCCTGCACACCGGGGCGGCGCAAAATAAAATCGCGGATATGAGGCACACTCAAGCGAGAAGGGGCAGCCTCCATTAAAATATGCAGCGCCTCCTTCATTACCCGCAAGGCGTTATAAAGCACCAACATGGCGATTAAAAGGCTGATCAGGGCATCCATCCAGTTAAAACCAAACCACAAAATGGCGATGGCAGCGCCCATTTCTCCCACCGAATTGGCGATATCCGTCAGGATATGCAGCAAAGCGCCTTTCACATTCAGATTGAACTCTCGGGAAGGGTACAAAATATAGGCCGAAATCAGGTTGATCACCAAACCCAGCACCGCCACCCCCAGCATGACATCCCCATGAATATGGCCATGTCCCTGGTGAAATAACCGCTGCAGCGCTTCCCAAAGAATAAAGCCGGAAACAAACACCAGACCCAGCGCGTTGATCAGGGCCGCTAAAATCTCCAAACGGTAAAAGCCAAAGGTTTTGCGAGGCGATGAAGATAAGTTGGCAAACCAGGCAGCAGTTAAAGCCAAACCAATAGAAGCAGTATCGGCCAGTTTATGCCCCGCATCGGCCCATAAGGCCAAACTGCCTGAGTAAAACCCGCCAATACTCTGTATCACCAGATAGAGTATTGATAAAGCCATCACCCACTGTAGCTTTTTAACGTACTTTGGCGTCAACCCCTCAGCCAATCCAACATGGTGATGATGGTGATGTATATGTTGACGCCCGTGATGGCAATCTTGAGACATTGTTATCACATCCAAACTAAAATAATGTAACAAATATGATCTAAAAAAAGAAAAAATGCCAATTTTGTGTAAATTTTTTGCAGTTGCCCTTTTTATATACTAAACACACCACACTGATCCAACTCTCGATATTCCATCAGACTCATTACTATATACTTTTGAAACCAAAAAATTAAAAACAGCCTCAAAAAATATAAGCAAAATGTAAAGACGGTGTTCCCAGAGGTTGCGAGACAGGTTTTAATCGGTGTAAGTTTTGAAGCGCTCAGGGAAACTTGAAACGTTGAGTGGTTCCATTGTGGTAAGGCAATTTATTCTAACCCAATTCCTCTCAAACCCCGTTGATGTAGTAACAGGAGCGAGCAACTCGTATGATGAATAAAAAACTGGCGGCACTGCTGGCATCAGCAGTAATGCTAGGACAAGCCGGTTTAATGAGCGGCGTATTCGCTCAAACCGATGCCCAACAAACGTCCTCTGACTCGCAAGAAACACTTCAGTTAGCCTCCGTGATTGGTGGCAGTTCTCACCTCAATAAAATTGAATCCGAAGACGCCCAGACGGATTCACCGATTGAAATTCCCGATGTGTACACCATTGGCAACGGCGCAGGCACCCTGCCTACCGTCATTCAAACCCTCCCTCAGGATGATGACGCCACCAGCCTGTTTATCAATGGCACCGAAGTTTTACGCTATTCCGGTCAAGCCGCGGGTATGGACTCTTACACACGGGTTAAAACCATTGCCAGTAGACTCAACACCCTGCTGGAACGCAACCCCAAAGCCGCTCAGGATATTCACCCCGGCTTGGTTAACGGACAAGCGGTTATACAGGCAGGACCGTCCATTCTGGCCACCGTGGATACCGAAACCGCCAAAGCCGCTCACGAGTCCCCGCTCAAGCTTTCACTGCTTTACAGCAACCGCACTCGTCAAGTACTGGGTGTTAAGCGCTTAGATGACAGTGCGCTGGATCAAATCACCGCCGCCAACCCAACTTACAAAGGCACCGGGAAAGTGCAAACCGGCATGGCCTCCTGGTACGGCCCTCACTTCCACGGGCGTAAAGCCGCAGATGGAAGTCGTTTCAACCAATTCGCCCTGACTGCGGCCCACCGCACCCTGCCTTTTGGCACCATGGTTCGGGTGGTCAACCAGCGCACCCACAAAAGCTGCATGGTTAAAATCACCGATCGGGGACCTTTTGCTCACGGTCGCATTATCGACCTTTCCCGCAAAGCGGCCAGCAACATTGGCATGCTGGGTTCCGGGGTTGCCAAAGTTTCCGTGGAAGTGGTTCGCAAACCCGGCTAACACCCGGCCCCATTTCAACCTTTGAATCAGCTTCAACCAAAGCCCCTGTTAAGAAATAGGGGCTTTGGTCTTATTTGTCCCCTTGTATCGGGTATAATAATGCCAATCGTTTTCATGGTTAAAGAGTTTCTAATGACTTCCGAAATCCGCGTTCGCATTGCCCCCAGCCCTACCGGTTTTTTACACGTAGGCACTGCCCGTACGGCCCTTTTCAACTTTTTGTATGCCAAGGGCCACGGCGGCAAGTTTATTTTGCGAATTGAGGATACGGATCGGGAGCGTTCTCAAGCGGTTTACACCCAAAATATTTTTGACAGCCTGAAAGCACTGGGACTCCAGTGGGATGAAGGCCCGGACATTGGTGGCCCTTATACCCCTTACGCCCAATCAGAACGGACGGAAATCTATCAGGCGTGGGTGGACAAACTGCTGGCCTCAGGCCATGCCTACCACTGCTTCCTGACCCAGGCCGAGCTGGACGCCGAAAAAGCCAAGGCTCAAGCGGAAAAAAGAACCTACATTTACAGTGGCGCCTGCCGGGACCCGCAAAAAAGAGACGCTCTGGCCGCTCAGCCCGCCGAGGATGGCAGCCCTCGCAAACCGTCGGTTCGGTTTCGCATTCCCGATGATCGAGGCGCCTTAAGCTTTCAGGATGCCGTGCGTGGAGAGGTCTCTTTTGACACCCAGTTGCTGGGCGATTTTGTGATCATGAAGTCTGACGGCAGCCCCAGCTATAACTTTGCGGTGGTAGTGGATGACATGCTGATGAAGATCTCGCACGTCATTCGGGGCGAAGATCACATTTCCAACACCCCCCGGCAAATCATGCTTTACGAAGCCTTTGGGGTTACCCCACCCGAATTTGCCCATGTGGGCATGATTCTGGCCCCCGATCGCACTAAACTGTCCAAGCGCCATGGGGCAGTGGCCGTTTCCGATTACATTAAAGAGGGCTATTTGCCGGAAGCGTTCTGCAATTTTTTAACCCTGCTGGGCTGGTCCCCGCCCGATGGCGAAGAAATTGGCACCCTGGATCACTTTGCCCAACAGTTTGAACTGGGACGCATTACGCACAGCCCCGCTATTTTTGAAAAGGACAAGCTGAATTTTATCAACAGCAAGCTCATTCGCAGCTTGCCGCTGGATGTTTTATTAACGCTGGCCCGCCCATATCTGCACGCCTTTGATTTAACCCAGTACAGCACTGAGCAACTGCACCAAATGCTGGACGCCGTACGGGAACCCATTACGGTGTTGTCGGATTTGCCCGATGCGGTCAGCTACTTCTTTGGTCGCATGGTGATTATTGACGCCCAATTGGTGGGAGACGTCCTGACCGGCCCAGAGCCAGCCCAAGTGCTGCAAGCCTTTAAAAACGAATGGCTGCCCGCCGCTGATTTCAGCTCGGTCGAGAGCCTGGCAGAGGGCATGAAGGCCTTCACCCAAAGCATGAAACCCCTCAAAACCAAAACCGTCATGTGGACCATTCGGGCGGCCGTAACCGGACGCACCCACGGGGCTGATTTATCCAAAGCAATGCACCTGTTGGGCAAGGATGTGGTTAGTCATCGAGTAGATAGCGCCTTAACCCTTACCACAGCCAGCCCCGCATAGACCCGCTCAACGGGCCTCTTGTTCGGCACCAGGCAGATGAACGCTGCTTCTTTTGTTTTGCTGCACCTTAAACATCATTTGAAACAGCATGCTAAAAACCAGAAACCCCATAATCACGGCAAACACCAAAATCCGAAATCGACGATTCACAGCGGATGAACCCTTTCCCTAATTTATAGCTGGTCTGGCAACATAATGACCGTTCAACGTTCCGATAGGTAAGCCCATTTCAAACGCCACGAATTTCAACAGCTCAACAGGGCCTGCCTGAACCCCTGAACCGAGTTCAAGCCTTCAGCAAGCTCAAGCCCAAGCTTAAAACGGAATCAAAGACGCCACGGCCATCCCCGTTCCAGTTGGCCCCCTGGGTGGGGCTAGTGGGCCAGAGATTGCGTTCCGGGTGGGGCATCATGCCCACCACATTACCTTTTTCATTGCAGATACCGGCAATACGATTGACTGAACCGTTAACCTCTTGCGTGTAGCGCAAAACCACTTGCTGATTGTCCTCTAATTGACGAATCACGTCCGGGTCGGCAAAAAAGTTACCATCAGCATGAGCGATGGGCAGTTGCAGGGTTTGCCCGGCCTGATAGGCACCGCTAAAAACGGTTCGAGTGGTTTCCACCACCACTTGCACTTGCTGGCACTGAAATTTGAGCGACTGGTTTCGCATTAAGGCACCCGGCAACAGATGGGCCTCCGTTAAAACCTGAAACCCGTTGCAAACGCCCAGCACCGGGCCGCCCTTATCGGCAAAGGCCCGCACACTTTCCATCACCGGGGAAAAGCGGGCAATGGCCCCAGAGCGCAAATAATCGCCATAGCTAAACCCACCGGGCAACAGCACGGCGTCCACGCCTTTTAAATCGGCGTCGTGGTGCCACAAAAACACCACTTCTTCTTTCAGATAAAGGCTGACCGCATCGGCCATATCTTTTTCACAGTTGGAACCAGGAAATACAACAACGCCAAATTTCATCAGACAAGTCTCAATTCTTGAATTTCAGTTCGTAGTCTTCAATCACCGGATTGCTTAAAACCGTTTGGGCCAACTGGTTCAAGGTTTGCTCCGCCTCCACCAGACTGGCGGCTGCTACCTTTAAGGTAAAGCGTTTTCCAGCGCCCAAGGCCTGAACGTTGCCATAGCCCAGGGTGTGAATGCCTTCCAGAATGGCCTTGCTTTCCGGGTTCAAAATGCTTTTACGGCTATGCACCCACACTTCAGCCTGATAGGTTTTTAACTTGGCAGAGGGCACAGAGACACTGACAGGGGCAGGCTGCTCCATGCGGGCCAATAGGCCTTGATAGGTTTCCACCAAATCCGCCAAATCCAGCCGGAAAACATCCTTATCCAGCACCGCCCCGCTTTGCGCATCCCGCAACCGAAAGTTATCGGGGCTTAACTCATCGCCCAGCAACAGGGTGCCATCCGGGTCTAGCCCGAACTCCAGCTTGAAATCCCCGCAGCGAATGCCACGGGCTTCAAAAAAGGCCACAAAAATTTCATTAATTTGCAAGGTCAAGCGCTTAATGGCCTCCAGCGTAGCGGCAGTGGGCACCAGATTCAGCTCCAGAATCAGATCTTCCGTAATCTGGGGGTCATCGCTGGTTTTATGGAAAAACTCAACCAGAGGCTTGTTGAAGGGCATGCCCTCATCAAAGCCAAAACGTTTTACAATGCTGCCATAAGCGAAATTGCGAACCACCACTTCTAAAGGAATCATGGTGAGGCGCTTGTAAATCAATTCGGTAGGCTCACTACCGGCACGCACAAAGCAGGTTGGAATCCCCTGAGCGGCGAGCAGCTCAAACAGCAAGGCCGAAATACGGGCGTTTAAAGCCCCTTTACCCGGCATTTCCTGATATTTTTTGCCATTAAAGGCGGTGGCGGCATCTTTAAAGGCCACCCGCAGTTCATCCGGTTGGCTGGTGGGGCGCAGGGTTTTGGTTTTACCTTCCGCCAGAATATCAGTTGCTACAGTCATGGAATCCCCTTGTCTGCTTCGGCTTTCACGAAAAAACAAGGCGGGGAACGATCCACTGTTTCGGCTTTCCGAAAGCGGGCCTTCAGTTTCTTGAAACCCTGCCGATAATCACTCTACAAACAAAATTCCCCTGTGTAAACCAAGGAAGTATAAACAAAGCAAGCCTAAACCCGGTCAACCGACTCAGAGATTGGGGGCAAATTCAGGACGCAGGCCAAATATTTCAAATTCAAAACAGACTGGCCGGGGCTGCTATTGAGGCTCACCCTGCATAGAGCCGGGGACTTCCAGCCCTTCTCCGCCCAGCAATTCCAGTGGCTTGCCGTCCACTTCAATAATCACTTCCCGCTCGGCATCGACTGCTTTCACGGTGCGTTTCAATTCTTCTAAACGCTGGGTCATGCTGGTGGAGCCACCCCCGCCGGAAAAAGGCTGAGACAAATTGATACGAACCCGCTTGGGCTCCTGATGAACCGCAATTAACTTGGTACCAGCCGGGATTTCCGTATAAAAACCCTGAGATTTCTCTTCCACGCTGGGGCCTTTCAGCAGTTCGCTCAAGGCAAACTGAAGCTGCTCCGCCTTGGCGGTTTCCGGCACCTTGCGAATCACATCCTCAACAATGCTTCGGCTGCCCTGGTATTTGCTGAAATAGACGGCCACAACTGCCTGATCCACCGCAGCGCGCTCCAGAGGCTTGGGCGCTGGTGGCGGGTTAAACCAGCCGCAGCCGCTTAACATCATGGACGGGGCAGAGAGCAGAAGCAAAAGAACGCCAGCCGTTAAATAACGGTCATAAAACGTGAAACGATTCTGGCTGGATGCGGCAGGCATACGGTATCCCTTCAATTCAACAATTCCCCTAAAACAATCTGCAACTCTTTTTTATATTTTATCAGAAGCGCACAACATATAAAAATAGGGCTTACCGGGGGAGCATCGGCGGCAAGCCCTGTTTGTGCTATGGTTAGCAGCAGAAAATAGTGATCCCACCCACCCCGTTAATGCTTGCCCTGTTTGTAAAGGAGCCTGTTCCATGCCCAGTTTTACGGATTTGCGTGGCTATGTTGCGTTATTGAAAAAATCGGGTGAGTTGGTAGAGATTTCAGCGCCCGTATGCACCCATTTGGAAATTACGGAAATCGCGGACCGGGTGAGCAAAGCGCCAGAAAATCAGAACAAGGCCCTGTTGTTTACCAACGTGCACGGCCCCAATGGCGAACAATACGATATGCCGGTGCTAATTAACGCCATGGGCTCTCACAACCGCATGATGCTGGCCCTGGGCGTGGAGCGCTACGAAGAAATTCAAAAGCGCATTGAGTTTTTCATTAAGCCGGATATTCCCAGCAGTTTTTGGGAAAAAATCCAGATGCTGCCCAAACTGGCCGAGCTGAACCGGTTTATTCCCCGTGAACACAAAGGCCCCGCCCCTTGCCAGGAGGTGGTGATTACCGATCCGAGCCAACCCATGCTAGATGCCGTGCCGGTGATTACCTGCTGGCCCGATGACGGGGGGCCGTTTATGACTTATCCCTGCGTGTTTTTAAAAGATCCGGCCACCGGTGAGCGCAATGTAGGCATGTACCGCATGCAGCGCTACGACAACACCACCACCGGCATGCACTGGCACAAGCACCACGACGGCAACCGCATTTACGAAAATGCCCGCCGATTGGGCAAAGACCGGGTAGAAGTGGCCGCCGCCTTTGGTTGTGCGCCCCATGTCACCTATAGCGCCACAGCCCCCTTGCCACCGGGCATTGATGAGATGATTCTGGCCGGATTTTTGCACAGTGAGCCCGTTAAAATGGTGAAGTGCAAAACCATCGACAACGAAGTGCCTGCCAACGCCGAACTGGTGGTGGAAGGCTATGTGTTGCTGGATGAAATTCGGTGGGAAGGCCCATTTGGGGATCACACCGGCTATTATTCGCTGGCCGATAATTTTCCGGTGTTGCATGTCACCGCCATTACCCACCGTAAAAATCCCATTTACCAAACCACCATTGTGGGCAAACCCCCGCAAGAAGACTGCTATTTAGGCAAGGCCACCGAGCGCATTTTTCTGCCGTTGCTGAAGCTGTTTATTTCCGAAATTGTGGATATGAACCTGCCTTGGGAAGGGGTGTTCCACAATTGCGTCATTCTCAGCATTGATAAACGCTATCCCGGTCACGCCAAAAAGGTGATGAGCAGCGTATGGGGCTTTGGGCAAATGATGTTCAGCAAATACGTGATTGTGGTGGATAAGCACGTCAACGTGCATGATCCCTCCCAGGTGGCATGGCATGTGTTTAATAACACCGATCCCAAGCGGGATATGATGTTTGCCGATGGCCCCATGGACATTCTGGATCACGCCACCCCGCTGTGGGCTTACGGCAGTAAGGTGGGCATTGACGCCACCAAAAAATGGGCCACCGAAGGCTTTAACCGGGATTGGCCCGATGAAATTGAAATGGACGCTGACATCAGAGCCAAGGTGGATGCCCGTTGGGAAGAGTACTTTAGCCCATCGCCCGTGATGAGCCGATAAGTTTTTTTCGATAATCGGATACCGCCCGCAATTTTCAATCATCGTGAACCTTTAATCTAATATATCCATTAGATGTCAACTTCAGGAGATTGAGCCTTATGATTTCGATTTTAGTGTTATTCGCCGTTATTTTTATCGTAACCCTGATTTGCTACCGCATGGACCCCATGTTCCACTAAACGCTTTGGCCTTGGGGATTTTTGAATAAAAAGATGACCCAATCCTCAAACTCAGACAATCCTTAGAAAGGCTTCTCTCCCTTGAAAATTCTGTTTTGCGTGAACCGGGATATTTACGCCAACATTGCTTTAAACCGAATTTTTCCAGCCCTGGCCCCGGATGATGAGGCCCAGGTATTCTTCTCGGAATCCGTGGCCGGAAATCGGGCCACCGGGGCCGCCCTGACCTATTTACGCTTTTACGAGCAGGATTTGCTAAACGAGCATGTTTTTCCGCAGCAGGAAGCCCGTTCTGCGGATGGCACGGGGGTTTTTAAAACATTTCAGCAGCTCAGCCATTTTTATGGCTTTCCCATGCAGGTCATTCAAAATATCAATCACCCTGAAACGGTTTCGGCCATTGAAAAATTCGCCCCGGATCTCATTGTCTCCATTCGCTTTGGGCATATTTTTAAACAGCAGGTGCTAAGCCTGCCCAAGCAGGGGGTCATCAATTTGCATTCTGGCTTATTGCCCGAATACCGGGGCATTCTGGCCACCTTCTGGAGCCTGCTGCATGAACGCCTGGAATACGGCTATACCTTGCATGCCATTACCGATGCCTCCATTGACACGGGGCCTATTCTGGATCGGCGCAGTTTTGCGGTAAAAGCGGGCAGTTCCCTGTTTGAGCATACCGTTGCCCTTTACTTACCCGCAGCAGAAAGCATTTTAAAAGCCATTGACCACTACCGAAGTGGGCAAACGCCTCCCCATCAGCCTCAAAATGAAACAGAAAGCGGCTACTACACCCTGCCCCAGCCTGAAGATTTTGAGCAACTAATCACCAAAGGCTTTCCCATTCTCAATCGGGAGGCTTATTACCACTGTCTCCAGCAGTATGAAAGCCAACCCCATTCTGTTTTTGAAATACTACCAGCCTAACGGTTATAAGCGTGTTTTAAAACAGCTTGCCCTGATCCGAGTGGTGAACGTAAGATACGGTTATGTTTGAAATCCTATCCTACACCGCTAGCGATGGTGCGCCCTTAAAATACGGGCGGCTTTATAATCCCAATCAGCCGGATACCGGCAAGGCGCTTTTATTTGTGCCGGGGCTGGGTGGCTCGGTCAAAGGGGCGCTACACTTTTTAGAGTTATTGCTACCGGAATACAGCCCCATTTACAGCCCAGACCTGCGGGGGTTTGGCATCAACCCCATCCAAAGCCCTTTGCTCCGGGCTGATATTATCGCCAGCGATCTGGAAGCGTTTTATCAAGGGGTGATTGCCCCGGCAGGCCATCCGCATTTGGCGTTATCAGGCATTAGCCTGGGTGGGGTGTTGGCCACCTTACTGGCCACCCAGCACCCGGAACGATACACCAGCTTAACCCTGCTTGCCCCAGCCTTTAAACCCCACAAACGTTCATTCAGTGTGGCTTACATTTTGCGAAACGTCATGAGCCATTTGCTGTTAGGCCCCAAAGCCCGCACCTGTCTCCCCTACGGCCTTGAAGCAGTGACCGGCAATGCCACCATATTGAACGATCCTCAGTACAAGGGGGCCTTAAATCTGGTGTTGACCCCCGGCTTTTTACTAAGCGTACGAGATTTGTGCAACCGGGCCATGAAGAATATAAGCACCCTGCAACTCCCCTGTCTGATGGTGGTTCCCGGTCAGGATATTGTTTGCGATCCGGACATTATGCGGCAAGCCTATCGTAAAATTCCGGGCAGTACCCCCAAACACTTGCTGGAATACGCCGATTTCTATCACGATGTTCTGTTTGAAGCGGAACATCCCCGGCTGGCTCAGGAAACCCTGAAATGGCTACTATCGCTGGATCCGCCGCCATCCTCAGGCGAAGCATCCTCCCCGTAAGGCTGAATAAACTCAATGGCCTCTACGTTGATCTCAATAAAGGGGTGAATCTTAGGATCTTTCACCCCATCGGCCCGATGGGTGATCTGAACATCGGTCATGGCAATGAACCGGCGGGTACCATTCAGCATATTGGAGAGACGGCGCCCTTCTTTGCCCAGCTTTGGGAAGTGAATGCGCCCTTCCAGGTTAAAAAAACGGGTCACCACCAACGCCTGAACCGTGCCGGAAGTAGACTGAACCGCTCGAATCAAATCGCTCACCATTAGGCTCCAATACTGCTCATGCTGCCTTCTTTTAATTGTAGAAGGCTTTTGACTACGCCTGTATCCCCCAAAAACAGGGTTTTCAAGCCATTAGGCCCCTAATATTTCACAACAAGGCGCACAGCCGCTATTCGGGCAAATGCGCGCAAGCCAAGATATAAACCTTGAGCGCGTAGGCCCAAACGTAAAGATTCCCCCTTCTATAATTGCGGACGTAGGATGAAGCCCTTATGATCAGGGCTGCCAAAGTGGATGGGCCACCCCCATCATTTCATGCCATCCAGTCCGGACTGGCAATCCAGCTTACTTGTAAACTTATTTAAACAAACTTGATTCAAACTGACATCAAAACCCAACATTCGGGTTTTATGCTTATAGATAGAGAAATATTTAATTATCCAAATTTTCCAGAGAGAAACACCCAAAGGAGAGAGCTAATATGGATATCGGAAGATTTCAGTCCAAACTAAACAACCTGATTGGTGGCAAAAGCATCAATACTAAAGGCTCCGATGCTGAAAAGATTAAACAGGAAGCTGGCTTTACCGCTCAAACAGGCCCTGCGGCTGATACCGTAGAAATTAAATTTGGTCGCTTGGCGGAAGTATCTAACCCTCCGCAGAAAGCCAACGCCGACATTGCCGGTATCATCAGCAATGTGAGCCAAATGAGCGCCGCTGACGCACAAGCCGCCTTAAATCCTGAAGTCAGCAAAAAGCTGGTGCAGGCAGGTTCTCTAGAATAAGCCCTGCCTGATATCGGGGTTATCCCGGCGGATGACCGTGAAAAAATAACGGTGAAACCGGAATACGCCACATGAAAAAATGGCGCTTCTAAAAACCGTTTGTAAAACAGTGTTCAAGTGGAACGAATCGAATAACGGCTCTAACTTCAAACAGGGCTGATTCATTCGCTTTCTTTGTGCGGATGTCAGTTCAAGTGGTCTCAAAAAACAGAACAAAAACAGACGGGCTCCTTTAGCTGTCTGTGTCTTAAGAATGGGTTTTTAAAAGAGTTACCAAGAAGCGGTTCCCGCTCTGTCGAGGACCGCCCTTTCGTTTGCGAAGCAAATTAAAAAACAACTTACGCACTGACAAGCGCCTAACAGTCGGTCATAATAGAAAAGAACCATCGTCATGCCCAACCTCGACACCTGAACAATGCCTTGAAGTGGCCCATCATTATGCCTTCATCCACCCATCCCAATTTTGATTTCAAAGCCGCCTTGGCCCGTCTGCCTGATCAGCCGGGTGTTTATAGAATGTATAGCGCCAACAACACCTTACTGTATGTAGGGAAAGCCAAGGTGCTTAAAAACAGGGTGCGCAGCTATTTCCAGAATCCTGCCGGACTAGCGCCCAAGGTGGCGGCGTTAATGCAGCAAGTGACCCGTTTCGATTACATAGTGACCGACTCCGAAATTGAAGCGCTGATTCTGGAATATAATCTCATCAAGCAACACCGGCCCAAGTACAACATTTTGCTCAGAGATGACAAGAAATTCCCCTGGATTGGACTTAGCGCGGAACCCTACCCCCGACTGTTCATTACCCGTGACCCCACCGGGCGAGGCCGTTTTTTTGGCCCTTATGCCCATAGTGGCAGCATGTACAAAACATTGCAGGTCATTCGCAAGCATTTTCCGCTGCGCCAACGACGAAAGCCATTGTTTAAAAACCGACCCTGCATGAACTACTCCATTGGCAGCTGCTCCGGGCCTTGCCAGTTGCTGGTAACACCCAAGGAATATAGTGAGGTGGTGAAACAGGTAGAACTGTTCCTGAAAGGCAAGGCCGATGATTTGCTGGAACGCCTGGAGCAGGAAATGCAGCGGGCTAGTGAGGCCATGAATTTTGAACTGGCGGCCAAGCTGCGGGATCGCTACCTGGCGGTGCAGGAAGTGGTGGCCCAACAAAAAATGTATTACCCGGATGCCAGCGTCAGTCAGGATATTGTGGCCATGTCCCATGATGCGAGACGCTGTGCCATTGTGGTGCTGAATATCCGCCGTGGGAAACTGATTGGCAGCAGACCGCATGAAATTTTACTCACCCATCAAACCACCCCGGAAGAAGCTTATAACGCTTTCCTCAGCCAGTATTATCAGGATGAGGAAGCGGAAGATTTACCCGATGAGATTATTTTGCATCACCCCATGGAAGACGAGAACCTGTTTCAGGAATGGCTCAACCGAAAACGGGGCAAAAAGCTCACCCTCACCCATCCCCAAAAAGGCATCAAGCGGGATTTACTGGATTTAGGCATAAAAAACGCCACCGAAACTCTGGAGCAGGCCCAAAGTCAGGACGAAAAGAGTCATCGCAACGATCCGGCCAAAGCCCTACTTCAATTGCAAAGCGCCCTCAATCTGCCGGTCTTTCCGGCTCGCATGGAATGCTACGATATTTCACACTTTCAGGGCGCTCAAACAGTTGCTTCCATGGTGGTTTTTACCAACGGGGTTCCCGATCGAAAAGCCTATCGGCGTTTTAAAATCCAAATTGCCGAAGGAGAGCCCAACGACTTTGCCAGCATGCATGAAGTGATTAGCAGGCGCTTCAACCGGGCAATACAACAGGAACCAGGCTGGGAAGAACCGGATCTGGTCATTATTGACGGGGGTAAAGGACAGCTTTCTTCCGCCACAGAGGCATTGGACGTTCTAGGGGTTAAAGATCAACCCATCATTTCTCTGGCAAAAAAGTTTGAGGAAATTTATTTTCCGGGAGAATCCCGTCCCACCCTCTTGCCCAGAGATTCTGCCGCCCTGTTTCTACTCCAGCAAATTCGGGATGAAGCGCACCGCTTTGCCATTACCTACCACCGTGGCTTAAGAGATAAACGAGCCACTCACTCTGTTCTGGATGACATTCCAGGCATTGGAGAAAAGCGAAAACAAAAATTGATGAGCCATTTTGGCAGTATCAGCAACATTAAAGCAGCCAGCGCCCAAGAATTGGCAGCTATCTCAGGATTCAACGACACTGTGGCCCAAAGCATTTATGAGGCCCTGCACCAATAGCATTGCCGGTCACTATCGGTCACCAACGGGACAGACAAATGTTCCCCACGCAAAAAACGCCCGCTACTGAGAAGTAACGGACGTTTTTTTCAAATAAACCCTTGGCAGAGCGCTATCTTCCCGGGACCTTACAGTCCGAGTATTGTGGCGGTGAGCAGTCTTTTCGGCCGTGTTCGGAATGGGAACGGGAGT
>NZ_JBGSRV010000003.1:0-216786 GCF_041737375.1 Vampirovibrio sp.
ACTCCGGGGGCGGCCAGTTCTTTGTTTTGGAATGACTGGCTCAATCAGTTCCCATTGCTCGTCACTCAAGGGTCTCCAAGGCATACGCTATCCTCTTCCAAACCCTGAAATTCTAACCCAAAGTTACCGTATTGGCTCTAAATTCAAAACACCAAAATCCAAAAATATGAGTTGCGCTCAAAAAATACGGCATCGTCTGTTAAGTCGGAATCTGCCAAAATAACCACACTTTAAATGACCAGGTCCTTGTCCCCTTAATTATAGCAAGGCATGCTGAACGGCCTTGACTGCGGCCTGCATGCGATCCTGCACCGATAATTTTTGCAAAATACTGCAAACATGGGCTTTGGAGGTATGCAAACTAATATCCAGGGCTTTGGCAATTTGGGAATTGCTCATGCCTTCCACAATAAAACGGAGGACTTCTCTTTCCCGATCAGTTAATGCCAGATGACGGGTTAAAGCCCGTTTATTTCCCCCTTGGGCAAACACCTGTAGCGCTCGGGAAGCCACCCGAGGATCCAGCCAAAGAGCGCCTTCACAAACCGATTTAACCACCTCCACCAGCCGTTCGGAAACGATATCCTTGAGGCAATAGCCATTGGCTCCCGCCGCCAGGGCCATAATCACAGAGTCCTCCGTCTCATGAGAGGTTAAAATCAGGATTTTGGTGGTTTGGTTAAATTTCCGGATTTCTCGGGTTAATTGCAGACCGTCCATATCAGGAAGCCCCAGGTCCAGAAGCAATAAATCCGGCTGATGCTGCTTAACCAGTGCCAAGGCCTGTTCCCCGCTTTCCCCTTCTCCAACCACCTGAAACGCATTGTCCGCATCAAGAACCATACGAATGCCAATTCGAATTAACTTGTAATCTTCCACCAGTACCAATCGAAGTTTTCCGTCGCTTTGTTTTCCGTCGCTTTCTCGTTGAATCGCTTTTGACATTGCTGTGCTAACCCCTATCTTTCTTTCTCTACGTATATATGCTTCTCATTATTTTTTTCTACGTGAATCATCGCTGAACGATTTTTGATTGTTTTATAAGATATTGTTTTAGAGCCTATTCCGGTTTGGTTGGCCGAATTATAGGGAAAGCCATTTCTGATTCTAACTAGCTTGTTGGGTAAAGGAAAAATGACGCTTGTCTAATCCTTACTCAACAGTAAGCGCAGGTCATCCGCTCAGAAGCGCTGAGGATTAAGACCCCGCAAGCATTCTGAAGCACCCTTCACCAGCCGCCCCATGCTACAAGCCGCACAAATTAGACCATAGAGGGATGTACGAGAGCATTGCTTTGGTTATGATGCGACGACAATCAAATAAGAGTGGAGAATCCTGATTCTATGCGGACTCAATCAAACAAGGTGTGGGCCATTGCCCTGAGTGTTACGTTTTTTAGCGTTGGCTTTTTTAGCGAAACCCACTTAAGCGCTGAAGCGGCGGCTCGGGTTTACAAAAGCGGCACCTCATACACTCGCTCTTTGCGAAATGCGGATGGCTACTTGCAAACGGGTGTGCATCAGGCTGCTGAAACTCGTTATATGAATATTTTAAAATCCAATCCCGGTAATATTGGGGCCAGAGCGGCTTTATCCAATGCCCAGGCCGAGTTGTACAAACTGGACGCCGCTGAAAAGAACGCGGACATGGTTCTTTCCAGAAACCCCAAAAACGCTATGGCCCATATTGCCAAGGGCATTGTATACCGCAACCGAACCGCTTCCATGGACATGACCTACCGCAGCAAGCGGGATGAGCTATTAGCCCAATCCGCCGAAGCATTGCGCAAAGCCATTTCCCTGGATTCCGATTCACCGGAAGCGCACAACCAGCTAGGACAGACTTACCGTTTTATGGGCCGTAACAACGAAGCCCAAAGCGAATTTCAAAAGGCGCTGGAACTGGATCCCCGTTTTTCTGAAGCCATGTTGAATGAAGGCATTATGCGGATGGAATCCGGTGATGCCAGCGGGGCCAAGGCCCGGTTTCAGGAAGCCATCAAACTCAACAGTAAAAACTATTTGGCCCACTATCGCCTGGGTTCTGCCCAATTGGCGGCAGGTGACCCGCACGAAGCTTTAAAATCCCTGAATACCGCCTTGGCACTAAACCGGGGTAACGCCGTGGTCATGGCCAAAATGGCGGAAGCCTATCAGGCTCAGGGAAACACATCAGCAGCCATTGCCAATTACCGCAAGGCCATTCAGGCCAATCCCGGCTTAATGCCTGCTTATGTGGGCATTTCAGATATTTTTGACGGCCGGGGCGATGGCGAACTGGCCATGTCGGAGCTGAGAAGCGCCTTAAACGTCAATCCCAACTTTTCGGCGGGAAGAAACCGGCTGGGACGGATTGCCCTGACCGTGGACAAACCCGATCAAGCGCTTCAGTACTATAAAGAATCTTTAAAGCAAAACCCCAACGATGCGGACGCCATTAACGGTATTTCACAGGCGCTGACCGTGGTGGCCCAAAAGCAGGCCAACTGGAGCCAGACAATGGGTTCTGAGAGCGACTTGGTGAACGCCGAGCAATCCATTCAGGAAGCCTTGCGTATGAATCCCGGTGATTTGCGCCTGCATTTGGCCAACCTGCGAATCAGCCAACTGGCTGGCAAACCGGCCATGACTGAGGCTGAAATGAACAACTTGGCAAATCGCGCCCCGCAAAACGAAGCCGAAGCCATGGTGCAGGGAGAGGCTTTTCTAGCGCTGGGACGCTATCAGGAAGCCGATCAGGTGTTTAGCGGCCTGATGCAACAAGCCGCCGGAAACCCCGACAAATTACTGGTACTGGGAGACACCCTGAAAGTGAACGGGGATCTGCCTCGGGCCAAAGACGCCTACCGGGCGGCCCTTGCCTCAGAACCGGGTAATTTAAAGGCTCAGCGGGGCATTGATCGCATTGAAAAAGCGGAATCGGAATCCCAGAAAACATTGAGAACCGCCAAAGCCCTCAACACCTGGCGTCGTGCCGGTAAAGAAAGTTCCATTGATTTTTACGAGGACACCCTGGCAAAAAATCCACGCCAGCCAGAACCCCGTTTGGAACTATCCAAACTGTACGAAAAAACCAAGGACTACGGACTGGCTGCCCGCTCCTATCAGTTCTATCTGGGATTGCGCCCCGATATGCCGTTGAAGGAACGTGAAGGCTACCAAAAAAAGATAGCCAAGTTGCAGGAAAAAGCACAGGAAATGGCCCTGCGTCAAAGCGGTAACCCGCAACCCCAAGGGGGAGCGGCGATGCCCTACAGCAGCCAGCCCGCCCAAAGCAGGCTAGCCCCGCAAGACAACGTCTTTCAACTGAGCAGTCCGGCCAACACCGCTCAAAAATAAAAGCAAAAACTTTTCAAACGCCCTGAAGTTCGCTTCGGGGCGTTTGTGTTTGCAGTCTTCATTTCAATATCTTTTCAACATAATTTGTATCAAAGACTTAATTATTTGAGGTGTTCCATCCGCTGAAACCGGTATGACTCATGGTTGGCAGCGAAATGGGTTTATGCGTTAATAATGTTTCGTTCAGGGTCTATATTTTATTTTGGAGCCATAAGGCAATTTCCGTGCTTCAGCATGCTTTTTAAAAAAAAGGCGCAGGGGTAACTTCATTTAATGTCATACACCATTCAAGGCACTCCAAAAATTAGCTACATCCCTAAACCGTTGCACTTTGGGCAAACGGGTAAGCCGGATCAGGGCAATATTCAGCATACGCCTCAAAACGGGGTTTGGATCACCACCGAACGCTCACCGGCAAAGGTGGGCGGGCTGGGAGAGGTTTCCAAAACCATCCCGGAAGCGTTCGCCCAATTCATGCCAAAAAAAGATTTACGGATTATTGTGCCTTATCTGGGCAAACACCGGGATGATGATGAAAGTAAAAAAGCCGCGCTGGCCCAAGGAAAAACCGATGTCAGCGAACAAGATATTTTTCAGCCCACCGGCGCCCAACTGAATTTTGAAACCGATGATGGCCGTCAGGCCCGACTGGAAGTACTTCAAAAATTTGAAGACGCCACCGGCTTTAAGGAGCACAATCAATCCCGAAAAGACGGTGAGAAAGTAGGCAACTGGGTTTACGCCCTGCGCAACGACGACTACTTTATGGGCAAGAATGAATATGGGGTTGAGGCCGAAAAAGGCTTGTCCGATTACACCTACAGCCCAGAGGCCGGTGAATTTGACAAAGTAATGCTCTTTAACAAGGGTGCCAAGGAACTGGTGCCTTTGCTGGATGGCAACAGCACTGATCCCCGCGCTGCCCGACTCAGCCGGTTCAACAACCTGCACAAAGCGCAAGCCTTCCCTGATAAAAAAGGGGTAAAAGCACCTGCCAACCAGGATTTTCGAAAAAATATCGATTTCGTGATTACCCACGACTGGCTGACCGGTGCCGTTAGCAATGAGTTGCCCGATTTGCCATACACCCGCAAACATTTTGTGGTTCATAACATGTTTGATAAAGAGCAGGCCCCTCATGTGGCCCTCCGAACCGGCCTGCTCACCCCTCCCCGGCTGTTTAATCAGGAGCGCACCTTTTCCGCGCTGAATGCGGGTATTGAGCCTTCTGATTCTATCTGGGTGAACAACAATTTTAAAAAAACGGTGCTGGAAAGCACCCTGCCCAACGGCGCCCCCTTTATCAACACCTTGCGTCAAAAAAGTGAAGCGGGACGCACCCACAACTTGCACCACGGCCTCAGCCTGGATTACACCGCTTCTGGCCCCCAAGCCCCTGCCTGTCTGGAAGAATCCTATACAGCTCCCCCGAACAGTGGCAAAAAAGGGTGGCTGAGCCAAGCCCAAAGCAATCAGCAAAAACTGACCCAAAACCTGAATACGCTGAATGAAAAAGCCAAAAACCTAAAAGCTGCCAACAAAACCCAGGAGCTGAAGCTGCTGAATAAAAGCATTACCAAAGCCAAGGCGGATTTGAACAAAGTCACCATTCAAATTAAAGCCGCCCAGGCTGGACATGCGGCAGGGCTTGCAAAAGGGGATGATACCCCTTACCAGTTCCAAAAACTGGCGGTGAATGAAGGCCAAACCCTGCCCACCCCGGCGCAAATGCAAACCTTCAAAGCGGCCAACAAAGCTGCCCTGCAAAAAAAGCTGGGGCTTAAGCAAGATCCGGATGCCACCATCATCGCCTGGGCCGCTCGGCTGGATCCCCGCCAAAAAAACGTGTACCTGTTTATGAAAAGCGTTGAAGAGATTTTAGAAAACGATCCCGAAGGTAAGGTTCAGTTTGTGGTGGTGGGCGATACCTCGGATCCCCAAATTATTGAATGGATCAATGGGATCAACAAAAAATACAACACCGACAAAGGCGAAAACCGGGTTTACATTCCCAACGTGTTCGCCAACCAGGATGAAGTCAAGCAAATTAACGCTGGGGCTGATTTCACCGCCCTGCCCAGCCTGTATGAACCCTACGGCTTAACCCAGCTAGAGGCCATGAAAATGGGTTCGCTTCCCATTGTGCATGGGGTGGATGGGCTTCGCAGCACGGTCAGTGATCCTGAAATGAACGAAAAGCTGAAAGCCCTCACCCCACCGGATGAATGGGAAGCGGTATGGGAAAAAGATCAAAACGGCATTTTAATGGAGCCGGTGGATATTGATGAGTGCAAAGCCTACATTGATGATCGCCAGGATTTTGAAGCACTACAAGCCTTAAAATCCAAACTGGATCAAAGCAAAGAACCCCTGCCCAAAGACGACCCCACCACGCTGGCCGACTGGAAAAAAAAGCAGGATGAGGCGCTGAAAGCGTTGATGGGAAAAATGGAAGGTTTGGCCAGCACCTTTAAACACAAGCTGGAAAGCTTTCAATTGCAATCCACAGAATTGAACCAGGCGCTTCAAAAACTAACCGCCGACGGCACGCTGACCCCGAAGCGAGAAACAGAACTAAATCTTAAAATCCAGTGGTTGAAGCAGCAAACCATGGAAAACTCTCCCCTGAGCCGCCGTGCCCAACAAGCGCAAGCCGCTTATCAGGAAGTGCTTAAAAACCCGGATACGCTGGAAACGGAATACGAACGCATCAAAAAACTGGTTGAACCCGATGAGAATACTAACGTCAAGGCGGCAGCCAAGCTGACCCACGCCATTCATCGGGGCATTGACTTGCTGAAAGACAAAGAAAAGAATTCGCAAATTCGGATTGACGCCATTGATTACGTAAATACCGAGCACGACTGGAAAAATATTTTACAAAAGTATTACCAGCCCGCTCTGGAAAATGACAGCCTGGATACCGAAATCCGAACCAGCCGTTCCAAAGAATTAAAAGAATTATTAGAGATTCAGGCGGCGTTAAAGCCCCCCGGTCCTGAGAATAAAAGCTACGCGCAAACCCGGCCCGGTGCCAGCGCAAAACCCAGTGGTTTTTCGGAGACGATGCGATATTACTGGAACACGTTCTGGAATATGAACCAGAAATTCTGGGCCGCGATTGGACGACTTGTTTCACTCCGCAAGGACTAAAACAACGAACCCCAGAAAACAAAATAAAATCTAGAAAAAATAAAACCAAGCGAGGCGTTGCCTTACCTGGTTTTATTTTTTATTTTTCTTTCTTTTTTTGAGCGTTGTAGGCTGGGCGCATTTTGGGCAACCCAAAAAATGGCTCATAAAGCCCTTCATTGCGCCAAACCCAACGAGCGCACTACCACTTAATACGTAGGCAAGTACCGGGACAATAAGGGGGTGTTGATTTCAAACAGGTGGAATCGTCCCGGCCCCAAATCTACTTCCAGCTGGTTTACACCGGGGAAAAACTGGCTGGGGCGTCCATAACTAGGCGCCAGATTATTAAGCGGCTGAAAGGCAGTCATGCCCGGAATGGACAAAGTGGCCTTAGAACGGGCGTTGATGTCTTTATTGGCCACCACCAGCAAGGTTTTTCCGTTGGCCTGACGGGCAAAAGAAATGACCTGATTATCGGCCACATTGCTGTTGGCCGGAATGGGAATAAAGGCCCCCTGAGTTAAAGCGGGTCCGTATTGGGGACTGTTTCGCAACGTCAGCATATGCTTCATAAACAGGCCAATTTCCGGGTGAGTGCCTTTGTGCTGCGGCACGAAATTGAAAATATCAAACTCCCCGGTATAGCCGGTGGTAAACCCATCCAGAATATAAGGATTGGTCCACGGTTGAGCGGCCATTAGCCCGGAGGCCAAAATGCTCATGGGAGCGCCGCCATGCTCCATCAAACTGGGATCATCGTGGGTGAGGAAGGAGCCGATAAACGATTTATCGTTGCCGCCCTGCTGGCTGGCCCGTTGGAACATGGCCCGATTGGACAGCAAATAATCCATATATTCCTTGGCGTTACGCATGGCATGGAAAATATGAAATTGCCCGTACATAGAATCAAAGCCCGACTTCAACAAGGCTTCTGGAATATCACGGGGCAGGTTTTTCAGCGGCGATTGATCCTCTTCGCAGTAGCTTTCAGCCAGCCAGGCCTTATCGGCATATTTACTGGTGAAGTGCTTCCAAAAATCGGTGGTGCGGGCTCTGGCTACATCCACCCGAAAGCCATCCACACCAACCTGATTGGCCATCAGGTCAAAAAAGCCTTCGTAATACTGGCGCAAGGCATCATCGTTTTTAAACATCACAATGTCCACCCAGTTGGTGGGGGTGAGCTTATTGCCGTTGCTATCCTTTAAAATCAAATCCGGGCGGGTGCGGGCCAAATCTTCAGAAGCGCAACTGGGCACATCCACCATCACGTGAATATTGCGTTTGTGGCATTCATCCACAAACTGGCGGGCCTCCTGCAAGGCGTTGGTCTGATTGCCGGGGGTGTCAAACTCGGGATTAATGGTGTGGTAATCGGAAGGGGCGTACAAACTACCCGCTGCTCCCAAGCGCCGGGTTTGCCCAATGGGATTGATAGGCAACAGGTGAATGGTATTGACCCCTAAAGCCACCAGCTGATCCAGATTTTGAACCGCTGATAGAAACGTGCCATTTTCTCCCAGCATGGGGGAGATGCGGCCATCCATATTTTTATCCTTGGCCCCGAACGTGCGAATGTTCAAGGCGTACATAACGGCCTGATTTTTATGAAACATTTGTTTTAACTTATTTTGCCACACTGGCCCCTTGGCCCAACCGGATGCAATGGGGCCAGCACCGGCAACACCATTCAACCCCATGGCAGCCCCGGAAGGGGAAGTTACAGCAAGAGGAGCGCGCATAAACATATCAGGGCGGGGCAAAGCAGGCATGTACGGCAAACCACCAGTGGCCGAAAAGGCAGGTGGAGTCGCAGCAGAAGGCCGGTTCATGACTGGATAAGCCTGGGGATAATATTGGCCGTAACGGACGGCTGGAGGAGGGGAAGGGAAAGCCATCAGGACGGTCCTCCGCTTTGCGGTTGTAAGGGCGGCTTGAAGTCACGACCTACCATCAGGGCGGAATAAAGCCCGGAGGCCACCAGCATGGTGCCACCCAAGCCGTAAACCACCCGGTTTCGCCACATGGCGTGAGCCTTCACATCTTTCAACACCCGGCTGAGGTGTGAACCAGGGTTAGCCCCCATCAATTGGTTGGCAATTTGATGCTGTCCGCCAGCCAGGGCATTTTCCATTTCAGAGAAAGCCGATCGCTGCAAGGCCTTGGCCGCTTGAGAGTTACCGTCACGCTTTTGGTTAATTAAATCCGTGAGCGTGCTGTTGGTCAAATTCAAGCGAATGCCATGGCGAAGCTCGGACAACGCTTTCTGAGCGGCTCCATCCAGAGTTTTTTCGGTGAAGCGTTTTTCAAAAGTTTTCTGGGCTTCCTGCAGAACCGCCCGATAATGTTCCACCGTGCTGCCAGCGTTGGTAATATTTTTTTCCATCTGGTCAGCGTGCTGCCGAACCAGATTCAGGCGCTTTTGCAAGGCCTCTTGTTTGTTTGTGTCCTGCGTTTTTTTCAATTCGGTTTCAAAATGATCTTCAAACGTGTGCAGGAAGTCTCGGGCTTTTTTACGCAAGGCGCCCAATTTACCGCCAATTTCACGGGTGATAACGCCCTGATCATCAGTTTTTTCCAGCACCTTGAATTCCCGGTCCAGATAAGAGAGAGTACGGTCCACTTTTTCTTTGGTCAGGCCCTCTACCCGGTTTTTGGGATGCTGGGCATCCTGAGTCTCGGCTTCATTGGTGAAATAACGGGTAATCTTGTCACTCAGCAACGTATCGCCTTCATCCATCACTTGCTTGCGGGTTAAAGCGTTTCTCAAGCCGGTTTTGTCAGAGATAGCCTCCCCGAAATCTTTCCACCAGCTGGTCAGTTCCGATTCCGGCAACGGGCCGGTCAACCGGTTCAAAGCCGCTTTCAAGCGCTTCTCAAATACTTCGGGCTTGTCGTGAGACATGGCCTGCTTGGCCCGGAAGCTGTCCACGCCTTTGGCCATCCAGTTATAGCCCCGAATTACCGGGCCTTGTAAATTATCCGCCACCAAGCCGGAAATCACCGGCGTGGCAGGACCGGCCATCAGCATCCACCAGGTGTGGGTTTGCACCGAAATCTGGCGCATTTTCTCCTCGGTTTCCCGGCGTTGATTGGGGCCGGGGGCGATATTCAACCGCTTGGCCACTTTGTCCATGGTGTCGGCGGGTAAAATGTGCAACGGCAAGTAGTTGGGGTCCTTGAAAATGTTCAGCCGCTCGCCATAAGTGCTGTCGTACTGTTGGCCCAAATTAACGCCGGTTTTGAGGCGAACCATATTGTTAATGACTGTGGGCGTGGCGGCCATGGCCCCAAACCAGCTCATAAAGCCCACATATTCGCCAATGCCTAAAATTTTCTGCTTTAAGCCCACGGTGGCTAGGGTGGCAATGGCCAAGCTGCCAAAGCGCTTCATCTGATCATCCAAATCAGCCAACTGGGAATCCTTTACCGGTTGCTGGCGGGCCACCTGGGCCAAGGTTTTTCCGGTATCGGCCCAATTCGGTTTCAGGCCTTCAATCAGTTGATGGGTGGCCAATCGGGCATACAGGCCCGGATGCTTTTTCTGCAAGTCATCGTTGGCCGGAGGAACCTGCACAGGCGCTTGTAACGGCAAAGCAGTCACCATCCCCGCTCTTTCCGGCAGGCGGCTGGGGCCCATCATGGGGTTCAGCATCGGGCGCCAGTTGTTCAGCGGAACTGGCGGACCATAAGCAGGCGCCCCAAAGCTTCTTCGGCTAAGCAAAGAAGGCCCGTACAAGGGGTAGCTAGGGGGGAAGCCATTACCCATCAGGAGATACCTCCCCGATACCAGAGATTAGGATTGAGCGAATCGGAAACAACCGGCGCTATTGAAAATGGCTGGACGGGTTGCTGGGAAAATTGCAAGGCGGATTTCTGAACGATCATGCCACCCTTGGACTGCATTGCCGGGTTATTATCAGGCCAAGAGCCTGGAATGGACGGGATAATCGGGCCTGAAATAGGCATGCTGTCATTTGAAACACCGGGTTGTCCAGTTTCCATGCGCTGGGCCACTTCAAACACCCCTTTGCGAGGCAGCTTATCCACATGCCCGCCGGGCAACTGCTGCTGAATGGCGGCAGTGAGAGAGGATTGCTCCGGGGCCAGAGCGGGAGAGAGGTTGGTGATAAAAGGAGACTCAAACGGCTTTCGGCTTCTGGCGCTGGCCATCCAGCTATGGCCAAAAATCATGGCAACCAGCGCCCCGGCGGTTCCCCATACACCGTAGCGGAGGTACTTGGCTTTTTTGAGGGCTTGGGCATCCAGGCCAGCCTGATGAGCGGTTCCCATAAAGGCCTCTTTGAACGGATCGGCGATTTTGGAGCCAATATGCGTGCCGGTGTTGACCAGACGGGTGACCACATTGCCTTCCGTTTTATACTGGAAGTTCCAGATGTTTTTCAGGTTGCTCCAGCCGCCGTCTTTCACCTTGAACAGGCTGGTCCAGGCATCGCTGCGAGCGATATAACCCGCGCCCACCGCCGCCAGAATATTTCCTAAAATCAGCTTGTCGGCTCTGGCGGCACTGATAATGGTGCGCACCTGATCCTGCACTTCCCGCTTGGGATCGGAGACATCATCAGGCACGCCCAAACGCTTCATCATGCGGCGATAATCGTTGCCTTGCAGTAAGTCAAACCGGGGAAAATCGGTACTGGCAAAAACCCGTTCCACATCGCCATTGGCCTTGCGAAACTTCAGATTTAAATCAACGCCGGTTTTGGCCTTATAAAAGCTGTCGATACTTTTATTGGCGCCCAGCACACCCAGATAATAAAGTCCGACCCCCACTGCCTGACGGGCAAAATCCACCTTGGCCCGACCGGCGGCAAAGCTAAGCGCCAAAACAGCCCCGCCCGCATAGTAAGGAATAGAAGTGACGTTCAGGAAGTTGGAGAACGTAAAATTAGAATCGCCCCGCAAGCCGTGATAAATGGTTTTGGGCAGTTTAACCAAAGTTTCATGAGCGGCCAGCTTGGTTTTACCCCAGGCGTTTAAGCGCAACAGGTTGTCGTCAAACGGGGTATCCAGATTATATTTTTTGCGGGTAATGGGATCGGCCAGCAAGTCGGTAACCGGAACGGGGCTGGCCTCGTTATGGTATGCCAGCGCCGGATTCATAGCGCTGGGCGGCTCCTGGCCAAAGGCCACAGGCGGGGCCGGGGGGCGAAGTTTTGCCCCGGGTGTGGTCAGTTGAGTTGTAAAATTTGGCGTAATGCCCATGCGAATAATCCGAAAGATACCCCTAGACTTTCGTGAAACACCGACCCGGTGCTTATTTTGACCGGTGCTTATATTTGAAAGATATAGGGCTGGTATTGGAGGACTAACAAATTTGGGTGTCTTTGGAAGTACTCATAGTAACAGCCCTCAATTTCATTAATTGTCATGAAACACGGGGGAATTCCAACCTTTTTATCAATTACTTTATTAATAAAAAGAACAAATGAATCAGGCCCAACCCCATGCCCTGAGAGAATTTAAAAAAGAGCTTAAAAATCAATTTGGCACTTTTTGGCATGTCGTGATTTTTATAGTATCACTTTGAATAGAAGCGTTTTGTCAGGGGTCTGTAAACGCAAACCAGTCATCCAGCCTGAACACCCCCACACGGGGATTCTTATGGAAATTGATTTACAAACCGCCAGACCCGCCCAGCCATTATTGAGGAAAAAACCAGCCGTGACCAGCGTTAAGCCACCGACAGTTCGTTTTTCCGGTTATAAATACGATGAAAATAAAAACCCGTCGCTGTTTTTACCTGGCTTTAAAAACGCTAAAAAAGTGACAGCTGAAATCCTCCCTTCCCCTGAATCCGGGCTTTCCGCCGGTACCAAAGTGGAAATGACCTCACAAGACGGGTACTGGACTTTAAACGGAAACTCAAAACTCAAACCGGGCGCTGCCTATCGCTTCCACGCCCAGAACGCTCAAGGCCAAGCCATGGCCGTGCCGCTGGATTTTCTGGAAACCGTGGCCGTTAAAAACGAGCAATCCGGTGCTATGGAAACCTTTAACCGCATTGCCCTGCATGACGAGAACACACCGCAAAAAAGCTCGGTTTTTGCCGACATTTACGCCGACAGCATTTTAACGCCAGCCCAAATCCAGACACTGGATGAACAAGAGCGCCAACGCCTGAACTGGGGCAAAGACCAGAAACCAATCCCCGCCCGCTTGCCGGTGCTACCCATGCGGAACCATTTTAATAAATTTAACCAAATCACCCTAAACCCGGAAACCTTCGAGAAAAAGGGCCTTCTGCCCGATCAAGCGGAAACCCACGGCTACGAAGAAGGTTTGAACCAGCTGGTGCCCAAACTTCGGGAACGGGGGGTCTCCGCCATTTTGTTCAAACCCTTTATGGGGGGCGATAATTTATCGTCGCACCGCTACTGGACCACCGATCCGTATGTGTTGAACGATACATTTCGCAACAAGGCCGCCTTTCGAAACTCTCTGGATTTGATGCTGAAAAACGGGATGAAGGTATTCGCCGATGGGGCCTTTGTCAACCAGGGTCTGAACGGGGTGCAGGTAATGTCCAACCTGCGAAACACCACTGATTCCCCCTACTGGGGAAACTGGTTTAAATTTGGTGATCATCAGCCCGGACTGAAACAGAAATTGCCGGGCCTGGCCCAACAGCCTTACAAGTTTGGGGTACTGCCCACCAAAACCGTCAATGGTTATTCGGAAATTGATTATGCGGCTTTTGCCATTCGGCTGTTAAACAACCCGGTGGATGAAGCCAGTTACAACCCCAAAAAGCCCACTTTTATTGAACTCTATGATCCCCGGCTGGAAAAGCAAGATGGCACCCCCATCCCCCTGTCACTCAACCCGGCAGATCATCAGGCCACCGCGGAGGCCCTGAAATCCAGCAACAATTCGGTGCAACGCTATAAATTTCCGGTCGATCCCGAAACAGTGCGGAAAAAAATGATTGCCCCTAACACTGGCCCGGATCCCAAAGCCAAATTTCTGGACTGGACGAATTTCAGCCTGACAGTGCCTTCCGCCGATGATTCCTCCAAAAAGTGGGACGGGCAAATTGATGTGGCCCTGATGAACACCCAAAGCGAAGAAGTAGTGGACTACCTGAAAGGGGCGGTCAATTACTGGAGCCGCATGGTCATGAACCACTACACCCACACCGTGGCCCAAGAAATGCAAAAAGCCAAACAACAACTGGTAATCAAAAATGGCAAGGACAACGTTACCGAGGCAGACATTTTAAAGGCGGTCACCCAAACGCGAGAAGCGACCACCCGCATTTTGCCCCCCGAAACCCATGCCGTGGATCATATTAATGCGGAAACCGCCAAAGAATTCGCAATGGCCAGCGCAGATTACGAACCCAACCAAACCGGTGGCGCCTTTGCCAAAGCACTGCTGCAAAATGTGCCCCTCAATACCTTGCAGTTACCCGTTTTATTTAAAGCCAACCTCAACCAGCCCACCTTCCTGACATCGCTGGCCCTGCGCACCGGTAAACTGCAAAATTTTCTGGAAGATCGTTTTCTGGACCTGATTGATATTCCCTATGTGGGCAAACCCTTTGAGCTGCTGAGCAACCTTGCATTTTCTCCCCGACTGGAAAAAGCCATGGGCCGAAAAATGCAGCAGGTATTTGATGAATTAAGCCAGCAAGGCAGCGCCGCAAACAAGCTGAAGCATGCCAACATTCAATCTATCGTGGCCGATCAATTGGGCGAAAAGTTTTACATTAGCCTGCTCACCGGCAAAACCCTGAAAGAGGCTGAGCAGCTTGTTCAGAACCCGGAGCGACTGGAAGCTGCGTTTTATGAAAGCCTGCCCCCCAGCCTGTCCCAAGCCTCTCCCCAGGATGCGGCCCGCCGCTTGCCAGCTCTGCTTCGCAAACGGTTGAGAGAACTCAACCACGCTGGCCCGAATCATACCCCCTCTCTTCAAGTGCAAGTGCGGGAAGAGGTGGAAAATATTGTGAAAGACCTGGATCCCCAACTGGTGAATTTGGCGGCCAAGGTCATCCAAAGGCGGGAATTTGGGTTAAACTGGCGCATTGACGCCGCCAAAGACGTGGCCGACATGGACAAGGTAAAAAATACGCCGAACGATGAAAAGGCCCGTCAGGAGTTCAAAAAGCAGATTCAGTATTTAAACCAGTTTTGGGGGCAGAAGCTGGGTGGAGCCATGCGGGCTGTATTCCCAAAAGCCTCTGTTATTGCGGAATTAACCGACTTTGGAACCTTGGCCCGAGACGGGGCCACCGGCACCTTGGGAGAAACCCAGAAAAAAAGTCTGTTTGATAACAACACCTTTACCAGCGCCCCCAATATGGAGCACACCTACAGTCCGTTGTTGCAGCTGGTGAATTACGCCCAGCGGCCCGATGAATTCGGGGCTTCGGTGATGACCGCTGGCAAATTCATGAAGGAACACCTGCAAAAAATGACGCAGGCCGTCCCGCTGTTTTCCCAGCGGAATTTCCAGAACCTGACCGCCAGCCCCGACTACACCACCACCACCCATGCCCTGATGGTGAACCCCGAACTGTTCAATCAGGATCGTAACAAGCAAATGGGGCTGATGGAATTTTTTGAGCAAGGCGTTCATGAACTTCAAAACATGGCTTGCTTTGCCAACCAGCGAAATGAATTAAAAGCCAAGCTGGGCATTACCACCGATGCGGAACTGAAGGCTTGGTTTGATGATTTCAAACAGTGGATTCACCGCTCCAGCAATGCCAATATTGATGGCGACATTGCCCGCAAAAACCCTGAGTGGCCGCCCGAAATTTACAATGCCGACAACAAGGCCGCCCTGTGGGATGAGAAAACAAAGCCTGAAAAGCACTATCTGAGAGGCCCGGTGCCTCACGATTTTAAACGCCAGTTCGCCGATCAGGTGCTGGGCTTGTGGACGGATCGACTGGACCCTGAAAACGGCGTATCGACCAACCACCGCTCCCGCTTGAAAACCGTGGCCCAAAAAAGCCCCACCCTCAGCAGCCCGGATGCCAATTTGCGCCAAACCGGCATCGACGTGCTGAAAGAGCAACTGAAACGCCGCATGAGCGAATCCGGGGAAGTGAAAGCCATGCGGGCCGTCATTAATAACGCCGTGGTGGAACTGGCCAAAACCAATCACACCGCCCAAAATCCGCAGGCCCTAAAAACCCTGTGGGACGCACTGGATAAAGCCATTAAGCGCTGGGGAACCCACTTTGGTTATCAGCCGCTGGATACAGCGCTAAACCATGTGTTTGAGCAATTTGAGCAAGCCAACAACGAACTCAATGAAAACGGCCTGAATCGCGATGAAATTGAAGCCTTCAAACTGGGCATCTACAACACGGCTATCAAGCCAGTGCTGCATAAGCAAGAGCGTATTTTCGCCATTCAAAACGCATTGCCCGGCAACCCGTCAGTTTATCTCCACGATTTATTGGGGCAAGGCGGCAGTGAATTAACCAACAACATTTACGCCCAAAACCGGGGCATCATGCGGGTGGATAAACTGCAAGAAGAAAATAGCGACTTCTCTCGATATTTAGAGCGGGTAGGCACTATTTTTAAAAGCCGAAACAATCTGGAAGTGCTAAACGATGGCATTGTACTGCCAGTGGAAACCGATGACGCCCACGGCATTTTGCCCATTGTGCGTGATAATGGCAGCGATCAGGCCATTGTGCTGATTGATACCGGCAAGCAAAATGTCAAAAACGGCGGGGTGATCAAGCCGCTGGATACTGACATGAAGTCCAGCCAGTACAGCAAGGTGGAGGGCCAGTGGATGGATGAAAATCGCACCATGGGTATGCCGCTGACCTTGAATTCTGAGCATTTAGTGCCGGAAACCACTTATATCGATCAGGAGAGCGGGGAAACCTTCAAAATTAACCAGGCCCACCAACTGGTAAAAGTGGAAAGCGATGGCCGAGAAATTCAAGATTTCGCCATTCGGGCCAACCGCATTTTGTTGAGAAAAAATCCGGCCCCCACCGCTGAGCGTTGAGAAATGTAAAGCCTGATTTTGCGCAACGCAATCTCGGTTTTGGGTAAATCTCAGCCGGGTATTTTCCGGTGGGTAGCCAATTTAACCCCTCTGTAGGACAATGTTCAATCAATGCTGTTAGGGGTTCGGTATTGAAGACACGGAAACACTATCCAGTCGCTTTTGTTTTAGTTGAAACATCAGACCCGCCGTAAAGGAAACACTGTAATGCCGCCAGGAATTTTAATGCCGCCCGTTCAGGAAAAACGGCCCGTCCACAGCGCCTCACCCACCGTGGATGCGGACGCCTGGAAAAAGAAAAACTTCTGGCAGCTGTTTAATATCAGCGTGGGATTTTTGGGCATTCAGTTCGCCTGGGCCATTCAAAACGGCCAAATGGGACCCCTGCTGGAGCGCTTGGGCTCCGATCCCCAGATGCTGGGCCTGATTTCTTGCGCGGGACCGGTAACCGGGGTTTTGGTGCAACCCATTGTGGGCGCTTTAAGCGATCGTTGCGGCTTGCCCATGGGCCGTCGTCGTCCGTTTTTATTACTAGGCGCCATTTTAACGGTTGTTGCCTTGGTATTGATGCCCAACGTTTCCGCCTTGTGGATGGCTGCGGTGCTGCTGTGGATTCTGGATGCCAGCATCAACATCACCCAAGGCCCTTACCGCTCCATGGTGCCAGATGTGGTTCACCCCAGCCAGCAAGCCAGCGCCTATTCCATGATGAGTTTTACCATTGGCCTGGGTTCGGTGGCCGCCTTTGTGATTGCCGCCATGTTTCCCAACTTGCAGGGCCTGTTTTATTTGGGGGCAGGGGCCATGCTGGTGGCCATGATCTGGACCAGCCTGACCACCCAGGAACGCCCCATGGAAATTATCCCAGCGGATCTCTCCGCCGGGCCGCCAGATAACTTTATAATGGGTACCCTGAAATCCATCGCCAGCATGCCCAAAGAAGGCTTGAAGCTTTGCCTGACCCACAGTTTGACCTGGTTTGGCCTGATGTGCCTGTTCACCTTTTTCTCGGTGTATGTGCCGCACCATATTTTTGGCACCACCGACCCCAACTCCGCCCTGTACGCCAACGGGGTGCAACTGGTGCAAATTTGTTACGCCATTTTAAATGGGGTTTGCTTTTTATTCTCCATGGTCATTGGCAAATTGTGCGCCGCCAGTTCTAAAAAAGCGGTGCATTCGCTGGGTTTAATCTGCATGGCAGGGGCCTTTATCGCCATGTGGTTCATTCAAACCCCCACAGAAGCGATGATTGCCATGGGCCTGATCGGCATTGGCTGGGCCACCACCCTGTCCATCCCCTTCGCCTTGTTGTCGGATCACTTGCCCAAGGGCAAGGAAGGGGTGATGATGGGCACCTTCAATATCTTCATCGCCGCACCGGGTGTTATCAGCAACCTGCTGGTGGGCAAAGTGGTTCACGATTATTTTAACGACAACGTGGCCGTGGCCCTGATTATCGGGGGTATTGCCATGATTCTGTCGGTGATCATGCTGCAAACCGTCAAAGAGCGCAAAACCAGCACGGAGCCGCACCCTCACCCGGAAGACGCCTATCTGGCCAGCTAGCGCTTTTTCACTTCCTATTTTCCAAAGCGGGTCAAATGGCTCGCTTTGCGTGTTTTATACTTATATAATAGGAAACTCTGAATCAAACCCCTCGTCCCCGCCCTTAACCTGAGCTATTGAAAATCAATGATACAACTGTCTGGTGTTGCCAAATCTTTTGCAGGAGAGCCCCTGTTTGAGGAAATTACCCTTCAAATTCGGGATAACAGCCGTTTGGGGCTGGTCGGCCGAAATGGCTGCGGAAAATCCACACTGCTGAAACTGATTATGGGCTATTACACACCAGATGCGGGCAGTATTAGCCGCTCTCCCGGCTCACGGGTGAATTACCTGTCTCAGGAGCCGCAACTCACCCCCGGCCTGACCCTGTATGAAGAAATGAAACAGGTTTACGCCGTGGTAGACAACTTGCGGGACGAGGAAAGCCGCATTCTGGAAGGATTGGAAGCCCTGCCCCCCGATGACCAGATCGCCGCCATTACCCGGCTGTGCGAAGTGCAGGAACAGATCAACATGTACGATGTGGACACCCTGGACAGCCGCATCAGTCGTTTATTGCAGGATTTAGGCTTCAATCAGGCCGATTACGAGCGGAAAACCGATGATTTCAGCGGCGGCTGGCGGATGCGGGTCAATTTGGCCAAGGTATTGCTGGAAGGCGCCGATATTCTGCTGCTGGATGAACCGACCAACCACCTGGATTTAGAATCTTGCGAGTGGCTGGAGCAGTTTTTAAAAGGCTATCCGGGCGGCATTGTTCTGGTTTCCCACGATCGCCGCTTTCTGAATGAAGTCACCACCGAAATCGCGGAAGTAGAGCTGGGTGGCATTACCGTATGGACGGGCAATTACAGTGCCTTCCAACGCCAAAAAGCGGAATTAATTGAGCGCACCCAATCGGCTTACGATCGCCAGCAAAAGGAAATCGCCAAGCAAACCGCTTTTGTGGACCGATTTAAGGCCAGCGCCAACCGCAGCACCCAGGCCAAAAGCCGAGAGCGTCAACTGGCCAAGCTGGAGCGCATCGAAACCATTCAAACCGATCATAGCCGCATGTCCGTCAAATTCCCGCCCCCTCAACCCAGCGGCAGGGAAGTGATTAGCCTGCGGGATTTAAAGAGATCCTTTGGCAACAAGCATCTCTTCAAGGGGCTGGAAGGCGATATTGAACGCAACCAGCGCATTTTTCTGCTGGGCGAGAACGGCTGCGGCAAAACCACCTTATTTCGCCTGTTGTTAGGGCTGGATGAGCCGACCACCGGCACCATCGAGCGGGGCTACAACGTCAAGCTGGGTTACTTCTCCCAAAACCAGCTGGAAACGCTGGATGCAAAGAAAACACCCTTTGATACCCTGCACGAAACCGCTCCCCTGATGACCCATACCGAGCTGCGGGGGTTGCTGGCCCGCTTTCTGTTTAGCGGAGAAGAAGTATTTAAGGCGGTAGAAGTACTGAGCGGCGGCGAAAAAAGCAAACTGGCCATTGCCAAATTAATGCTCACCGGCCCCAACACCTTGCTGCTGGATGAACCCACCAACCACATGGACATTCCAGCCAAAGAAGTGCTGGCGGAAGCCTTCAAGGAGTTTGAAGGCACCATTCTTTGCATTTCTCATGATCGCTTTTTTATTCAGGAACTGGCCACCCACATTTGGGAAATTTATGAGGGCCATTTAATCCAGTACGCCGGAGATTATGACTACTATCTGTTCAAACGGCAGGAACTACGGGCCAAAACCCTTGAAGCCGCTGCCAGCAGAGCCTCACGGGAATCCAAAAAAGGGGCTTCCGTGGTCATTGAGCCAGCCTCCGGCAATGGCAAATCCGGGAATTTAAGCCCCTTGCAAGCCCGCAAGGAAGTGGAAAAAAGGATTACCCGGCAGGAAAAGCAAATTGTGTCTTTGGAAGAAGCCATCACCCAGCTGGAAAACCAACTGGTGGATCCGGCCATCCAGCAAGACTTTAACCAGTTGCAAACCCTGAGTGAAGCCTTGCAGGCTAAAAAATCGGAGCTGGAACAGGCCAATCATCAATGGGAAAGCCTGAGCGAGGAATTGGTAGCCTATCCTGTCAACTGAGCCATTGGTAGACTTCCGACCGATGCCAACGGCAGTGAAGCCTTTTACAATAGAAACAGTAACAGGTCAGCAAGGGAGTTCAACTTTTATATGAAACAAATTATTGGCATTGTGCTGGTGATTATTGGCATTGCCTATTTTTCCTTTCAGGGATTCCGCTACACGGCGCAGGAAAAAGTACTGGATATCGGCCCGTTTGAAGCCACCAAAACCAGCAATCAGGAATTTTTACCGTACTCTCCTCTGCTGGGCGGGGCGATTATCGCAGGTGGAGTGGCCTTGTTTCTGGCTGGATTTCGTCGTCCCTCAGCATAATCAGGGCCTTATGATTTGACATGGGCTTCTGGTCGGTTCAAAATGGGAAGTTAAAGCGTCTATCAACAACCGCTAACTTCCCCTTATTAGACTTGTCACCGACACAGGAACGCCATGACTTCTGAAGCAGCTACCACCGCACCGCAGATCTTGAACGATCGCATCCGTAACATTGCCATTATCGCCCACGTTGACCACGGTAAAACCACCCTGGTTGACAGTATGTTTCGCCAAAGCGGCATTTTACGAGACAACGAACTTCTGGCCGAGCGGGCCATGGACAGCCATGATCTTGAAAAAGAGCGGGGCATCACTATTTTGGCCAAAAACACGGCCATCCCCTATGGTGATTACAAGGTTAACATTCTGGACACCCCCGGCCACGCCGATTTCTCGGGCGAAGTAGAGCGGGTATTGACCATGGTAGACGGCGCTTTGCTGATTGTAGATGCCGTGGAAGGGCCGATGCCCCAAACCCGTTTCGTATTGCGTAAGGCGCTGGAATTGGGCCTGACCATTGTACTGGTTATCAACAAAGTGGATCGGGCCGCCTCCGACCCGGAGCGGGCCATTGATAAAGTCGTGGATCTGTTTATTGAACTGGGCGCCGATGAGCATCAACTGGACTTCCCGGTGGTGTTTGCCAGCGGTTTGGCCGGTACCTCGGCTTTAACCATGGATGAGCCGCTTGAAGTGGGCAAGCACGACCTGAAACCCTTGATGGAAACCATCATCAACCGCATTCAGGCTCCTCCCGGCGATCAGGACGCCAGCCTGCAACTGCAAGTATCCACCCTGGATTACAACGATTACCTGGGCAGAATTGTGATTGGCCGCATTACACGGGGACAAATCAAAACCGGGCAAACGGTCAGCCTATTCCAGCGAGACGGTAAAATCAGCCAGCACCGGGTTTCCAAGCTATTCGGCTTTCAGGGCTTAAAGCGTATTGAAATTGAACAGTCTGGGGCTGGGGATATTGTGGCCGTGGCCGGGATTCCCGAAGTGCAAATTGGCGAAACCCTGACGGATCCCAACAACCCGGAAGCGTTGCCGCTGATTAGCATTGAAGAACCCACCCTGAAGATGACCTTTTCCATTAACAACAGCCCCTTGGCAGGACGGGAAGGCAAGTTTGTTACCTCTCGCCAGCTGAAGGACCGCTTGTGGAAAGAAGTCAAAAGCAACATCAGCCTGCGGGTTGAAGAAGGGTCTACCACCGACAGCTTTGTGGTCAGTGGCCGGGGCGAATTGCACCTGAGTATCCTGATTGAAACCATGCGACGTGAAGGGTATGAATTCCAGGTTTGCAAGCCGGAAGTATTGACCAAAAACGTGGAAGGTCAGACCCATGAACCCTTTGAAGACCTGATTTTCGATGTACCCGAAGAAATGACCGGCAGCTGTATCGAAAAACTCTGTCAGCGCAAGGGCGAACTGCGCCATATGGAAACCTCCGGCGGGCGCACCGTGGTGGAATTTAAAATTCCGTCCCGTGGTCTGTTGGGCTTCCGCAGCGACTTTATCCGTATGACCAAAGGCCAGGGCATGATGACCCACGCCTTCAGCGAATTCCGCCCATGGGTGGGTGAAATCGGCAGTACCCGTAACGGGGTTCTGGTGGCCAGCGAACCGGGAGAAACCACCGCTTACGCCCTGAAAAACGTGGAAGATCGCGGTATTTTCTTTATCAAGCCCCGTATGACCGTTTACAAGGGCATGATTGTCGGCGAGAACAACCGCCCGCAGGATTTGGTACTGAACGTGTGCAAAACCAAAAAGCTCACCAACATGCGATCCGCAGGGGCAGATGTGCTGGAAGTATTGCAAACACCCGTGGATGTGACTTTAGAATTTGGTTTAGATTACATCGAAAACGATGAACTGATGGAAGTCACGCCTCAAAATATTCGCTTGCGGAAAGAAAATCTGGACTTCAAGCGCTCTACCTAATTTGCCATGATGGCCAACGAAAAACCCGCTTCCCAATCAGGAGGCGGGTTTTTCAATAAAAAAGCACGATTTATGGTCTTGGTTTATTTTCTTTTTAATTTCTTCTTGATTGAATTTATTAAGGGTGCGCCGCTCGCCACAGTTGAAGAAATTCACCAGTGGCCCGAGGTCCTACCAAACTGGCCAATTGGGGCTGCACCAATTCCTGATTGGTTCCGTTCTCCAGATCTTCCAAAATGTGCAGCACCTGATGGTTAATCACCAATTGCCGGGCTTTGATTTGTTTTTTATAGCGGTGCTCAAAGAAAACATGCGCCCCAATACTCACCAAAGTAGCCCCACTGCCTACCAAACCCATCACCGAGGGAGCCAGACTTTCCCGATGTCCACCGCCCCCGCCGACGTGTTCACCTTCTTCGTGATGCGCTCCGCCCGCTTTATGCTGGTTGAGCGTTGCCAAACCCGTAATGCTTTGCGCCAGACCCAAGCCACTGACCCCGGCAATACTGGCTAAAAACAGATTGTTAGAAACCCCCATTTTTTTAACCAGCCCCTTCAGGGATTCATCCCGACGGTAGGCCATAGAAAGCAGCAAATTGCCCCATAGGCTGTCGGTCACTTCATCCTGTGAGTTCTCATCATCATGCAGCAATTGCCCCACCCCGGCGCTGGAACCTTCATGGTGAGCCAGTAATTTTTCATCGGCATTCAAGGTGATTGTTTCGGTTTCAGCCCCAGCAGCATCCAGCGAAACCGGTTCAGCGTGGCTGAATCCAACCAGGCCAGGAGCAGTGAACAAACTAGCGACAACGAGGCAAGCTGCGGCAGGGCGGCGTAAAAAAAGCAGTGAATCTGACATAACATAGAGGGTCCTTCAAATCCGTACTCTGGAAGCATAATGCAACAATACTGAAATTGTAAATTAAAATATTTGCGAATGAAACCACACCCCCGGTGGGGATAGCGGGATGCCGCCTAAAAAGTTAATCGCAACAGCTTTTGCCGTTGCCGGATAAAACAGCTACCCGCTCAAGTTTAAGCGCTTTTTGAGGCAACGGCTTTTGAGGCAACCCTTCCAGCTTTAGATCATCCAGATTTAATTCCGGTGCTCGGCGAAAAACCTGAATGAGTTCATCAATCACCCGGCTGGTATCCTGATTTTTAACCGCATCCACCACGCAAGTTTCCAGATGCTGGCGCAAAATTTCCTCAGAAATTTTATCCAAGGCGGCCTGAACGGCTTTCATCTGGTGCAGCACATCCACGCAGTATTTTTTTTCATCCACCATGCGGTGAACGGCGTTTAAATGGCCCATGGCCTTTGCCAGCCGGTTTTTCAGTTTTTCCTTGTTATCATCGGTAATGGCCATACCGCACCTCGATTAATCAGTAAGCTTGCTGAGTTCCCTTGATTTTATCACAAGCAGACTGGAATTTAAATGAGGATTTGAATAAAGCAACGCCCTACATGGGGTTCCCAGCTATTTTGCCGCTTTATTAAACGCTCGGGATTTGACCAAATCATACATCAGCGGCACCACGTACAAGGTGAGAAAGGTGGCCAAAATCATGCCGCCCACAATGACGGCGCCCAGTGGCTTACGGCCATCCACACCTGCCCCCAGACCCACCGCAATGGGAATAGCCCCAAAAATGGTGGCCACAGAGGTCATGACAATGGGACGGAAGCGAATGCGGGAGGCCTCAATCACCGCTTCTCGTGGCGATTTCTGGGGTTCCCGCTCCCGAATCTGGTTGGCGAACTCCACAATCAAAATGCCATTTTTGGTGACCAGACCAACCAGCAATACCAGCCCAATTTGGCTGTAGACGTTGAGGTTGTACTTCACCGGAACCCAATCGGCAAACATGGGCAGCATTTTGAGCAGCATGGGCACATAAGACAGCATGAACAAGGTCAACACAGCGCCCGCCACGGCCAAGGGAACCGTCAAAATAACAATCAACGGGTCAGAGAAACTCTCAAACTGGGCGGCCAAAACCATAAACACTACCAGCACCGCCAAGCCAAAGGCAAAGAACGTGGCCGAATTGGCGTCGAAGAACTCCTTGGCCTCGCCTTTCCAGGCTACCCGCATGCCGGAAGCGATTTCCTGCTCCGCAATTTTTTTCATTTTTTCCAGCTCAGTTCCCAAACTAACGCCGGGAATGGGCAACAGGGAACCGCTAATGGTGGCGGCCCGCATCCGGTTATAGTGGTTTAACTCCTTGGGAGCTACCGCCTCCTGATAATCCAGCACACTGGACAAAGGCACCATCACCCCATTCATGCCGTTGACATAAATGGTGGCCAATTGATCCGGGGTCGCCCGAAGTTCCGGCAAAGCTTGCACCATCACGTCATAGCGCTTACCGCTGTACTGAAAAGTGGATAAATTCAAGCCACCCAGCATAATTTGCATGGTGCGGGCCACATCCCGAACTGAAACGCCCAGCAAGGAGGCTTTTTCCCGGTTAATGCCCACTTCCAGCTGAGGTTTATCCAGCTTCAAATCGGTATCCACGTTAATTAAAAAAGGAATTTCCTGAGCGATACGCAACTGAATTTTACTAATGACACTGGCCAGCTCATGAATATCGCCATTGGTTTGCACCGCCATTTCAATCGGCTTACCAAAGGACTGAATGGGACTAGACGGCGGGCTAATGGGGAACACAAAGGCTTCAGGAATGCTCAGCAACTGCGGCATCACCCGATTTACAATGGTATCCTGGGCCAAGGTGCGTTCTTCCCGAGATTGTAAATCCACAAACATAATGCCGCTGTTCACCTGCCCCGGCCCGGTTGAGCCTAAAGCGATGACTGAAAACAGGTTTTCAACCCCCGGTGTTTTCAAATAAATAGTCTCGGCCTTGCGAACCGCTTTATCGGTGTAGCCCAACGTGGAACCTTCCGGGGAGGAGATGAAGGTGAGGATGGAACCCCGGTCCTCGGTGGGTAGGAACTCTCTGGGAATTAGCCCGTACAAGGCCCCACAAATCACCACCAGAATGGAGACACTGATGAATACCGGCCACTTGAAGCGCATCAACTGGCGCAAGGTGGTTTCAAACCCGTTGGCCATCACTTCCACAAAATTGTAGAAAACCGTTAACAGGCCCGCCAACGGATTAAAGCCCTGTTTTTTACCGGTAGAAGTATGCTCTATTTTCAAGAGGCGAGCGCACAACATGGGGGTGAGGGTAAGGGACACAAAACCCGAAATCATAACCGAACCGGCCACCACCACCGCGAATTCTTTCAAAATACGGCCCAGCACACCGCCTAAAAAGATAATGGGTAAAAATACGGCCACCAAAACAGCGGTGGTAGCGATAATGGCGAACCCGATTTCCTCAGTGCCTTTGAAAGCGGCTTCCATCGGATTTTCGCCGTCCTCAATCCGCCGGTAAATATTCTCAAGCACAACAATCGTATCATCCACCACCAGGCCAATAGTCAGGGTTAGGCCCAACAAGGTGATGGTGTTAATGGTGTAGCCCAAAAAATACATAATGGAAAACGTGGCAATCAGCGAAATGGGAATTGAAATAGCCGGGATAAACGTGGCGCGGATGTTCCGCAAGAAAAAGAAAATAACCACCACCACCAGCCCAAACGCCACAAACAGAGACTCTACCACTTCATCAATAGAGCGCTGAATAAACACCGAGCTGTCAAAAGCCGTGTCCATTTTCATGCCAGGGGGCAAGGTTTTGCTGATTTCCTGCATTTTTTGCTTCACCGAGCGGGCCACATCCAGCGTGTTGGCCTTGGACTGCTTTACAATGCCCAAGCCCACCGCCGGTTGCCCGTTAAAGCGCACCAGCGAGCGATCATCCCTGGCCCCAATGGCCGCGTGTCCAATATCGGCCAGATACACCGGAATGCCATTAACCCGTTTCACAATCAAGCGGTCAAACTGCTCAGCGGTTTTCAGTTCGCCCTGGGTGCGTACCGTAAATTCCCGGTTGGTGCTTTCAATCCGCCCCGAGGGAATATCTACGTTATCGGCCCGTAAGGCGCTTTCCACATCTAAAGCGGAAACCTGACGGGCGGCCATTTTGGCAGGGCTCAGCCAAAGCCGCATAGCGTATTCACGCTCTCCGCCAATAATGACAGAACCCACCCCATCCACGGTTTGAAACTGGTCGTTGATGAAGCGATCGGCGTAATCGGTAATTTGCAGGGGAGAATAATTTTCGCCATAGAGACTAAACCACAGAATGGCGCTGGCATCGGTATCCTGCTTGGAAATAATAGGCTCTTCAATATCATCGGGCAGCACCCCACGGGCGCGCGAAACACGATCCCGAACGTCTTGGGCGGCCACGTTAACATCTCGCTCCAGCACGAACTCGATAATGATGGTGCTTACACCTTCCCGACTGACCGAGTTCATGCTGCGAATGCCCTCAATGCCAATCAGCTCGTCTTCCAGCCGCTCGGTAATGGTGCTTTCCATAATTTCAGCACTGGCACCCGGATACACAGTAGCCACAGAGATAATGGGCGGATCAATATCGGGATACTCTCGCACCGAAAGGAAAGACAGACTCACCAGCCCGAACAGAATCATCAAAATGGAGACAACGGACGCCAAAACCGGACGTCGGATTGAAATATTAGAGATCCACATGTCTAGCGCCCTTTCGTCCCTTGAGCGGCAGGCGCTGGGTCGGGATTGACCACCAGGTTATCGCTCACTTTTTGCAGACCGCTCACAATCAATCGCTCACCGGGTTTTAGGCCCTGCTTGATTTGCACTTTGCCCGCTTCCCGGTATCCCACGGTGACTTCCTGTAAATGCGCCACATCCACGGGTTCTGCGGCTTGTTCCGGCGGCTTGCCAGACGGACTTTTTTCGCCTTCCAACACTCGGGGCTTGTAAACTTCGTGCCGAATCACATACACAAAGGTTTTTTCACCTTGCGGCACAATGGCTTCCTCGGGAATGACCACCGCATCGGGAATCACACCCAGTGAAAGCGCCACATTGCCCAGCAACCCATCTCGTAAGCCCGGAGAGGAGGGCAATAAAGCCTTCACCCGCACTGTGTGGGCATCCGGATCAATCACCGGATCAATAAAATTCACCTGACCACGGGCCGTTTTTTCGGTCAAGCCCTCAAAAGTAACCTGCACCGGCAAGCCCAGTTTTAATTGGCCCAAATACCTTTCAGGCACTGTAAATTGAACCCGAAAAACTGAGGAATCCACCACGGTGATTAACTTTTCAGTGGGGGCCACATAATCCCCCAAGTCCACGTATTTGGAACCAATCATGCCGCTAAAAGGAGCCCTAACCACGGTTTCTCCAGCCAAAGCCAGATTATAACGATAACTGGAGCGAGATTGTGCCAAATTGGAGGAGGCCTGAGCCGCCTGAGTACGGATACCGTTCAATTGCTGAAGCGAAGACTGATAGTCAGAGGCTGCGGTTTGGTAGGCGGCCCGTTTTTGCTCCAGCTCCAGCTGGGAGATAAACTCATCGTTAAAAAGCTGCTCATAGCGAGTTAGTTCAGATTTGGCCAATTGCATCTTTACGCTGGCACTGTTCACCATGGCTTGAAACTGGCTGATGCTGGCCCGTTGCTGTTCCACGCCCCCTTGAGAGGCCGCGATACCGGCGGCGGCTTGTTGCACCTGGGCCAGTTGCTTGTCCGCTTTAAAGCGCATCAAAACCTGTCCGGCACGAACCAAATCGCCCTCTCTCACCAAAATTTGGCTGATGATTCCCGGCGTCTCAGTATTTAAATCAACCTTGTTATTGGCCTCCAGGGTACCTGTGGCGGTATAGGAAACCGTCCAGGGTTGCTCCGTGGCACGGGTGGTTTCTACCACTGGCGGGGGCATCTGCCAACCACCGCCACCCCCGGCGCAGCCGGAAAACAGCAAGGACAGTGAGAGGGCCAAACTTAATACCAGCGTGTTATTAGCGGGACGGTGACTTCTGGGTAAACGCATCAGCTTTCATTCCGTTCAGGATGTTAGGGGAGGAAACTTCGCCAACCGCCTTTAACAGGCGAACCTGGGCTTCATTAAAATCAAAGATGGCCCGCACCACACGCACTCGGGCCAAGGCCAGCGCTGTTTGGGAGTTCAGAACGTCTACGTTGATGTTCAACCCTGCCTTGAATCGACCAAAAGAAAGCCGGTAAGCCTCTTCGGCCACGTCCAGTTGCTCCTGGGCGGCGAAAATGGATTTGGCACCGGCCCGGCTATCCAAAAAGGAGTTAATCACATCGGTTTGAACGGTTCGCACTTGCTCGGCCAGCCGGATTTTTTGCTGGGCCACTTGTAAACGCCGGGTGCGGTAATCGAGCGGCAGGGCGGTTCCCAAGCCATTAAAAATATTGGATTGAATCGCAAAGCCCCCAAAACGGCCCAAACCCAACTGATCGATTTGAGGGCCGGTTCCATTGATGTAGGTCTGCAAGGTAACCGTTGGCACCAAATCGGCCAAAACGGCTTTACCTTCATAGCCAATGGCTCTAATCTCTTGCTGAATCACCTTCAGGGAAGGATTATTGGCCACCGCCTTATTGACCAACTGTTGAGTATCCACATCCAGCGGAATTAAAATACGGGCTTCCGCCTTCACCTGAGGCGGGATTAAGGCCACTTCAGGATCCAGATTCAAACGACTCAACAGAATTTGCTGGGTTTTGGCCAAGTTGTTCTCGGCTGCGATCAGCTCCAATTCTCGCTCAATCAGCAAGGCTCTGGCCCGTTCCACATCCAGCTTGGTTCCAATGCCTGCCTTAAGTCTGGCATCATTCAGATCTACCTGACCTTGAACCTCCTGAATATTGGCCTTAACATTGGCCACCCTTACGCCAGCAGCCAGCAGTTCATAATATTCAATGGTGGCCTGGGTCAACTGATCCTGCGCCGTCTGCTCCAGCAGGTATTTGGCGCTGCGGGCGCGTTGCTTGGCAGCCAAAGCGATAAACACATCTCTCCCGCCCGGATTAATGGTCCAGGTGGCGGTGGCTTGCGGCACAATGCGGGTTTGATAAATCTGAGTCGTCTGGTTTCCAAAAATCTGAATAACCCCTTGAAAGCGGGACTGATTATAAGTACCCTGCACATCCGGCAACAAACTGGATACAGTGCGGTAAAACAGGTTATTCTGAATTTTGGCATTCACCGTGAAATCTTGCAAAAACAGGTTTTGTGCTTCCACCAATTTTAAAATAACGGGCAAATCCACAGGATATTCCTGCACCTTCACCACAGAAGCAGTCAGCACCTGATTCAACAAGGATCGGCCTTCGGCCAGCTTTTCCCTATCAAATAAATGAACGGGCTGCTGTTCCAGCAAACGCACATCTTCACTGGTTTCAGAGGGAATTTGCTTGATATTACGATCGGCGGCTTTTTCAGCGGGAAGCGGATCTGGTTGCACACCATCCAGAGAATAAATAGTGGGGCTGGCCGGAGTCGTCAAACCGGCAGGGGCTGGCTGAGCCATTTGGCCGCCTTGCAGGGGGGCCGCTTGCAAGGTTGATGGCGCTGGGCTGGATGGCGCTGGCAAGGAAGGAGCAGCGGTTGGGGTGGACTGCATTGTAGGCACACCCATCACGGAACCCGCGTTGGGAGCCGCCATAGAGGGTGACAATTGCGACCAGGCAAATTGGGGCTGAACGCTCAGCGTTAAAAAGGAAAATAACAAGGCTGCTCGCGAGGAGGGAGCGAGAAAAGGCATCAAACGTCTCATGGGTCACGCAAAGAAATTATAACAAGTGACTGGTGGCTTTACCTTGGCTTATTGTCGCCGAGGCCGCTCAAAATAACAATGTAAAAGCCCTAATACGGAATGCCTTGCTCAGATTGATGCAGGCGATTCAGGTACTGCCCAAGCGCAAAGGCCATGTCTCCTCGTGTCATCGGTTTCAGCGGGTGGATTTTACCCGTGGCGGAGACATCTACAAAGCCACTTTTTAAGGTTGTCGCCATCGCCTTCTCCGCCCAATCCGGGATTTGAGCGGCATCCGGGTAAGGTGCCAAAATGGTTTTCACGGTGGCGTCATCGTATTGCTGAACCCCGTAGGCTTGCGCAAAGATGGACAGGGCTTCTGAGCGGGAAACACGCTGCTCCGGGTAGAAATAACCGTCTCTGTAGCCCTTCATAATACCCAAACGCATCACCGTATCAATATCCTTGGCCGCCCAGTAATCAGCGGACACGTCCTTCAAAGGCTCTACTTCTGGATTCATGGCCTTGCGGGTTTCCAGCTTGAAGGTTTTGCTTAGAATGGCAGCCAATTCCGCACGGCTCAGGGCTTTTTCAGGGTGAAAGTTTCCTTTTTTATCGCCTTGCATCAACCCGGCCTTTTTAACCGCTTCAATGGCTTCCGCTTGGGTGGTGGTGGGAGGTGTTACCCGCTGATCCCGCTCTGTCTGGGAAGCACCCGGCACTTCGCTGGGCGCTTGCTCAGCAGGCATGTCCATAGGCGTGGGCTGACACCAACCCGGCGCCAAGCCACTGGCCAAAACCGCAATTATCACAACCAGATTACGCATTATCATCCATTCACGCATGGTCAAAGCCCTCTCCAAAATTGTAGGTAAGAATGGCTGTATCTTATCATATTCACACCGAAAAACCTTGTCTGCCAATGCTCTATAAACAACGCTACGGTTCAAAAGCCAGATTCTCCAGCCTGAAAGCCATCAATAAGCTCAATAAAGCGGGGTCCCAATTCCTGACGCTTGGTTTCCCCCACCCCCCGCAATTCGCCAAAATCGGATAAATTGACCGGGCGCAGGCGAACCATCTCCTTCAGGGTCACATCGCTGAAAATAATGTAGGGGGGAACCCGCTTTTCGGTAGCGATTTGCCGCCGCAAGCGACGCAGGGCCTCAAACAGGGCCTGAGCCTCATCGCTCCAGTCTTCCATGGCCTCAACCGGCGCTTTGCCTTTTTTAGAGGCCTTGCTGGCTTTTTGAACAATGGGCTGAGCCAGCGAAACGGTGCCACCTTCCTTCAGCAACTGAATGCCGGTGGGGGTTAGGCGCAAACTGCCGTATTCCGCCTCTTTTTCCAGAAAATTCTCATGCACAAGCTGCTCAATCCAGCGCACAATGTTTTTGCGATCAAACTCGCTCAATAAGCCGTAAGTAGACAATTCCTGATGCTGAAACTGGCGGATTTTTTCAGTATCCGCCCCTTGCAACACCTGGGCCACGTGTTGCGCCCCAAATTTTTGGCGGGTTCGAAACACGCAGGATAAAATCTTTTGGGCGATAACCTCGCCGCCTTCCATCACCTCGTATTCGCCCAGACAGCAATCGCAATGCCCACATGAGGGCTTGAGAAACGGTTGACCAAAATACTCCACCAAAAATCGATGCCGACATAAAATGCGCTGGCAATAATTGGACATTTCAAACAGCTTGGACAGGGCCAGCTTCTGGATTTCATCGGAACCCGCGGTGTCTGACTGCTTCATAATATCGCGCCACTTCACCACATCCGCCCCGGAGTAAAGCAAAATGCATTCTGCGGGCAAGCGATCCCGGCCCGCCCGACCGGCCTCCTGCTGATAATGCTCAATGGATTTGGGAATGGCGGTATGAATGACATAGCGCACGTTGGAGCGATCAATGCCCATGCCAAAGGCCACGGTGGCCACAATAATGTCCGCCTGCTCGTTGGAAAAAGCGGCCTGATTGGTGGCCCGCACCTGATCACTCAACCCGGCATGGTAGGGCAACACCCGATGTCCCTTGCCTTGCAGGGATTTGCTCAGCTGATCCACATCCTTGCGGCTAATGCAGTACACAATGCCCGCTTCATTGGGGTGGCGATCAATGACCTGACAGACCTGTTTCAGGGTATCGCTGCGGTACTGCACCCGGTACAACAGGTTGGGGCGGGTAAAATCGCCCACCATGCGGTTGGGGTTGCGCAAACTCAGGGCGGTGCAAATATCATCCTGCACCGTGGGGGTGGCTGTAGCGGTGTAGGCGTGAATGCCCTTGTTGGGGAATGCTGCTTTTAATTTTTGCAAGGCCCGGTAAGCGGGACGGAAATCATGCCCCCACTGACTGATACAATGCGCCTCATCCACAATAAAAGCGGCCACATCGCCTTCCCGTAAGGTATCCATAAAACCGGCGGCTTCCAGTCGCTCCGGGGCCACATAAAGCAAGCGGTAATCACCTTGTAGAAATCGCTCAATGGTGTCCCGCTGCTGGCTGGCGTTTAAGGTGCTGTTTAAATAAGCAGCGGAAATCTCCAACCCCAGCAGGGTATCCACCTGATCTTTCATCAGGGCCACCAGCGGGGAAATCACAATGGTGGTTCCCGACATCAGCAGCGCAGGCAACTGATAGCACAGGGATTTTCCGCCCCCGGTGGGTAAAATAGTTAACGAATCCTGACCGGCCAGAATGGCTTGCACCGAGGTTTCCTGCAGCGGCAAAAAATCATCGTACCCCCAGAATTTTTTGAGCAGGCTATGGGGCGTATGGGTGCTTTCCGGGGAGTGGGCAGGGGTCATAAATGGTCAATCCTTGGGGGCCAGGAGAAGGCATAAACAGGGCAGCTAGAATTTTGAAGAGGCTTCTATCATAGTGGGTTTGGCCTGATTTAAAAACCGCTAAATTTTCGGTTATTGCAGCGGCGTTGATCATACAGCGCTGAACCTTGAGGTGACCCAGCTACGAACCATATGACAAAGCGATTACGGCTATTAAAACCGCAATCGCTTTGCAAGGGTGTTTCTAAAACCTAAACGTCCAGATTTTTGACGCTGGCCGCGTTGGTTTCAATAAAGTGCCGACGGGGTTCCACCCGCTCGCCCATCAGGATGTCAAACATCTTGTCGGCGGTGGCCGCTTCATCAATTTCCACTTTTAGCAGGGTGCGGGTATCCGGGTTCATGGTGGTGTCCCACAGCTGCTGGGGCATCATTTCGCCCAAGCCTTTAAAGCGTTGCAGCTGAGCGCCTTTTTTACCACGTTCTTCCACATAGAATTTCAAATCGTCAATGGTCAGAATTTCACGCTCTTCTTTGCCGCCAATCACCAGCATCAAGGGGCGTTGCTCGGAAGGGAGGAAAGGCTCCACCTTGGGGCGTAAGTCACCCAAACGCTCAAACTCCAGACTGTCCAGCGTTTCAACGGTGACCCGTACGAAAGAATCGGCATCCGAAGCCGTAGTGACCTTTTCCGGGTCATTGATCAGCAGCACATAGCGATCTTCTTCCGGGTGCGATTCGATGCTGAATTCATACTTGCCAAACAGCCCTTTCAACTTGGCCGAAAAGGCGGTGGCGGCATCTTCACTGGACAGTTCAGTGGCTTCCACCTTGTTTTCCAGCAGCCAGAACAGCAATTCATCCGGCAAGTACTTCAGCAGCGGGTAATTGCGGGCCGAGGTGTACTTGTTGATATCGGCCAACATGGTTTTCAAGGCGTCTTCTTTAACCGACTCCTTACGATCCTTGTCAAACAGCTCCAGATTGGCGGTTCCCCGATCGGTCATCATGCGATCCAGTTCCCGATCGTTGTACAGGTAGCGCTCTTCCCGGCCAATGGTAACTTTGTACAGGGGCGGCTGAGCGATGTACACAAAGCCGTTTTCAATCAGGGGGCGGGAATAACGGAAGAAGAAGGTCAGCAACAGGGTGCGAATGTGCGCCCCGTCCACGTCCGCATCCGTCATGATGATAATTTTGTGGTACCGCAGCCGCTCCATATCAAAGTCTTCCTCGGTGCGGGAAATACTGATGCCCAGCGCCTGAATGAGACTTTGAATTTCGGTGTTGTTGTAAATTTTATCCAGCCGGGCCCGTTCCACGTTCAAAATTTTGCCTCGCAGCGGCAAAATGGCCTGGAACATCCGGTTTCGGCCCTGCTTGGCACTACCGCCAGCCGAATCGCCCTCTACAATGTAGATTTCGCAACGTTCTGGCTCCCGGTTGGCGCAATCGGCCAGCTTACCGGGCAAGGTACTGCTTTCCAGAACCGTTTTACGGCGGGTCAGTTCACGGGCTTTACGAGCCGCTTCCCGAGCCTGCAACGCCAGCACTGCTTTGGATACAATCATTTTGCCGTGCTTGGGGTTCAACTCCAGCCAGTCGGCCAGCTTTTCGCCCATAACATGCTGAACGATACCCTGCACTTCGCTGTTGCCCAGCTTTTCCTTGGTCTGGCCCTCAAATTCGGGATTGGGAACTTTGACGCTGACAATGGCGCTCAAGCCTTCCCGAATGTCATCGCCGCTCAGGTTGGCTTCGTTCTCTTTGATTAAATTATTTTTGCGCCCGTACTCATTCACAATGCGGGTCAAGGCGTTCCGAAATCCGGTTAAGTGGGTGCCGCCGTGGTGGGTGTTGATGTTGTTGGCAAAGCTCAACACGGTTTCCGAATAGGAATCGGTGTACTGAATGGCCACTTCCACCAGCACATCATCCTTGGTGTCTTCCACATAAAATGGCGGGTCAAAAATGACGGTTTTGTTTTCGTTCAGGTAAGAGACATAACTGCCAATTCCGCCCTCGTAGTGGTAAATCTCGGTTTTGTCATTCTTTTTATCGGTGAAAACCAGCTTCAAGCCCTTGTTCAAAAAGGCCATTTCCCGCAGACGGGTGGAAATCACATCGCAATCCATCAGGGTGGATTCAAAAATATCGCCATCTGGCCAAAAACTGGTTTTGGTGCCGGTAATATGGGCCTCGCCCACTTTTTCTACACCATGCTGGGGGATGCCTCGGGCATAAGACTGCTTCCAGATAGCCCCATCCCGGTGAACTTCCACAATCATTTTTTCGCTAAGGGCGTTCACCACTGAAGCGCCAACGCCGTGCAAGCCGCCAGACACCTTATAGCCGCCATCACCGAATTTACCACCGGCATGAAGCACGGTATGCACAATTTCCAACGCAGATTTGCCGCTATCGGCCTTGGTGGAAACCGGAATGCCCCGCCCGTTATCCTGCACGGTCACGCTGTCATCTTCGTTGATAATAATCTGGATTTCGCTGCAATACCCGGCCAGCGCCTCATCCACCGAGTTGTCCACAATTTCGTAAACCAAGTGGTGCAAGCCCCGTTGGCTGGTAGAGCCAATATACATACCGGGGCGCAGACGAACCGCTTCCAACCCCTCTAGCACGCGGATCTGATCGGAATCGTAAGAAGATTGGGTCATAGTGGAAGCGCTCTCTATCATGGATGGTATCCTGTGTTATTTTGAAAAATTGATGCGGCAATGGCTAAAACGGCGAAAAAACGACGATGCGCCGGATTACGAAGGGCATCCCTCTGTCTCCCCACCGGTGGATTCGGTCATTCATCGATTGAACGAAACTGACTCAACCAATTGCAGCGGGCTGAAACAACGAACCGAATGGTGCCCTAGACATTACGCAGGTCGATTATAACACGCCCCCCGGTCAATCCCAAGGAAGCCGGGACTCAATTGTAACAAGCTCTTTAACCACCTCCCCCCAAAATCCCCCCAACCCTCCCCAATTTCCCCCGCCAATGCCTCCTCCTCTTTCCCCCAGCAATCTCCCCTGTCATTCCTTGATTTCCCCCTGTCATTCCCGCGCAGGCGGGAATCCACTTCGACTACGGGGGTGTTGATGTACACTTCTGCCTTTAACCCCACGCACTTGAGCGATCTCCTCCTTTCCAAATTGACTGCCCCCTGTCATTCCCGCGCAGGCGGGAATCCACTGCGACGGCGGGGAGGTTGTCGATGTACACTCCTGCCTTCAATCCCACGCACTTGGGGAGATCTCCTGCTTTCCACATTGCCTGCCCCCTGTCATTCCCGCGCAGGCGGGAATCCACTGCGACTACGGGGGATGTTGATGCACACTCCTGCCTTTAATTCCACGCACTTGGGGAGATCTCCTGCTTTCCACATTGCCTGCCCCCTGTCATTCCCGCGCAGGCGGGAATCCACTGCGACGGCGGGGAGGTTGTCGATGCACACTTTTGCCTTTAATTCCACGCACTTGGGCGAAAGTGGATTCCCGCCTGCGCGGGAATGACAGGGGGGCGAATGGGGTTTGGGAGGGGAGGATTAGGGAATCAAAGGGTTAGGGGGGTAAGGTTTGGGGCGGAGGGGTTTGAGGGTGCGGGGTTTGACATTGACTTTGGGGCACAGGGAGGCAACCGGGCAGCGATCGCAGTGGGGGCCAATGGGGCGGCAGATTTGCTGGCCGTGCAGCACCATCATGGTGTTAATCACGTTCCAGTAGGGCAGGGGCAAAATTTCCCGCAGCGTCATCTCGCTTTCATCCGGGGTTTTGGTTTGAATGTAGCCCATGCGGTTGCAGATGCGATGCACATGAATATCCACGCAAATGGCGGGCAACTGATGGCCCAGCCCCACAACCAGATTGGCGGTTTTACGGCCCACGCCCTTCAGGGTCAATAATTCATCAATGGTGTTGGGCACCTCGCCCCCAAAATCATCCAGCAATTTTTGAGAAAAATCCACAATGCTTTGTGCCTTGGTTTTATAAAAACCCACCGGATAAATCAGCTCAGCCACCTGGGCCACCGGCAAGGTCACCATTTTGGCGGGAGTGTCGGCATGGGCGAACAAGCGCTCGCTGGCGGGCATGGTCACTTCATCTTTGGTACGCAAGCTCAACACGCAGGCCACCAGTACTTTATAGGGATCATGCTGGGTCAGCTCCCCCATGGGATGAAAATCGTAAGTGTTGGCCAAAATTTCCAACACCTGGCACATGGTGGTATTGTCCATCGCAGCGGCGTTTTTCTGCTTTTTGGAAACAGGGGCTTTCACAGCGGCGCTGGACTTTACCGGGCGTTTAGAGGCGGGCTGAACAGGGACTTTGGGCATGGCGAAATGGGGTCCATTACGAACGTTGCGCCTATTTTATCTCAAAAATTCATCTCAAAACCGGCGGCCTATCGGAACGGGCTGGCCTATCGGCACAAGGGCACCCCGAAAATCCACTGGTTGGGATTCACCGGCAAACCGCTCACATACAAGCCCCAGTGCAAATGCGGCCCGGAGGCAAAGCCGGTAGAGCCGACATAACCAATGACCTGTCCCTTTTTAACCACGTCCCCGGCTTTCACGCCCAGTCTGGACATATGAATATACACCGAACCCACCCCTTGGCCGTGATCCAGCCCCACGGTTCCCCCGTGCAGGCGGTACATGGTGGAAATTTCCACCCTTCCGGCGGCGATGGCTTTAATGGGGCGTCCAGCGGGAGAGCGCAAATCCACGCCCTTATGATAATCTCCGGTGGAAACCCCATTGTGGTAGCGCTTTACACCGTAGGGAGAATTCTGACAATCGGAGGTAGGGCTAATAAAGGGCGCTTCCCAGTACTGAACCGGGCTAACCTTATCCTTCAGGGCCTGAATGGCCTCCAGCTCTCCGGGCAACGGCTTTAGTCCGGCGGTTCCCTTGCTAACCGACACGTTTTGGGTTTTGTAGCGGCCATCCTCAATGGTGATGTCAAACTTTTTTAGCGGAACGCCCCCGGCGTTATAAATGGATAAGGGAGCCACCCCCGGTTTTTCGTAAATGGAAACCGACATGAGGGCCAGTAAATCGCCGTTTTTTTGCGTAAACAGGCGGGCTTTGCGTCCAGCCAAGGTAACGTAGGCAAAATCCGGGGTTCCCCACTGAACGCCCGTGGCGTTTTTGAGGGTCACTTTCAACACTTCGCCCTGCTTGACCCGATCGGCCACCACAAACTGGGGCTGAGGCTTGGTGGTTTCTGTTTTTTCCGTTTCAAAATGATGCATCACAAAGGGACGCAGCATCGGCCCTCCATGAGCAGATCCGGGTTCAGGCTGGTGATTGTCCAGCGTGGCGGGCTGAGGCACCGGCTGAGAGCCTGCGAACAGGGAAGCTCCGGTCAAGCCCATCATCAAAGCCACGGCAGACATCACGGAAATTACTTTTTTGCGCTCCAATGCACTCACAAAACACGCCCTTTCTCTCAACCACGGGTAGGAACAACTGGCAACAATCGACCTCCCCATTATAGCCACCCCTGGCACTTTGCGCCAACCACCCAGCGCCTTTTTCCTCTTGAATGAATGGACTCTTTTAAAAAACCGAATCACCTTTATAGTAGTATGTCTTTTGCATCCCCTCATTTTCACCCAATCCCCCTCCCTGAACCCAATAGGATATTTTCCCATGTTTGTTGATAAAGCGACCATTCACATTCTGTCCGGCTCCGGGGGCAATGGCATGGTGGCCTGGCGACGGGAAAAATATGTACCATTCGGCGGCCCTGCCGGTGGCGACGGGGGACGTGGCGGCGATGTGATCATTGAAGCCACCAGCGACCTGAACACCCTGATGGACTTTAAATACATGTCCATCTTTAAAGCGGAAGACGGCGAAAAGGGCGGCATTAAAAACATGCACGGCAAAAACGGCAAGGATATCGTGATTCGGGTGCCTTGTGGCACCATTTTACGAGACGCCGACAGCGGAGACGCCATTGCCGATATGAAAGAACCCGGCGATCGGGTGCTGGTAGCCGCCGGTGGGCGTGGCGGGCGGGGAAACTCTCGCTTTACCTCTTCCAAGCGGCAATCTCCCCAGTTTTCCGAACCCGGAGAGCCTGCCATTGAGCGCAATATTGAACTGGAATTAAAACTGCTGGCCCAAGTAGGCATTATTGGCCTGCCCAACGCCGGAAAATCCACCTTAATCAGCGTCATCAGCGCCGCCAAACCCAAAATCGCCGATTACCCGTTTACCACCCTCATTCCCAATTTGGGCGTGGTTAAAAAACCCAGTGGCGATGGCGTGGTGGTGGCCGATATTCCCGGATTGGTGGAAGGGGCCAGCGAAGGCATTGGCCTGGGGCATGAGTTTTTACGCCATGTGGAGCGCACCCGGCTGCTGCTGCATCTGGTGGATCTATCCGCCCCGGAAGATACCATTATGGCCAACTTTGAACTGATTAACACCGAGCTGGCCAAGTACAGCGTTCGACTTTCCAAAAAACCCCAGGTGGTGGTGCTTTCCAAAATTGACGCCGTACCCGAAGAAGTACTGGAGCATTACCGGGCGGAACTGGCCCAGCAAACCCAGGGTTTGGTCTTCGCCATTTCCTCAGTCACCCATCAGGGCATTGATCCGCTGCTACACCACATGTTTCGTATGCTGGATGAACTGCCGCCCGATGAGGAAATTGTGCCACTGGTAGCCGACCTGAAAGCGTTTGACAACGATGACAGCGGCTTTGAAATCATCCGCAAAGGCAAAGTCTTTTCGGTGGCGGGTGGTAAAATTGAGCGCCTGTTTAGCGTCACCGATATGAAAAACCGGGAAGCCTCCCAGCGGTTGATGAACATTATTAAAGCCATGGGCGTTTACAAGGAACTGGCCAATCAAGGCGCTGAAGAAGGCCATATTATTCAAATGGCGGGTATGGAATTTGAATACTACCCGGATGAGATACCCGAATAAAGGCGCGAAAAAATAATGGGCCTTTTCTCTTTTAAAAATCCCCGATTTTAAAAACTCGAACGCCTTACGCTAAAGTGTAATTTAAGCCAGCCAGCCCGGATGGGATAAATCCCTGCTTTTTTTACTAACCAGTTCAGGCACTGAACATTCAGGGATAACCGGCATTGCCTCAAAGCGTCGTTTTTTATAGCCGGTTTCGGGCGGGTTTAAGTTGGGCCGCTGGATGGCATGGGGAGATGGGTCCGCCGGGGATACCAGCGACAGTTTGGCCAAGCTTTCAAACACCGCTTCCGCCGCTTTCAAGGCATCCGCTTCGCTGAGATAACGCCCCACAATATTAAAACTGTCTTCTTTACCCACATGAGGGTTGCCGTTCACTAAAAACTCACCCGCACCCACAGGAATCACCAGCGCTTCAGGATTTTTGGCCACCACACTATTTTCTTTGTGTTTTTTCGAAAAACCACGATATCCATCCGCTAAAACCTGCATTTAAACCCTGCTTTCCAAATTGTAACTTTACACAATCACCTAAAAAGCCAATGCCGCTGAATATTGCCAACCCTAGCCTTATTGTTTTAATGACACCATAAACAAGGCCAATATTTAAATATTAATTTAAATAGCGCTGGCGCGGCCTTGCTGTAAAGCGGTCTGGTTATCCAGCTCCAAAATAACCCGAATTAATAAATAAGCGGCATGAATTACCCGAGCCGATACCCCACCCACCGGATGCAACCCCACCGACTGCGTTGCGGCCTTTGACCCGGCATTCACCGGAGCCGCCCCCTCATCGCCCGCGTAGGATGCCTTTGCCTTCCCCTCAGTGAATCGACGACCCGACTGGAGGGTAAAAACCAGAGTGGGTTGCTCTAAAGGAGTTGCCTCCCGCAACGCTGATTCGATTTGCGCTGTAAAGGCAGTGGCGATAGGCTCATGGCTCACAATCGCCTGCCAGCAACTTTCCGGACCTGTGAGAATGACCACTCGAAACGCCCCAAGCGTCATGGTTTCCATATACACCACCAATTGCGGCGCCTCCCCGCCTTCAGGGCCTCCCGCTTCCTCATCGGGCGGCTCAAAGCGCAAAGTAAAAGCCTGCGGCGGATGCAAGGGGTAAAAGGGCAAATAAAGGGTAATGGTGGCATGCAGGGCCTCGGTAGGCGCTTGAGCGCTTTGGGCCGATAACGCCGATAAGCCTTTCATCAACTCCCCCATTTCCCCCGCCCCGGAAAGCGCTGCCGGATTGCCCTGCAACAGCTTTAATAACTTTTCCTGAGCCTTGTCCACCCGGCCTTGCAAAAAGTCCTGCAAGGCTTCCAGCGGAATTTTCACCTCCTCGCTCAGCAGGGTTTGCAACAGGGCCTGCCCGGCGGCAGGATCTTGCTGGGATAACAGGGCCAGTAACTGCACCAGCTCTCGGGGCATGCTCAGTAAATTTCGCAACAATTGGGCCAGCTGAGCCGGGGCCAGCGGGTTTTGCCGTGCCAGCAAGGTGGCCAGTGATAAAGTACCATCTGCCCCCAATGGCGCCCGGTGGGTTGTAGAAGGTTCAGTCGATCCCGCGGCGGTAGATGGCCCACCCGCCGCATTCGGGCCTGCGCTTTGTCCAGCGCCAGCGGCCGGATTGCGCTGTCCGGGGGGTCTGAAGTTGGGGCCAATAAAGCTCATACTCAAAAAATCCGGGTTGCGGGGAACACCAGCAATCACTGTGCGGCATTAACCGGGGTATCGGCCTGCCCCGTAAAAAGTTGAATGCGCAAGCCTGTTTTAATCATAAGCCGATTTGGCAATCTACCCAATTTAGCCCAAATCAGGCCCATTTGGGTCAGCCTCGGGTTCCCCGCAACAGGAGGGTAAGGTATGCTTTTAACAGAAACAGGTTGGAGAGAAGAACGCCATGCCATTGTACCCACGGTCTAAACACTGGCTATTAGTGCCCCTCATGCTGGGGCTGCTGTTCGGATTCGGCTGCGCCGCAAAACAGACGGTCAGTGTGGATAGCGTAAAAGCACGGGGCAAACTGCTGGCCGGGGTTAAATACGACAGCCCGCCCTTTGGGTATCTGGATACCAGCGGCCAACTGCACGGCTATGATATTGAGCTGCTTCGGGACATTGGCAAGCGGGTTTTGGGCAGCGAGCAAGCGGTGGACTTTCAGCAAGTTTTTTCCTCCACACGGGTCATTGCTCTGAATTCTGGCAGTTTGGACGTGGTGGCCGCCACCATGACCATTACCCCGGAGCGGGCCAAGGTGGTTGATTTCAGCGATCCCTACTTTGTGGCCCATCAGGCGGTGATGGTGCCGGAAGGCAGCCCCATTCAAACCTTACAGGACCTGAACGGCAAAACCATTTTGTTTGTACTGGGAACCACCAGCGAAGCCACCATCAAAAAACGCCTGCCCCAGGCCCGATACACCGGCTTTAAAACTTCTACCGACGCCTTTTCAGCGCTCAAGGCCAAGCGGGGAGACGCCCTGACCACCGATGACGCCATTTTATATGGATTTATGGGCCAGCATTGCGGGTTTCGCCTGCTAAAAGAAACCCTCTCTGAAGAGCCTTACGGGCTGGCTTTTCGACAAATTAAAGGCCAAGCGCCCCCCAACAGCCTGAAAAACGCCGTAAACCGGGCCTTGGCCGATATGAAAAACGACGGCACCCTGACCCGTTTAAGCACAAAATGGATCAGCCCGGAGCAGGCCAAAAAATCCTGTAAGCCCTAGTTCTCAGAGGAGTTTAGCGAGCCTTTGGATCCGTTTCTCACCGATTGGAGCGTGCAGCAGGCTTTTTTGGAAGGCTTGCTGACCACCCTTAAACTATCTGCCATGGCCGCCGCCATGGCCTTAACCCTGGGTTTTGGCATGGCTTTTGCCCGTGTTTCCGAACAAAGCTGGCTGAAATGGCCTGCCGGGGCGTATGTAGAGCTGTTTCGAAACACCCCCTTGCTGATTCAGCTTTACCTGTATTACCGGGGCCTGCAATCGGCGGGGCTTAGCCTTTCCCCGGAAACCTGCGGGGTGTTGGCCCTGTCTCTGTACACCGGGGCTTATCTCACCGAAGTATTCCGCTCCGGCCTGCTGGCCATTCCGCAAACCCAAAGCGAAGCGGGGCTGTCTCTGGGGTTGAGCCGCTTTAAGGTATACCGGCTGATTCTGGTCCCCCAAGCCATGCGTCTGATTTTACCGGCCATTGGCAATCAGTTGATCAGTCTGGTTAAGAACTCCTCGCTGGTGGCCTTTATCACCGTGAACGATCTGTTTTTGGTGATTTACAAAGGGGCGGTGGATCAATTTAAACCGGTGGAATACTTTCTGGAAGGCGCCGCCCTGTACCTCAGCGTATCACTCAGCCTGTCGCTGGGCATTAAGCTGATTGAAAAGCTCATGTCTCCCCCTACCCCCAAGCCCCAGCCCGCCTTGCCCACCGATTTGGCGGCCCCTCATGGCTAGCCTCGTTTTTCACTGGCAAGACATCTGGGTGGGCCGCTCCCTGCTGGCTCAGGGCTTGCTTTACACCGTATTGCTTTCAGTCAGCAGTTTTACGATTGCTTTTATACTGGGTACCGTACTGGGCTTGCTGCGGGCGGAAATTAAAGGCTGGCCCGGCAGGCTGGCCGCCCTGTATATTGAATTCCTGCGGGGCATCCCCCTCATTTTGTTCCTGATTTTTATTCACTACGGCCTGATGCCGCTGGTACTGGGGCGTAGCAATTTTTTGCTGTCCAGCTGGCTCACCTTTGTGCTGTTTGAAGCCGCCTATGTGGGCGAAATTATTCGAGGCGGCTTGCGCTCGGTTAGCCTTGCCGAGCGAGAAGCGGCCATTAGTTTGGGCCTTAGCCGCTGGCAACAAATTCGGGAAGTACTGCTGCCGCTAACCATGGCCCGCATGGCCCCGGCCCTGGTGGGACAATTTGTGTCCCTAATTAAAGATACCTCGCTGGCCGCCGTGGTGGGGGTGATTGAACTGACCCGCGCCGGGGAAATCATTTACGAGCAACGCTTTCATGATTTGGAAATTCTACTGTTTCAGGCGCTGGTCTATTTTGCGTTATGTTTCAGTGTGTCGTTGCTAGGCCGTCGCTTTGAATCCCCCACCCGCAAGGCGGAAAACGTTCTGGCCCGTACTATTTCCGACTAATGGACCGGCCACCGAACGCTCCTGATTCCGCTCCTCTTGTTTTCCGCCTCCAGTTGAGAATTATTCTCACCTTATGTTATTATTGAGAATAATTCTTACTTAGGGGGCTTTCGGGTGTGCCCCAACAAGAACTCAGCCTATCGGCTCAAGGCCTATTTGGTATTGTGCTGCTACCACTGGCGTGAGGGCTTTTCTGGCGGCTGGCACCCCTAAGCGCCCCAGCCCAGCCAGATTCGAAAACCGGTTCAGGCAGAAACGAGACAAAGTGGGGTAAGCATCCCCAAAAGGCCAAAAGGCAAGATGAAGATAAGGTGAGGAGAGGGTGAATTGATGCAACCTGTTTCAGAACCAGCCTTGGCAGACTGCTTGCCACAGGCCACCCATTTTTTAAGCCTGATGCAACGCATGCAACCCGACACCCAACGTGCTTTTTTAACCATTTACCAATGGGCGCCCCACACAGCGGAAAGCCCAGCCAAGCGCCTGAAGGGCGATCATGTCAGGCTGGCCATGATGGAAGCGCTGCTTCATCCTGAAATGGCCTATTGGGTCCGGCTCAATCTGGCGGTGCGAGTGGCTCGAAAACTGGCCCAAACCACCGGTAACGCCACCAAACTGCAAAAGCTGGATGACACTCTGGAAGCTTTTCATGTGGCGGCAGATGCCTTTGCCTTGCAAATCCCTCTCAGTGCTTCCCAAGCCCAGCGCCAAGGCCGTGCCAAACCAAAAACATCCGTACAACCCGCCGTAGAAAACCCCACCGGGATTCCCGATGAGGACGTGGCCAAAATTCAAGCCTTTAAAAACCGGGTCATTCCGGGTCTGGTTCGCGCCATTCGGGAAAGCGTTTTTAAAAGCGCTTAGCGGATTGAAGGGCGGTTTTTGATGCAGGCCTGAAGCCTGATAGCTCAGGCGTTCAAGTTTTTTAAAAAACTAACAACCAATGTTAAAAAACGGGTTTCATGCACTTGGATAAAAACTCGTTTCAGTACTCAGACAATCGCCACGGCTTTTCCTGTTTTTAAACGGGGAAACCGTGGCGTTTTTTTAGCGAAAACCTGACAAGCTATCTAAATGAAGTAAAATAGGCCCCCCGTGAGGAGAGCCTATCCAATGGTTTCAAACCGATACCAATCCTAGTTCCAGGTTGAGAGATACGAAGGATCGGTGGTGGTGGTGGTCATGGTATCACCGGCGTTGGTCGGTGTTAAGGCCTGTCCACCGGTGGTAAAGCGACCGTTGTAATACTGCCAGAAAGTAATGGCACCCAAAGGCCCGGTGCCATCCGGATCCAGGTTGAAGGCAATGGCATGGGTGGAGGTTGAGCCGCCGAAGGTTTCAGCGGTATCGTACTGAAGGATCCCGCCGTTGTGCAGGCGCAAGCAGGCAAAGGTTGCCGAGCAAGCCGCCAGGTTTAAACCACTGGTTGCATCCGCCAAATCCGTAGCCACCGCCGCACTAACATAGTTCATATACTGAGTGAGCGCACTAGGGCCAACAGTGGTAGCGGAACCGTTGTTCAGGGTATAGGTGGAATAAGCGCCGGCAATCATGGATGCCGCTTCTTTGGCGATGGCTGTATTTTGGCCGTTGGCTGAGGAGCTCAGGATTTTAGGAATGGTAAAAGTGGCGATTACGCCCAAAATGGCAAGCGCAATCAATAATTCCGCAAGGGTGAAACCCGAATTGCTTTTCAAAATACTCATGGATACACGTACCTCCCAAAAAAAGTTCTTTTTAAACGTAAAGCCTAATCCCAATTATTTTCAGTGTATCGCTATTCTGCCGGTTCGGATTATCAGCCCTGTTTAACAGGGCAAAAATCCACCAGTCAGAGGAGCTAACAAGAAAAACAGGGGGGGCATCCGCTCCAGAATTTTTCCGGGTACAAAAGTTGAGACGGGCGGTGGGTGATGATTAAAATGGGCTTCAGCAACACCCCGCCTAACAAACGGGCAAAATCTCCAATACAGTGGAAAATAATTTGGGTGTTCAGTGTTTTTAAAAAAGCTTGCTCAAACACGTGGTCCTGCAAGCTATCGGCAGTGACCCGAATGCCTACATTTTTAGACAACACCTGCTGCACCTGCCCGGAAGTAGACTGAATCAAACAATGACCCAGCAACTTGCCCACCAGATTGGAGAAAAGCACACAGCTTAGCACCATCAGATAGGCCAAAGGCAGTAATTCAAGGTGTTGAAAGAGGCTCATGGAATAGGGGTTAAACTCCATTCAAATGCGTTCAGGCCCATTGCAGGAACCATAACGCACTGTCATTTTTAACTACTGCGTTGGTAGATAAAGGGGGTATCGTATCGGTTTGTAAAAACTTGAGAAAATTTCATCAGATTCTTAACATTTCTTACAAATTAAAGCGGTTGACCTGCGTTAGAAAAAGGGGAAAACGACCCTGGCTTTTAATAAAGCCCCATAAGACTTTAGCGGGATGGCGCAGCTGGGGACGCCGCAGCCGGTTTATCAGCAGCAGGGGGGGGAGTGGCACCAGCAGCCATGGCCGTTTCTGGGGTAGTGGCTGCCGTGGGCGTGGCTTTTTCTACCGAAAAATAATTGGCCCCAAACTTGCGCTCCAGTATTTGAATTTGCCCTCTGGCCTTGGCCCCGTAGGGATTGCTGGCATAACCCTGAGCCAGATAATTGAACATTTCAAAGGCGTCGTTATAAGCTTCCCGATCGGTAAACAAGGTACCGGCCTGATAAACGGGCTTGGCCAGCAAGCCGTTTTGAGGATACGCTTCCATCAAATCAAGCAATTGGTACTTCAGCTCCACCAGTTGGCCCGCCTCGGCCGGGGAAAGCAACCCTCGGCCCTGAACACGCATTAACAGTTTGGTTAATTGCAAACTAATAGGGTCCAGCCCTTTTTTAATAGCCGCTTCAGAGGCTTTGGCCTTGGCATCGGCTTCGGCAGCGGCCTGAGCCACGGGATCCACTTTTTCAGTTTTCTTTTTGGCCTCGGCGGTTAAATCACGGGCGCCCCCCAAACTCACGCACAACAGGAGCAGCATCAGGGCGCATTTCTGCTTCAGGGTCAGCAAGGATTTCATGAACAAACTCCTCCGGCTCGCCGAACAAAGTAGGCGTTTTGGAACTCTATCTCCTATATCGGAAGGAGATAGCAATACTTGATAGCAATGCTTCTACTGCGTTTGGAGGAGATTTTGATCCAGCCATTTGAGATCACCAAAAAACGGGGCCCAAAAATAAAGGCCCCGTCCGGCTTTACCGGTTGAGGCCTATTGGCAATCCACAGGAGTTATTTGAGGGTTAGAGATCCCAGGGATCTCAAATCGATAAAAAGGCTTTCAATATCAGCGCCTGCTTAACGCAAAAAGGCGCTGTTGGGAGAATTCAAAAGACTCTGGGCCAGGTCATCCGTATTGATGGAGCGCAAATACTCGTTAATGCGGCCACTATCCAGCATATTTTTAATGTTGGCTACTTTTTCAGAATCAAAGGGGGTTTTAATCCGCTGAGCCAAGCGGCTAAAACGCATTACTTCCTTATCTTTCTGGTAGGCGGTTTTGGCTTCATCCGAAATGGTAGCCTCATCCAGCAACTTGAGGACCCCTGCGCTTTTGTTCTCGCTGGCGGATTCCACATTGGTTTTTTCCACGGATTGCTGGCGATCCACGTTCAGCAGAGCGCTGTCCTGAATAGAATTGGAATTCCCTGAAATGCTGTCGACCATAACGCCCTCGCTTATTCCTGTGTGTCGCGTATCCATTCAACCCGTTACCGGCAGAGACGCTTGATTGCTTTACAAGTTCAGTATGACAAACCGGAATGGGCTTGGCATTGATCCGGGGATCAATGCCGCCCCGGCCCAAAGGTGGATCTTTGCCATTGGATTTTCAGAAACAGCTCATCCTGAGAGCGTATCTCATGGCTGTGTTTCGATGGATTTTCATCCTGCATACCGGAAAGTATTAATGCCAGCCGTGCCTTTCCAGCCATCCATCAACTAAAGGATAGCTGGCTAAGCCCCCTTTGCTCCATTGTCCGGTGGATGAGAGTCCACCGCCAAAAGAGACATACTACCGATAGAATCCACATAAACCACCTCGTTTATTCCCCTGAAAGGCTCAAGCCATAGGCTTCGGGTCTTTTTCCCTTTGGGGCGGGTTTTACACCACTCGCCAGTCATGGCCCGCCCTTGAGTGCGTTGCGCATGCCTGTTATGGTAGGCATGTTTTAGCCATACCCCACCTGAGGTTTATCATGCGCATTCCCCACACCCCCGCTCAACCCGCCTTTTCGGTACGCAAGGCAGCTACGCCGGTTCGCTTTGCCGCCAATAGCGAGCAAACAGAAATACAACCTTGTGAACCAGACAGCCCTTCGGCCAGCAGCTTTGGGGGCTTTGAAACCATCGATGACCCTACAAGCAAACCCAAGGGTGGTGCTAAAGACGGAAAAGATGGATGGGAAGGCAATTCCTTTTTAATGCAGCTGGCAACGGACAACCGGCTGGAAACCGCCGATTCCGCAGAGTTCGCAGATTCCGCTGAATTGATTGAAACGCCCCAACGCACCGATTATGTGAGCTGGCATCAACAACAGCAACAAAAAAAGCTGGAAGCCATTGGTCGGCGGTTTTCAACGCCGGGTCGTGCCTTAACCTCGCTGGAAAATAACAGCAAATCCATCTCCCGCAAACTAATGAGTCAAACCAAAGAATTGGCAAACACCACCAGCAAAGCCTTTTGCCGCAACGCCGCCCATTACTTCCGAAAAGCCGCCCAAACCCTGGAAAAATGGCAAGACGCGTAAAATGAACGAAACAAAATCATGAGGCCTAGTGTTGGGCCTCATGATTTTTACTATTAAATGATGGCCCGCTGGCTAAGCGTTGCGATCAAAGCGAGGGTCTTTGCTCACGGTTTCAACAAAAGCATGGTGATTGCGAATCAGGCCGGTCAGATTGTAATGAGCGCCAGCCAAGGCTTCACTGGCTTGATTTAAACTGGCCATGATAGAAGCCGCACCTTGGGGATCGATTTCAGTGGAACGTATTTGGGTCAGCAGGGATCGCTGCATCAAAGACCCTGCATACATGGCTTCTCCCAGTGTATTGGTGTAGTTCATAGAGCCTTTTCGATAGTTATCCACATTAGTGAGCGTGTTTTGGTAAGCCGGTTCGCTTAATTTACCCACAATGGGTTTATTGGAGCGGCTAGTGGACAATTTAGCGGGGGAATGAGCGGGCCTGAAAAAATCGCGCACAGGATGTTCCTGTAACGGCTTGGGGGAAGCTTGAGCAGAAACCAGAGAGGGAAGAAAATCCTGCGCATGGTTTCCACCAAATCGAGGCGAACCGTTGAAAGCAATCATCATAAAAAAACCTTTTACTTATTACTAAAGAAGAAAATAATCTCGTTCAATGCCTACTGGTAAGCGCACAGCCCAGCTTGCGCTATGCCAATTGCAAGCGAAGGTAAACCCTAATAGCAATCCTAATGTTGATCCAAACAGCAGGCCGGTTTCAACTCAAAATAAGCCACAATAAAAACAGCCTCAGATTAAACATCCAAAGGCTGAGACTCTTTTATAGTGCTTAAACTATAGTGTTTGAAAAATATTTGTTTAAAAAGTGGCGGAGCGGGGGAGATTCGAACTCCCGGTTGGGTATAAGCCAACACAGTCTTTCCAGGACTGCACCTTAAACCACTCGGACACCGCTCCAATAGAGGGCTTCCCCTGGGAAGGAGAACAGAATGCCGGTTAAGGCATCCCAAACCTGTGGAAAAAACTATACATCAAAGGCCATTTAAAAGTACACTCCCAATTCGGGAAAAAAAACGGCCCCCCAAATCGCCCTGTAAAACCCGTTTCCGAAATCGGCTTTTTTTGGTTATACTCCGGCCATACAAGCCGTTCAAGATATGAGCCAGTATGGGTATCCGTCCTCCCATGACTTCCCCACAACAGCAAATGCAAAGCCTCCGGGATCAGATTAACCGGCACAATTACCTGTACCATGTGCTGGATCAACCCGAAATTGATGACCCCACCTACGATCGATTGTATCGGGAATTGGTGGCGCTGGAGCAAGCCCACCCCGATTTGATGACCCCGGACAGCCCCACCCAACGGGTTGGTCATCAGCCCGTCAAGGCCTTTCATAGCGTCACCCACCCGGTTCGACTGTATAGCCTGGACAACGTTTTTGATGAAAACGAGCTGATAGCCTGGGAAAAACGCATTGAAAAACTGCTGGGCCGCAATGAAAATTCGGTGGATTATGTGGCCGAACTCAAAATTGATGGTCTGGCGGTAACCCTGCTTTACGAAAACGGCCAACTGGTGCGAGGCGCCACCCGAGGCAACGGGCTGGTGGGCGAAGACATTACCAGCAACCTGAAAACCATTAAAAGTATTCCCCTTAAAATTCCGGTTTCCGGCAACCAGCCGGTGCCTGCCCGCATGGAAGTGCGAGGCGAAGTGTTCATGCCCAAGGACGCCTTTCTCAAGCTTAATCAGGAGCGCAGCCTGAAAGGGGAGGCCGAGTTCGCCAACCCCAGAAACGCCGGAGCAGGCGCCGTGCGGCAACTGGACCCCCGCATTACCGCCAGCCGAAAGCTGGACGCTTATTTTTACGGGGCCACCATTCTGGAAGACGGGCAAACCCTCAAGCCCAAAACCCACTGGGACAGTTTAAATTACCTGCACGATCTAGGCTTTAAAATCAATCCCGGCAAACAGCGCTGTCAGGGCCTGCCCGAGATTATGGCCTTTGTAACGCATTGGGATACCGCACGCAGAGCACTTTCTTTTGCCACCGATGGGGTGGTGATTAAAGTCAATACCCTCAGCTGGCAGGATGAATTGGGCTATACCGCCAAAAGCCCCCGCTGGGCAGTGGCCTATAAGTATGTGCCTGAGGTGTTGGAAACCAAAGTGATTGAAATTGACTTCAGCGTGGGCCGCACCGGGGTTATTACTCCCGTGGCCATTATGGAGCCTGTTTTTATCTCTGGCTCCACCGTGCAACGGGCCACCCTGCACAACTTTGAAGAACTGGCCAAAAAAGATGTGCGCCCCGGCGATACCGTAAAGGTGCAAAAAGCGGCGGAAATCATCCCGGAAGTCATTGAGGTGTTACTCAGCCAGCGCCCCGCCAGTGCGGATCAGCCGGTTCTGCCCCCCACCCAATGCCCGGTTTGTGAGGCTCCGGTGGTTCAAGTTCCGGGCGAAGTGGCCCTGCGCTGTGGGAACCCGGAAAACTGTCCGGCCCAAGTGCTGCGCCGATTAGAACATTGGGTGAGCAAAGGCGCTTTGGACATAGATGGCGTTGGCCCCGCCTTGCTGGAGCAACTGGTCAACAAGGGACTGGTAGAGTCTCCAGCCCATCTCTATCGCTTGCAGGTGGAAGATTTCCTGACCTTAGAGCGCATGGCCCTCAAGTCGGCCCAAAAAGCCCATCTGGCTATCCAGCAAAGCAAAACCCAGCCCTTGTCCCGCCTCATCAACGCCTTGGGCATTCGACATGTGGGGCAGGAAACCGCCATTTTGCTGGCCCAAACCTTTGGCAGCATTCAGGCCCTCAGCGAAGCCTCACTGGACACCCTGACCCCCATTCCCGGCATTGGTGGTAAAGTGGCCGAAAGCATTGTGGTATTTTTCGCGGACCCCGGCAACCAGCAGCTTTTAACCGATTTACAAGCACTGGGCCTAAAACTGGCTGAAGAAACTCAGGGACCACCCAAAGACGCCTCCCAGCTTATTTTTCTGGATCAAACCTTTGTACTCACCGGCACGTTGCCCACCTTATCCCGGCAGCAGGCCAGTGATTTGATCCGGGATCACGGGGGCAAAATTTCAGGCTCGGTCAGCAAAAAAACAGATTATGTGCTGGCTGGAGAAGAAGCCGGTTCCAAACTGGCCAAAGCCGAACAACTTGGTGTTAAAATAATATCCGAACCGGAATTGCTGGCCCTGTTAAGCGCTACAATTGCTGAGCTGCCCGCCTAAACAGCAAGGCCCCAGCCGTTTTAAATGGCATTCAACCAACCCCACGAACGTATACTCCCCCAACCGGCGCTTTGCCACTCAATCAGCCCAATCCGTCCAAGCAAGTCTCACCCTACAAAGGGCCTACCCCTTCATGAGACAGGAAATGTGGAGATCACTCTAACCATGCATGTATTCCATATCCGAAGCCTTTCCAGCATTTTGCTGTTTCTACTGGCCATGATGGGCGCCGTTTTACTGTTGCTGGTTTTGCCTGCCGCTTTTATGATGGTGGTGTGGAACGCTTTGGTTTTTGAAGGGTTTAAAGGGCCTGAAATCAATCTTTATCAAGGGTTTCTGTTATGGGGAATGGTGCTGGTGGCCTTAAAACTGATTTTAAAGCCCGAAATCCAGCTAGAGTTCATCAAAGCATCGGGTAAAGATAAAAAGAAAGACCCTTCCTCCCGCAACCCGGACGGCGACGCCACCCACGAAACCAAGGCCACTCCGCCGGAAAAATCAGAAACCGAAAACAAGTAAAACCGAACGTTTGCTGATTTGAGGGTTGCCGGGGCTTTGCTAACCTGTTTGTTAAGCGCACCGGCTTTGATTTTTTAAGTTTTTAACGTGTTTTGAGCTGCTACAAATACCATACTTGGGCGCAGGCATTACAATAATGAAAAGTCCGGGTGGTTCGCCGCCCACCAGCGCTGCCCGTTCCACGCTGAATCCACCCACTGTTTTTTTCAACGCACAGGAGATTCTCATTGGCTAATATCTGGCAATTCAGAGGGCAAAGTGCCTCAAAAGGTTCCCCTTTCCCCAAAGAGGTGCTGGATACCGTAGAGGGTTCTCCTTTACTGGCCCGCTTGCTGGCCAATCGTGGCATTACAGAGCCTTCTGAAATCAACGCCTTTTTGAATTTAGAGGACTACAAACCCGGCAGCGGTTGGGCCTTGCCGGATATGGACAAAGGCGTTGCGCGCATTTTAAAAGCCATTGAAAGCAACGAGGCCATCCTGATTTACGGAGACTTTGACGTAGACGGGATTACCGGCACCTCGGTGCTGTATGAAACTCTGAAAAAGCACCTGAAAGCCAACGTCAGCTTTTACATTCCCGATCGGGCCACAGAAGGCCACGGACTGAATACCGCGGCGCTGGTGCGCTTGACCAGCTCCCGCAAAGTGAAACTGGTCATCACCACCGACACTGGCATTACCAACTTTTCGGAAGTCAGCCTGTTGAACGGGCTGGGGGTGGACACCGTGATTACCGATCACCACGCCTTGCCCGAAAATTTACCGCCCGCAGTGGCCAACATCAACTCCCAGCGCCTATTCACCGCAGCCGATCCCAAGCACCCCATGGGCCACCTGTGCGGAGCCGGTGTGGCTTACAAGTTGTGCGAACTATTGCTGGAAAAACTGCTTCCCCCCGATCAAGCGGCTTCAGCGGCGGAAAGCCTGCTGGATATCGTGGCCGTTGGCACGGTGGTGGATATGGTGCCTTTGGTTCATGAAAACCGCTGGCTGGTTTACCGGGGTTTACAGGTCTTGAACCGCCGCAAACGCCCCGGCTTCAACGAACTTTTAGAACAAGCAGGCGCAAAGCCGGATGCCCCCATTACCAGTGAAACCCTTGGCTTTACCATTGGCCCCCGCCTAAACGCCCTGGGCCGACTAGAGCGGGCCGATCAAGGCGTGGAACTGATTACCTCTGATGACCCGGAACGCATTCGGGTAATTGCGGCCCATCTGGAGTTTTTAAATCGTAAGCGCCGTGAGCTGTGCGATCAAACCCATCTGGACGCCGAGGCCCACCTGCAAAAAACGGGCGGACTGGCCGATAAACGGGCCATTGTTCTGGCCAGCCCCAGCTGGAATCCGGGGATTATTGGCATCGTGGCCTCCCGGCTGATTGAAAAGTACCATGTGCCGGTATTTATGATGGTGGTGGATGAGAACAAGGCCGAAGTGCGCTGCTCAGCACGCTCCATTCCGGGTTTTCACCTGCACGATGAACTGTTGGCGCTGGAGCATTACTTTTTAGGCTTTGGCGGACACGCGGGCGCCGGGGGCTTTGCCCTGAAGCTGGATCGGTTGGAATCCTTCAAGCGGGATTTACACCAGATTTGCAATCAGAAAATAACGGATGAGCAAATGCGCCCCATTGTAGAGGTTGACGCCAAGCTGGAATGGAGCCAGGTCAACCCCCGTCTGCTAACCCTCATTGATAAGCTGGCCCCCTTTGGCATGCAAAATCCCTCCCCCAAATTTGTGCTGGAAAACGTAACCGTAGCCGCCCAACGCTTTCTGGGTGAAGATGAGCGACACATCAAACTGGTGCTGGCCAATATCAAGGGCGGCAAAGGAGAGGCCAACACCCCGCTGGAGGGCATTATCTGGAACTTTGGGCGCAAAGAGCGCTTTGATGCCCGCTCTCCTTATAGCTTTGTAGTGGTTCCCGGCCTGAATACCTTTAACGGGGCCTCTAAAGTGCAGTTAATTATTGAGGACTACAACACCCCTCAGGGCGCTAAACTGGCCACCGAAACCCGTGAAGCCCCTGCCCAAAGCAAACTTCAAAAGCCTACTACTGCCGAAGTCCGCCCCTCGATCATTCAAGCAGAAGCGTCTTCTCCTGAGGAAGGGCCTTCGGGGCCTCAGTGGATTGATCATCGCAGCCGGGAATCGGTGGATGTGTTTATCAGCCAGTTGATGCTGCCCTTGCAGGATCAACGCAGCGTGATTATTTATCACGAAGGCAAAAAGCCGGATATTCCTTTTCTGGATGAAGGCTTGCTTAAAAACCGCACTCAGCTTGCCCCCGCTCAGGAGCTGATTTTGTGGGATTTGCCCCCTTCCGCGGAAGGGTTGCAAAGCCTGCTGAAACAAGTTCAGCCCGAAGTGATTCATTTGGTGGGCGGTAAATATCAGGCGGTTCCCGTTTTTGCTTCCGAGCAGAATTATTTGAAGCTGATTGTGCAGATTTTACGCCGTGGCCCGGAAACCCAGACCCTGGAGGTTCCGACCTTCGCCGCTCAGCTAGCCACCACCGAAACCGTGGTTACCCACGGGTTGATGCTGCTGGAAAAGCTGACCATGCTGGAAAGCAGTCTGGCCGAAGCGGGGAATCTGGAAAAACTTCAGGTTAAACTGCTGCCCCAAAACGCCAGCAATCAGGAAGATATTACCCGACGGCTGGAATACGCCTTTTTTCAGCAGGCGTTGAAAGAAGTCGGGAAATTCCGCTCCTGGCTGTTAAAAACCTCCATTGTCGAGATCAAGTCCACATTCAATGCCTCCATGTTGAGCGAGTTTGTGTTAAATTCATCAACGGTCGTTACGACCCCGGACGTCTCTATGGAGAACCGGCCTCAGTCGGTCGCACCGGCGCAAGTTATGTCCACTTAAGTTAATAGAAATACAGGAACCACCCATCCATGCCAACCACTCAGGAGCATATCGCCGTGGATAAGATCAAGGCGGCGATCCGTGAAATTCCCGACTTCCCCAAACCCGGAATCATGTTTAAAGATATTACCCCGGTGCTGAAAGATCCCGTTCTGCTGAACCAGGTCATCGATTATTTCTACTACCAGCTTAAAGATAAAAAAGTGCAGTATGTGGCGGGGATTGAATCTCGTGGTTTTATTTTCGGTGCAGCACTGGCTTACAAGCTTGGGGCTGGTTTTGTACCCATTCGTAAAAAAGGCAAGCTGCCCGGTTCGGTGGAGCAACACGAATACGACCTGGAATACGGCACCGATACCATTGAAATGCATGTGGATGCCGTTGAAGCGGGCTCTCGGGTGGTCTTGATTGATGACTTGCTAGCCACCGGCGGAACCGCTGCCGCTTCCTGCAAATTGCTGGAAAAACTGAAAGCTGAAGTGGTAGGCATTCACTTCCTGATTGAACTGGAATTCCTGCACGGTCGGGAGCGCCTGCCCCAAAACCTGCACACCCATTCCATGATTCAGTTTTAAATTCCCCAAAAACAGCTTCAAAAGCCGCTTCTGTCGCAGAGGCGGCTTTTTTACAGATTCATTAAAATTTGCAGGCGCCAGCAAAAAGTCCGGCGACACGACCCAAAGGGGTGTCACCGGACTTTTTTAAGTTTAGTTTAAGTGGTCAAACTATTTTTCTTTGGCTGCTCGGGTGGCGCGGGCTTTGGGCTTGGCCACTACCGGTTCAGCTGGAGCCTCTTCACCCGGTGGTAATTCCACCACTTCGGCCAACGCTGCTTTTTTAGTGCGGGTTGCTCTGGGTTTAGGGGCGGGTGGGGGTTCCACCGCAACAGCAGGTTCAGCCTCAGCTTCTTCGGTAGCCGCTGCCACCGGCTCGGCGGCGGTTTCATCAGGCACATCGGTTTCAACTGGTGCTTCAACGGGTGTTTCCACAGGGGCGATCGCTGCTGAAGGCTCAGCCTCCGCCACCGCAGGAGAATCATCCGGGTTCGCTTGTTTAGCGGCCGCGGCTTCTTTAGCCGCTAATTCTTTGGCAGCCGCCTTTTCCTGCTCCGCCTTTTCACGTTCTTCACGAGAACGCTGCTGGGCTTCTTTCATTTCCGGCGGCAAATCATCGCGATCTTCGTTCCAGCGGTTCAGGTTGCGGTTTTTGCGAACCAGACCAATGGCCACGTGAGTCCGCCATTCATCCATTCTCAATTGCTTGGAAATAATTTTATGAATACCCAAAGGCGGCAATGGCAAGTAAGGCTCATAAAGCGTCTCAATGGCCATTAACTGTTCAGGACTCACCGCCAAACGGCGCTTGGGATATTCCAGCTTGGGCAAACGCATTTTTTCACGAACCAGATTGATTCCGAAAAACACCTTGCTAGGAGCCAGATTAATCTGCTCCCCAATCACTTCATGAATATCCGGGTTAGGCAGGGGGAGAGCCCCTTTGTACAGTTTTTCAATTTCAATCAACTGCTCTTTAGTGACCAGCAATTTTTTGGGAGGGCCTGCGGGTCTGCCACCCGGACGTCCGCCAAAGCCACCGGGACGGGGTCCGCCGGGACGAGGACCACCAAAACCGCCGGGACGAGGACCACCGGGGCGAGGACCACCAAAGCCACCACCGGGACGAGGCCCGCCTGGGCGAGGGCCACCAAAGCCACCACCGGGGGGACGAGGCCCACCGGGGCGAGGACCATAGCCACCCCCTTGCGGAGGACGCTGCTGATAGCCGCCCTGTTGACCGTAACCACCGCCTTGCGGAGGACGTTGCTGATAGCCGCCTTGTTGACCATGTTGACCGTAACCACCACCGGGCGGCCCATAGCCCTGTTGGCCATAACCGCCACCTTGCGGAGGGCGCTGCTGATAGCCACCTTGTTGACCATGTTGACCGTAACCACCGCCTTGGGGTCCATAACCCGGTGGGGGGCCATAGCCACCGCCGCCTTGTGGCTGATAAGGACGTGGTTGTGGTTGCTGATAAGGAGGTGGAGCGGCTGGCCGAGAGGCGGGAATAGCGCCTTCGGGGTATAAACAATTGGGACAGATGACCCGTTTGGGGTTCTTTGTCTCAAAGACCTCACCACATTTAGAGCATTGATTTGTGAACATAGTTGGTGTCTATCCGCTTGACTTAACCGAATCCAGACTAATGACCGTGGAAAAACAGGAGGCTTTTGACAGGGCGGATTCGTAATAACCCTTCAACTCTGTGTAAAAGTAATAACTTAAAACGACGACTTTTTACCTGTGGCTTTCTCACTCGGCGCTTACGGTGTAGATAATACGATAGGTGTAGACTGCCTGTTTGCTGTCTTCTTGAAGCCGCTCGGTAGTGATTCTCTTCGATGCGTGGTGTGCCGTACCCGTGGACTTGACCCTGAGACTCGCAGTACTCTATGCTGAGGTCAGGGGAAAAAATCTACTATTCAAACTAAAAAGTCACTTCTATAATTAATACCACATCATCTGAAAAATGAGTAGTTTTTTTGTAAAATTCATTGATAAAGTGGAAATTTACTTAATACGAATGAAAGTACGGTTTACATGAACGGCGGCTCCCTGTTTGATATTGTTGGCCCCATTATGGTGGGCCCTTCCAGCTCCCATACCGCCGGAGCGGTGCGGCTGGCTAATTTGGCCCGAATGGTGGCCAGTCAACCCATTCAATCCGTTGAGTTTGTGCTGTACAACTCCTTTGCCCAAACCTATCAGGGTCACGGCACGGATCGGGGATTAATTGCGGGAATTCTGGGTTACGGGGTCAACGATGAGCGCATTCGGGACGCCTTCACTCTGGCCGAAGCCGAACGGTTGAATTACCGCATTACGCCGTTCTCAGGGGCCAATAACTATTCTCCCAACACGGTTATTTTTAACATGATACTGCAAGGGGGACAGCCCCTGAGTGTGGTGGGCCACTCCATTGGGGGCGGCAAAGTTTACATTTCAAAAATCGATGATCATAACGTGAGTATTCGCGGGGAAATGCCCACCCTGATTCTTTTTTACAAGGATAAACCCGGCATGATTTGGCAGGTTACCAAAATTCTGGCCGAACAAACCATCAATATCGCCACCCTCACCTGTAATCGAAATCAGCGGGGGGTGGAAGCCTTTATGATTATCACCCTGGATTCCCTGCCCCCGGCGGAAGCGGTGGCCGAAATCCGGGGCATTCCAGACATTTATACGGTAAGATCCATTGATAAGCTGCCCGCTTAACTTAAAATCTAGCCCAGATAGCCCAAAAAATTCAGGAACCACCCACCCATGCCCAACTTCAATTCGTTTCAGGAACTCCTTCACTATTGCCAGGAGAAACATTGCAGTATTTCTGAAGCCGCCTTGCAGTATGAGGAAGCCTATTCTGGCAAAAACCGGGAAGAAATCCTGAGCGGCATGCGGGTTATTTTGCAACAAATGCGAGATACGGTAGAAAGTGGCATCCATTCCGAGGAAAAATCCATGAGCGGCCTGACCGGTGGAGACGCCAAGCGCATTATGGATTTTATGAACCAGCCCCAGTGTTTTTTATCGCCGGTGGAAATGAAAATGATTGCCTACGGATTGGCCACCCTGGAAGAAAACAGCCGCATGAAGCGCATTGTGGCCTGTCCCACGGCGGGGGGTAGCGGATCGGTGCCTGCCGCCCTCATTGCGGTGGAGCAAGACCGGCAAGTACCACCGGAACAAACTTTAAAAGGGCTGATTACGGCGGGTGTGATCGGCGAAATCACCGCACGGCGCATGTTTTTATCAGGCTCCGCCGCCGGGTGTCAGGCGGAAGTGGGTGTGGCATCGGGCATGGCTGCCGGGGGACTGGTGGAAATGATGGGGGGCAGCCCTACCCAAGTGGTTCACGCCGCCGCCATTTCCATGCAAAATTTAATGGGTCTGGTTTGCGATCCGGTGGCAGGACTGGTGGAAGTGCCTTGCGTGGTGCGAAACGGCTTGTCGGGCGTGCAGGCCTCTGCGGCGGCCACCATGGCCCTGGCCGGTATCCAGAGCTTTGTACCCATGGATGAAGTGGTAGAAGCCATGGCGGCGGTGGGTAAGCTAATGCACCCCAGCTTGAAAGAAACCGCCGAAGGCGGGCTGGCCCAGACCCCTTCGGCCAAAGCCTTTACGGAACGCTTTAAAGCCCCTCAAACGCTTGGCGAAATTATGGAAGCCAAACCCGATTAGGCGATTTTAATCAAAGCAGGCGCCTCCCGTTGGACGTTGCGGGCAATTGAGGTTTTGGGCTGTTTTTATTCAGTATCATCACCCCATCAGGCCACGGCTTCTGCTGCCCCGGGTTATTTTTAATTTGTTTTACGCCTGATAGTCAGTCCGATCATCAAAAAAGAATGGATGCGTTATGCAAACCGTTTCACCCCTTCCCTTGAAAGCCACCCAATCCATCACACCCACCAGACCGGCCAAAACGCAGTCTCCGCAGTTCGGGTGTCGTTTGCTTGCGGTCATGAGTCCCGCTCCTTACGAAGGGCAGGATACATTTATTAAAGAATTACTCATCGATGGCAGGGATTCATTACTAAGACAAAGCCAGCTTCCTTTTCGTGAAGCAACGCCATCGCCGCCGCCCTCAAAAGCGGATCCCGAATTTGATAAAGCAGACTTTATCGCCAATGGTTTTCCCATCCAGATCAGCTGGGGGCTGGCCATTCCTGATCAGCTGAGTCGCACTTTAAAATCAGCCCGACCGGCTTCACTGGATCCCGCCTTTATCCAGCTATCTCCCATTGTGGCCCATAACAAACCCATTACTTTAGTGGGACATTTACGCCACACGCTAAAAATTGAACCGCCAGACATGACCCCGGAAAACGCGCACCCATTCCCGGTCCATAATGGCTTTCTGGCCCAGGTTGGCGCCATTCCGGTCGATGTGCTGGAAACCATGGGAAACCGCCTTAAAGAAGCAGCCCGAAAAGATCCACAGGTCGCCCTCCCTCAGGGAACCACCGACACTGAGGTTGTGGCCTGCCAAATGGCCCTGAAGCTTAAAGAGCGTTTTGAGCAAAACCCCACCCAGCCTCTCTCGGCGGAACAAATCAAAGCAGTCTTTCAGGATCTGGTCAGCGAAACTATCCTGGCCCCTGAAAAATTAAGCGATCAGGCTTTCAGCGAAACCAGGTTCAATGGGTTCCAGGGAGCCGTTCGGAACGCTTCAAATACCTTTATTTTCGCCAACGCCCAACAAATGCTGTTCAGTCAGCAAAGCATGGGTCCCTCAGATACCTACTACCTTGGCACCCATCAAACCGCTGGGGGCCAAACCAACTATGTCATCAGTCCCCGCCCCATGTTCCCAAGCCTGGGTCAACAGGAATCACTCAACTGGACCCCCCTGCCCAACAACGCCATGACCGAACTCAAACGGGTGCAAACGGAAAAAAACGGGCCTCCTCAAATCCAAATCGAGCAAATACCCTTACCCACTCGTCCTAACAAAAAGCAGGAAGAGCGGGAGGATTTAAGCCGCATCAAAAAATACGTACGGCAACACGCTAAGGGTAACGCCCCGCATCAAACCGCAAAACCGTAGTAAGCCACTATAATCCAGCCCTGAAACCAAAAGAACACAATCAAAAACAGTGAGCCAATGCCCGAAACAGGGGTCATTGTCATTCAGGCCGCAAGGCGGATGGTTGCCCTGTGGCTACAAAATATGCTCCAGACCATAAACCAGACCGTTTAAGCTCATGGTTTTTTTCACGGCCAAGGCCACACCCGGCATAAAACAGGCCCGATCCATACTGTCGTGGCGAATGGTTAAAATTTCACCGGCGCTGCCAAAAATCACTTCCTGGTGGGCGATAAAACCCGGCAACCGCACACTGTGAATCCGAATCCCAGCCGGACCGCTGGCCCCTCTGGCCCCGGCAATTACCTCGGTTTCCGGGGCGTTGCCAGCGCCAAATTTGGGCTGGCTCTGCTGCATCAGTTCCGCCGTTTTTAAGGCGGTGCCACTGGGGGCATCCGCTTTTTTATTGTGGTGCAATTCCATAATTTCAGCATGATCAAAATACTGGGCCGCCTGCTGGGCGAATTTCATCATCAACACCGCCCCAATGGCGAAATTAGGCACCACCATACCGCCCAATCCTCGCTGGCGCAGGGCGTTGTCAATGGTTTCCAGTTGTTCGCCCGTCAGTCCAGTGGTACCAATTACCGGGCGGCAACCGGCCTCAATAATGGCCATGGTATTTGCAAAAACCACCTCGGGATTGGTGAAATCCACGCACACATCCGGCTTTTCACGGGCCAGCAATGCTTTAAGATCCCGATCAAAGCGAGTGCCTTGCTCAGTGGTCAGGCCAAAATAATCGTTGATGGTTTCATTCAGGGCATGGGGATCCACCGCCCCGGCCAGCGCCAAGTCGGGATCGTTGGCCACGGTTTTCACCACTTCCCGGCCCATTTTACCCTTGGCGCCACAAACCGCCACCCGAATGGTTTTTAACGAAGCCTGAGTTTCCATGCCGAAACACTCCCGCCAAATCAATACAATAGCTTGGTTTTAACCGAAAGGCACAATGCAGGCAAGCAAATGGCCCCTAAAAAAACTAGCCCTGTACTTTTTCCGGCTGGGGCAGTTTGAGCTGGGCGTTGGGCCTTTTGTGAAAAGTGACCTGTTCTTCCCATTTTAAATCTACCGATTCAATCACATCCCGGTACTCCTGAATTTTAGGCAATAACGGGGCCAATCGGGCCAAACGATCCGAGGCGCTGCCGTTCAGCCGCCCCAGAATCACCGGGATTTCCCGGTAACGCAAAATCACCTGCTCTGGATTGCGAATATCAATGGCCTTCAAAGTCAGCCCCTTAATCTGGCGAGCCTGCCATGCGATTTCTCGCAATTGCAGCAAATAAGCGGATTTTAAAGCGGTTTGCGGATTGACCACAATGTTCTCAATCCCCGCGTACAGCTGGGGCTGATGCTGATACCCTTTCAGGGAGATCAGTTCATCGTCTGCCGCCACCCCGTAGGGCAAAAACCGTGGTTTGCCCAAGGCGTTCACTTTTTTGGAAAGGCCCTCGGGCTGGTCAGCGGGCGGAGCGCTAAGCCCGGTAGCGTCAAGATTTTTAGAATCACTGGTTTTAGAATCACGCTCTTGCTTTTGATACTGATCATAGCTGGCAGGCACATAAAGCGCCGCCCAGGGCTTTTTCTCAAAAATCTGGATGCTCAGCCGTGCCGGAAACAAACTGCGGCGAACCACGGCCCGATCCACCAGATCAAATTGCGCCTCAATCTGATCGGCCAGCTTGCCGGTATGCAGGGTATAAATGGGCTTGCCCACCCATGGCTTCACCAGTGGCGCCAATTGAGAAGCTTGAACCAGTCGTTGATTCTGCACATCAAACCGGGGGGCGTTGTACAGCCATAGGGAACTATGGGCCATTTTCCACAGCAAAACAGCCCACACCACCGCAAAACAAAGCTTCAGCACGGATTTAATGCGTCCGTAAAAAACCTTCAGCTTTTTTTCCTTGCGCCGCTTTTGCAAATAATTTTCTTGCCGACGCCGGGCCCGATCCAGTTGGCGACGGGATTTAACCAGCTTTCGCCCTGACTTGTCCTGTTTCGGAGTGCCTTTGCCCTTGCGCTTTTTATCAGGGACCACCGGCGCCAAGGTCTCTTCAGCCGGTGCGATGACCGATTCCTCAACCCCGGCCACAGCCTCAGTTGCCGATGCCGATGGCGGCGTTTCAGGCTCCGGCGCAGGGGTGGCTATTGGTGGTTTTACCAACGGGTCCTGAATCCCGCTGCGAGATGAAAAAACACTTTGCGAACCGGCCTTGTCGCCCTCTGACTCTGTCCCCATGTCACGCCCCTTCCATGGTCGAATGGTCAGATCCGGCGACAAGTGAGTAGAGCGTCCAGCCTCTGCGGACGGCAACTCTTCCGGCTGATCGGTTTGAGACATGCAAACTCACTATCAATTAGCTCACGGCGGTTTTCAAAATACATTCTACCAGTTCATCGTACCCGATTCCCATGGCTTTGGCCTGTGCGGGCAGGTCGCTCAGGTTGGTCATGCCCGGAATGGTGTTGATTTCCAGAATGTAAAACTGGTTATCCGCATCCACCACAAAATCAATGCGAGAGACGCCCCGGCATCCGGCGGCCAAATGGGCCAGCAAGGTGGCATCCTGAATAGCCTGCGTGGTTGGCTCATCCAGCTCGGCGGGCAAAATAAATTCAGTGCCGCCCTCCGTATACTTGGCTTCCAGGTCGTACCATTCAGACTGGGTGGGCCGCAGCTCCAGAATGGGCGTGACGTTGGGCTCTCCGCCAACTTCCACCACCCCGACGGTGAGAGACTTTCCATAAACATATTGCTCCACCATCACCTCATCGGCGTAGGTGAAGGCGGTTTTCAAGGCCGCTTTCAGGTCATCGGGCTGATCCACCTTGCTCATGCCAATGCTGGATCCCTCATTAATGGGCTTCACCATCACCGGGTACCGCAAGGGCATGGGCACCGGCTTGCCGTTCAGCACACTGGACTTCAACACCACCGAGTCAATCACCGGCAACCCGGCGTCTTTCAAAACACTTTTGGTCAGGGCCTTGTTCATGGTTAATGCGCTGGCGGCCACCCGGCATCCGGTATAAGGCACACCCATTAGCTCAAGAACCCCCTGAATACAGCCATCTTCGCCATATTTTCCGTGCAAGGCTATATAGGCCACTTCAATTTTTTTATCGGACAAGGTGCGGGCAATGGTTTGATCCACATCAATCAGCTCGGCTTGCTCGTAGCCCAGCCGACGCAGGGCATCGTAGCAATTTTTGCCGGAGCGCAAGGACACTTCCCGCTCAGAGGACAAACCGCCGTACAGGACCCCGATGCGGGTATGTTTGTTTAAAATCTGGTTTTGTTGTGTGCTGGTCATCTAACAAATTCCTTGTGAATCCAATTAAAATGCAGAGTGCGGTTAAATTAGAGATCTAAACGAAGCCCCCGTTCAAGACCCTTCTTGCAGGGCCTGCCAAAGCGCTTGTTCATCGGGGGTGGCCTCCCCTAAAAACAGGTTTTCCGGGTGGGCATCCAAACCGTAACCCGCTTTAATGGCCTGCTTCATGCGAAGCATCAGGCGCAATACATCGCCAGAGGTGGCATTGTCCACATTCACGATAAAATTACCATGCAAGGGGCTAACCATAGCCCCGCCTTCTCGCCACTGACCCTTGGCGCCCAGTTCTTCCATCAGTTTGCCCGCAGGCATGTCCTTGGACGGATTTTTAAACACACTGCCCCCGTTCGGCTCTTTGGGGTGATGGGTTTTACGAAACGAGACGCTTTTTTCCATCATGGCACCAATTTCAGCAGGATTGCCGGGTTTAAATTCCAGCTCCGCGCTCAAAATAATTTGCCGCTGCGGATCAATGGTACTCATACGATAGCTGAAACCCAGTTGCTCCGGCAACCAGCGCTCAATTTCGCCGGTTTGCACATTAAACAGGGTAACGCTGCGCACCAAATCAGCGGTTTCCTGACCCAAGGCCCCGGCGTTCATGCGCACCGCCCCGCCAATGGTACCGGGAATGCCAATCATGTACTCGCCCCCGGTCAACCCGTGCTTTAAGGCCACACTGGCTGATTTTGCCAAATGCACCCCCGCCCCAAAGGCAATGCGGGTGTCCGATAGTGGCTCTGCCCAATCCAGCTTGCGAGTGATAATGGTAACGCCCCGGATACCGGCGGTGGCGATAATGGTATTGCCCCCCCAGCCAATCACGGTTAATGCTTTGCCGCTGCGATGGGTTTCCTTCAAAATGGCAATCATATCCGCTTCACAAGCAGGCTGATAGGCTTCCTCCAGGGGGCCACCGATGCGATAGGTGGTAAAGCTGGCCCCGGAAAGTACTTGAGGCAAACAGGCGCTCATTCAGCGCTCCAGTTTCGAAGCAGCTTGGTAATATTGCCCGCCCCCATGGATAGCACAATGTCACCGGGCCGCATTTCAGCCTGCAAGGCCGCCCGCAGCGCGCCAAAATCGGCGGTTAACGGCACGTAATGAGCATTGGGATGCTTGACGGCTTGGGCAAAGGCATCGGCGGTCATGCCCGGAATCACCGGCTCATGGGCGGCATACACATCGGTGAGGTACAGCAAATCGGCGTCCTCAAAGCAGGTTAAAAACTCCTCCCACAGCGCTTGCAAGCGGGAATACCGGTGCGGCTGAAAAACCGCGATCACCCGGCCCGAGGTTCCCTGCAAGGACTCCTTGGCCGCCTTTAATGTTACCAGCACCTCACTGGGGTGATGGGCGTAATCGTCTACCAGCAAAGTGTGATTCCGCTCGCCGACCTTCTCAAACCGTCGGCCCATGCCAGTAAAGGCTTGCAAGGCTTCGGCCAACAAGTCAAAATCGGCCCCCAGCTGATCCCCCACCGCTACGGCGCACAACCCGTTAAACAGGTTATGCAGGCCGGGAACCGACATGTTCAGTTCCCCCAGCATTTTGGTATTGCGGTACACATAGCCCTGATAGCACCCTTTAGAGTATGGGCGGGCATTTTTCAGCCAGTATGTGGTCTGTTGTTCCTGCCCGGTAAATACATCCCCCGGTGCGATTAAAATGCTTTCCAGACCGGGAGGGCTATCCGCCATCAACCGTTGGGTATTGGGACAAGTCACGTTATAAAGCACCTTGCTGCCCGGTTTCAAAGCCTTTAAATAAGTCCTGAATGTATCCAGAACCCCTTCCAGCCCGTTGGTGTAATGATCCGCGTGATCCAGCTCCAGATTGGCCACCACCGACACGCTGGGCTGATACTGCACAATGGTGCCATCGCTCTCATCCAGCTCGGCCACCGCGTATTGCTGATTGGGGCTTAACAGGGCGTTGGTGTTTAACCGGGGCATTTTGCCGCCCACCACCACGGTGGGGTCTAAACCGGCCAGCTTTAAAGCCAGCCCGGTCATGCCGGTAATGGAGGTTTTTCCGTGGGTGCCGGTAATGCCAATGGTGGTTTTATGGCCCAGCAAGGCCCCCTGCATCACTTCCCGCAGCAAGCAGGAGCGGTGATGAATTTCCAGCCCCTGCTCCAGAGCCAGCGCAATTTCCGGGTTCTGGTTATCGATGGAAGAGGACACAATCAACATGGCGCTTTTTGGCACCTGACTGGCCGCATGCCCAATAAAAATATGGCCGCCCAGCGCTTGCAATTCTTCGGTATAAGCACTGGCCGACAAATCGGAGCCGCTGACCTGAAAGCCGGACTGAATCAAAACCTTGGCCAGGCCACTCATGCCAACCCCGCCTACCCCCACAAAATGCACAGGGCGAGCCTTGTCCAGATGCAGCGGCTGGTTCAGGGTTTCGGTAGAAATACTCATAAAGTGCCTCTTTCCCTAAACCGACGACAATTGGCGTTTTTGACGAACGTAATCCTGTACCACTTCGCGATCATCAAAATGAATGGTGCGATCGCCCAGAATCTGGTAATCTTCGTGGCCTTTGCCAGCCACCACAATAATATCGTCCGGCTGAGCCAGATCAATGGCCTGATGAATGGCCTGCTTGCGATCAGCGTCCACCATCATCCGGGCGGAATCAAAGCGCTGAATGCCGGAAATTACATCGGTAATGATCTGTTGGGGGTCCTCCGTGCGGGGGTTATCAGAGGTAATCACCAGCAGATCGGCCAAGCGTTCAACAATACCGCCCATTTTGGGGCGCTTGGTGGCGTCACGGTCCCCGCCGCAGCCAAACACGGCAATCAAGCGGGCATCTTTGGGGGTGACCACCCGCGCGGCATTAAGCACGTTCTCCAAACCATCCGGGGTGTGGGCATAATCCACAATCACATAAGGCTTTTCAGACACCACTTCAAAGCGTCCCCGAATCCCTTCCACTTTTTCAAGCGATTTTACACAGGCATCCAGCGGAATGCCAAGCGCCAACCCACTGGCCAGCGCCGCCAACGCGTTGTAAACGCTAAATTGACCGCCCAGCTTCAGCTTCACATCCGCTTTGCCCGCCGGGGTGATGACCGTAAAGGAAGAGCCAGCGATGCTGTAGTTGGGATTTTCAATGCGAACATTGGCTTCGGGGGCTTGAATGCCGTAGGTGTACAGCGTCACCCCTTTGGGGCAGGCGGCGATAAACTCGGCAGCGTAATCGGAATCCAGATTAATGACCGCCGAGCGCTGCTTGCCTTCCGCCACTTCCAGCCGACTGAACAACAGGGCCTTGGCCTGCCAGTACTGGGCCATGGTTTTGTGGTAATCCAGATGATCCTGGGTCAGGTTGGTTAAAACCGCCACTTCAAAGTCGCACCCATGCACCCGGTATTGCTCCAGGGCGTGAGAACTGACTTCCATCACCACAAAGGCGTTTTCTTCCTGCTGCATATCATGCAGGATTTCCTGAAGTTCGGTGGCCATGGGGGTGGTGTGGCCGGTGCTGTCATAAGCCTTGCGCTTGCTGGTTTTTTGACCCAAAGTGCCAATCAGGCCAACTTTATGGCCTTGATCCTCCAGCATTTGCTCAATCAGGTGGGTGACGGTGGTTTTGCCGTTGGTGCCAGTCACTCCCACCAAACGCATTTGGCGACCGGGAAACCCTTGCAGGGCGGCGCTGATTTCGGCCAGCGCCTTGTAGGTGCTGTTAACCGCAATCACCGGAACATTATCAGGCAAGGCGATACTGTGCTGACGTTCCGCCTCGATGATCAAAACCAAAGCCCCCTGGCTGGCGGCGCTGGATAAAAATTCATGCCCATCGGTGCGGCTGCCACCCAGGGCCACAAACACAGTGCCCGCCTTGGCTTGCCGGGAATCACTGGTTACACCCGCCACCGATTGCGTGGCGACACGCTCGAAAACCTCAGGATTCACAATCGTGGAATCAGACAAATAATGCGGTAGTTCAGCCAGTTTCATAGCGTTTATGTCTCTCAGCGTTAACCGTAACTCTTTAAAAAAAACTCTTTTGAAAACTCTTTAAAAATCGTGTGATTGAAAATAAATCGTTCAAATCAGGCGAATGGCTAGCGAATCCCACCCGGCAGCGGTGAACGGCCCGGCATTCCAGCAGGCTTGAGGCCCACCGAAGCCACCGGCCTACGTGCTATTTTAGCAGCATTTAAACCCAAGTAGCTGACTGTTTCCTGAGCGATATTGCGAAAAATAGGGCCAGCCACCGTACTGCCCCAACTCTCTGCCATGGTGGGGCTATCCACCACCACCATAATCAGCACTTTGGGGCTTTGGGCTGGAAAAAAGCCCACGAAAGAGGTGTAAACATCGGAGCTATAGCCCCGCCCTGTGGCGCTGGGCCTGCGGGAAGTTCCGGTTTTACCCGCCACATCCACCCCTTCCACCCGAACCGTAGAGGTTTTGGCCTCCTTAATGCTTCGAGTCAGCAATTCACGCATATCCGCACAGGTTTTTTCGCTAAAAATGCGCCGATGGGTGACCGGAGAGCCTTTCATCACATGCGGGGAATTCCAGATGCCCCCGTTGGCGATGGCCGCCACCGCGGACGCCATTTGCACAGGGGTGGCCGCCATGCCGTACCCGTAGCCGATAGAGGCATGGGTAGACTCATCCCAGGACTTGGGGGGCAAAATAATGCCAGCCGATTCGCCCGGAATATCAATGCCGGTTTTAGAGCCGATACCAATGCGCTTGAGCAACTCATACTGCTGCTGAACCGGCATCATCAGGGAAATTTTGGCGCTGGCGATATTGCTGGAGTGCATCAACAGGTAATTTAAATCAATCATCCCCGGTGCCCCATGCCGCCCGTAATCGTAGTTCTGAATGGTCCAGCCGCCCACTTTGATTTTGCCAGTATCCAGAATGCGGCTGGTTTTGCTAATTTTACCCAGCTCCAGACCGGAGGCCACCGTTAAAATCTTGAAGGTGGAACCGGGGGGGTACACATCGCTAATGGCCCAGTTTTTCAGCGCCACTGGCGGGGCTTTGTAAAATTGATCGGGCTGGTAGGTCGGCAGAACCGCAAAGGCCAGCAGTTCCCCACTACGAGGGTCCATCATAATGACCGTGCCCCGCTTGGCCTTGGTGCGTTCCAGACCAGCGGCCAGCTCACGTTCTGCCACATACTGCAAGCGGGCGTCAATGGTCAGCTTGACATCCTTAGCCTTGGGCAACGTCACCAGATTTTTGGGGTCCAGCTTGCCCAAGTCCACCAGATTGCCCCGCCCGTCCAGATAAGTGTTACTGAGATCGGTGGGCTTCTTTTTCAGCACCTTGGCCGCGGAAGCCTCTACCCCGGAGCTAACCCCCGCCTCATCATTAACATAGCCCAGCACATGAGCGGCCAAATTGCCCTGAGGGTAGTTCCGCACGTTTTTCTTGGAGAAATCCAGCCCCGGCAACGGCACTTTGCGAGAAATGGGACGGCCTTTTTCATCTAAAATCAACTTTTTGGTCTTGGGATCCAGGGCAATCACCGAAGTGCGAACCCCAACAATGGCTTCCATTTGCTGCTTGGTCAGATTTTTTTTCACCCCAATGGTTGTATAAGGCTCCGAAAGCTTTTTCAACAACGGACCTTCATCCATGCCCAGCGCGGGGCTTAAGGCGGTGGCGATTTGATCCACCGGCATTTTGAAAAAATACTTGGGATGCACGAACAAATCATAAAGCAGGGTATCCTGAGCCAGCACCATTCCATTGCGATCCACGATGCGCCCCCGGTTAAACAGGGTCAGCGCCTGATTTCGGGAAAGCTGGGCCTTTTTCTTCAGGTGCTTGGCATCAACCAGTTGTATATAAAACAGTTTACCCACCACCGCCACAAAAATCAGGCCCAAAATCATCAAAACAATCTGAAATCGCTTGGCCGACAGTTGATCACGCAGGGGCGGCTTGCCGCTGGGCATATCATAAGATTGGGCTAGACGCCGCTGGCGGTGCTGGCGCTTGCGCTGCTGATAGCCTTCCCTAGTACCCGTAGACACGTGGAATCTCCTGCTTGGGCCGGGGCATGGGGGGCAGCTTGGCCGGGGCTGCCGAAGGGGCGATTTCAATCACCGTTTCCGGCATCCGCAAATGGGGAACCTTGGCGGCGGCGGCCTCTACGTTTTTATAAGAGCGGATGTGATTGAGTTTCACTTGTAATTCTTTATTCTGTTCGTTCATATCACGGGTATTTCGGGCCAGTTTATTGATGGAACCCTCATACTGCACCTTAATGCCGTAAGCCACCAGCACCCCCACCCCAAACACCACAAACACAATGGAAAGCACCCGGGTAGACACCCGCAACACCCGGCCCGTTCTGGCCGGTGCGAAGTTACCCTGAATAATCATCGGTTCAGGTTGCTCTCTCATGTGAAAGGATGCCCCATAAAGCGTCTTGGCGGTAGATACAGGTAATACTTTATTATTTAGGCCCCAATAAGCCTAAAAAAGTAAGCCTGTGTTTATTATATAGCCCGCCCGCCCATGCCGTCACGTGAAAATTCAGGCTCAGCCTCATAAGCAGAACAACAGATCCAGCCTATAGACCGGACGGCCAGTAAAACTTGAGGACCCGCAAAGAACGGCAGGGCGATTAATCGGAAACCACAATGCCCTTCAGGTCATAAGGGGTGACATGCGTGATTTTAACCTTCACAATTTCACCGGGAACCGCTTGCCCTTTGACTTGAACCGTATTGTCCACCTCTGGGGCGTCCCACTGGGTGCGGCCAATCAGGGTGCCGTACTGGTTAATCATATCAATCAGCACTTCCACGGTTTGCCCAATCATGGTTTGGTTCTGGGCAAAGGCAATTTGCTGTTGCAGGGCCATCAATTCATTGCGACGCTGCTTGATCACGCTTTTTTTTACTTTACCGTCCAGCGTTTTGCTGTGGGCGGTATCCACATCGGAGTATTCAAACACGCCCAGCCGATCCCACTGAACCTGCTCAATCACGGTCTTCAGGTGCTGGTAATGCTCTTCGGTTTCGCCGGGGAAGCCCACAATAAAGGATGTCCGCAGCTTCACGTTTTTAATTTTGGCCCGAGCCCGCTCGGCAAAAGCCACCAAGTCGGTCACCGGACGGCGCATGCGCTTCAGCACCTCGGGGTGGCTGTGCTGCAAGGGACAATCCAGATACTTCACCACTTTGTCGCAATCGTTAATGGCTTCCAGCAACTCATCGGATACCAAATTGGGATAGGCATACATAAAGCGAATCCACTCAATCTCCTCAACCTCGTTCAAGGCCCGCAGCAGGGCAGGCAGGCTGGAGCCAATATCTTTGCCGTAGCTGGTGGTATCTTGTCCCACCAGAATAATTTCCGTAACGCCTCGTTGCGCCATTTCACGGGCATTGTCCACGATATTTTGAACGCCACGGCTACGGAACACCCCACGCATGCTGGGAATAATACAGAAGGAGCATTTGTAATCGCACCCTTCCGCAATTTTAAGGTAGGTGTAAGAACCCACCGTAATGTGCCGACGCACGGTATCTTCTTCCAGAATATAGGTGGGGTCCTGCTGCATGGCCAGCACCCGCTCTCCGTTTTCCACCCGTTTCATTACATCGCCAATTTCGGCCACGTTGTTAATGCCCACCACGGCCTTGGCCTCGGGGAACAAATCCAGCAACTCGCCCTGAAATTTTTGGGCCAGACAGCCGGTAATCAACAACTCTTTGCCCTGCTCGGCCAAGCTGGCCAAAACGCCCACCGATTCTTTCTGCGCAGAATCAATAAAGGCGCAGGTATTCACCAGCACAATATCCGCTTCTTCTTCACTGGCCACAATTTGATGGTGTTCTTTGTCCAGAATGCCCAGCATGGTTTCGGTATCCACCAAATTTTTAGGGCAGCCCAAGTGGACAAAGCCCACTTTTTTCTTGGCAGTGACGGGGAGCGACTCAGGGGTGGCAACCATAGCGCCTGCCAAAGCATCCGTAGAAGAATCAGTGAGGGTGGTGGTGGGAGGGGTCATGAAAAAGTCCGCCGTATTAGGGATCAATTACAGAGTAATAGGATACTAAAAACGAAGCCCCCGCAAGAGTTGACCTCAATATTAAAAAAAGTAAGCCCCCTTGCCAAAAGGCGAAAAAACCACGGCCCATTGGCTTTAAGTGCTCACATCAACGCCCGCTGGCAGCGTTTGTCTGGTGTGTTTTTAAATTTTTTTTGAAGCTTGCCGGGAACAAAGCCTTCCCATTCCGTCTATATCCTACAGCAACAGAAAAGAAGTTAACCCTGCTGGGAAAGTACGGCGTATCACCCAAAGCGTTGAGAGAGCGCCGCCCCCCCCCAAAAAAAACGCATTCATGCCCCTCAACCCATGTTCCTACATTGCTACAAACCCCGGCTTTGCCTGAAGCCCAGGTGGTTTGTATAACCCGGTTTGTCTCAGCGCTCCAAAAAGTCAGCCTTTATTAAAGCCAATAACCCTAGCACCCTCTATGTTGTTAGTCGGGGAGTTTTACAATGCTCAAGTTCAATCCCAGTCATAAAGCCCAAAATCAGCACGCCTGGAAAGATATGGCCTTAAATATCGGCAAACTCTCGCTGGCCGGACTGTTTGTAACCGGCACTGTTTTCTTTTGCCACGCTTATGCCGAAACGCCGGAAACCGCCCAAAGCGTTCCCGTTCTTAGCCCAAGCGAATTGCCTCAGCCTTAAATTTCTCTCTCCTACATTCCTTCCTACCAATTCCGTACTACCCTGCTATCCAGTTTAGCCAAACAGCTGGATGGCATTTCTTTTTTCTTCAGAAATCAGATTAGATGGACTCTTGAGGTTTCCCGGAGGTGGGGAAATCTGGTGTTTTTTTAAGTTACTTGTTTTTGCCTCACTAATGGCGTAACAAATAAACGTCCACCCCAACATTACAAAAATGAAAGGGTAATGATTTTGCCAAAACGGAAAGAAAACCTAGCGGTTATAAATGCTTTTGGTGAAGAGGGGATCTTCCTCGAGAGGTAAGGCGTCCACCTTTTCTTTTTCAAATGAAATAACAGAATTTTGGGATTGTGTGCTTGGTTTTAAAAGCAAAGCAATAATGCCAAAAACGGTGAACCCCATAAACCAGCGAATCCACGAAACTGAGGATAAAATCATTTGAGCGTATTGATCCAGAACACCGAAGCCAGAGGGGGGAAGGTCTGTTTTTTGCCCCTGAATAAGACAGTACAGTGTCCAAGCTATTAAAGCTGCAAGAGCTATGTTGTAGGAGCTTAATCGTAACTTTAAATTTATATTTTTTTCAATGTTCACAATTACATCGTTCCTTAATCATTAAGCCATCCGAGCTAAAGGCGTAGTTACAATCATCATTGAATTGAACATAAACCGCAGTTAGAGACTTGTCCTGAAAGTCATATACGGCCTCATAATGAGGGTAGTTCTTTTTATTTATAAAAATTAAAGATTTTAATTTGCCATCATAATCATATTTTAAATATGTTCCTACTTTGTCTTTAGACTCAACCTCATAAGATGGGTTTTCAACATTTTCAACATAAAGCTTTCGATTAGGCAAATCTATCTCATATTGGTACTGTTCGGATTCAGGTTTAGGCTTGTTGTTAATTGTGAAAAGGTTTTCAACATAATGAGGATCAACAGCTCCGTAAGCTTGGAGCTGTTGTAAATGTTTGCTTTTTTCCAAAAAAGCCAAGTTCTTCTGTTCGTCAATCAGCTGATTTTCTGTCTTTGGATTGAAATAACCTGAAAAGGCCAGAAACAAAAACGTGATTGCCAAGACCAAAAGGACAAATTCGACTCTCAAATTTTTATTCGACAACATCATTTTTATATATTAAACATGCATTTTCGCAATGAAAGAGAGCGCTCCATGGAGGGCTAGCGGTAATTGGTGAATTGCAGGGGCATGCTCTGGCGATCGCCGAATTCTCGCACATGCTGGATGGCTTCCTGCAAGTCGTCCTTATTTTTACCGGATACCCGTACCTGATCGCCCTGAATGCTGGCCTGCACCTTCAGTTTTACTTCTTTGATATGGGCCACGATTTTTTTGGCCATCTCGGTTTCAATGCCTTTTTTCAGGTTGATGACCTGGCGGACCTTGCCACCCAAAGCGGCTTCTGGCTCTTCTTTATCCAAAATTAAGGGATTCAAACCACGCTTCACCAGCTTGGCTTCCAGAATGTCATAAATGTTCTGGGCCCGAAACTCATCGGTGGTGGTCAGCACAATTTTCTTGCCTTCTTCCAGCTCCAGTTCACTGCCGGAATCCTTCAAATCAAAGCGAGAGGCGATTTCTCGACGGGTTTGATCAAGCGCGTTCACCAATTCCTGATGATCGAACTCGGAAACAATATCAAAACTGGCATCCTTGGCCATAAGGGTCGGTTCCTTTCCGGGAATCACTCAGAATACGAAACAAATCAGTCACAACATCCCGAACCGTCATGATACGAAAGCCTCATTTGAATCAGCCTCATTTTTACAAGTTCGGGGTTTTGTATTACATTGCAGAAATTGTATCTGAAAAATACCGGCGCAAAGCAAGCCCACCGGAGAAAGTCTCACTGGCTTATGGAATATGCCATACAACTGCTCCTTCCCATCATTGGGGGCCTATGGCTGGGCGGCTGGCTGAGTAAAACCTACGGACTCTCTCCCATATGGACGGTGATGCTGGGAGTTCTGGGGCTGGTGGGCGGTATCGGCATTATGTATAAGCGCTCCCAACGGGAGCTGAACCTGCCACGTTACACCCCAAAACCCAAGTCGCAGCCAAAACCCAGCCAATCCCTTCAAGATCTGGATTCTTTATATAAGAAACTTCACGAAACACCTTTGGATGAACAGGATGATGAACTTGATGGGCTGGATCGGGATGAGACTGATCCGAATATTCCCCCAAAGCAACCATAGAGCGCCTCAGGCATGAACAACCTCACCCCCCAAACGCCAAGTCCCTTTGCCCAGCTACAAAAAAAACTATGGATAGGCACACTGGCCATCCACTTTAGCCTATTGCTGGGATTCGCCCTGTTCAATCCGGCTCGCCTCTATTATTGTGCGGCAGGGGTGGGATTGGGTATTTTTTACCTCTGGAGCCTCACTTTTAACGCCGAAAACCCCAAAAAAGGAATTCAGTTTGCGTTTTCGGTGATACGCATGGCCGGTTTCGCTTATGCCGCCGTTCAGCTCGCACACGCACAACCTACTGAACTCGCTATTGTCATGAGCGGACTTTTAAGTTACAAAGTGGTTCTTACTGTGGAATACGTGGTTCAGGCACTACCGGCATTCCGTCGTTTGGCACCTGCAAAAGCAGGGCGACGCTTGTCTTGAAAAACCCGCATTTCACACTGGGTCGTCTTTTCCAGGTGAACCGCTTTGGCAACGGCCAACCCGCCGTAAGGCTGAATACGGGTGTGAAGCGAACAATACCTATTTCAGGATAAAAGTGCACTGCCTCACCCCCCTCGGATAGTTTGAAATCAGATTGAAAGTTTTTTAAAAGGAACGTCATGGAACACGAATGGGTAGTCCAATTACTCGGCCAGGAAGTTAACCTGAATACGCTGATTATGGTCTGGCTAGGTTTGGGCGTTATTTTGGTTACCGCGTGGTTATTTACCCGCAACTTAAAAGTTATCCCCAGCCCCTTGCAAGTAGTGGGCGAAGGGGTTTTTGACGTTTGTCGCAGTATTACAATGGCCACCGCCGGAAAACGGGGCGATGGCTTTCTGTATTTTGTCGGCTCTATTTTCCTGTTTATTTTAACCGCCAACGTAATGGGCCAATTGCCCCTGCGCTTGTTTCACATTCCGGCGGGCGAACTCAAGGCAGCCACAGCGGATATCAACACCACTGCCGCCTTAGGGGTAGCCACCCTGCTGTTTTATATCGGGTACGGTATTTATAAAAAAGGCCTCGGCTATTTCAAACACTACATTTCTCCAAGCCCTTGGTACATCGGCATATTCTTCCTGCCCATCAACATTCTGGAAGATGTGACCCGCCCCGGCTCACTGCTCATCCGACTTTATTTCAACATTCTGGTTGGCGAAATTTTGTCAGGCATCGCACTGAGTGTAACCCCGTATGTGCTGCCCAGCCTGGTTATTTTTCTGGAATTGTTTGTGGCGGTGGTGCAAGCTTACATTTTCGCCATTCTCAGCTCGGTTTATATCAGCCTTTTGTCTGAAGAGCATCATTAATTTCCCACTCATTTTCACACTTTTCTAAATCAGTCGAAATCCGGTTTTATTATCACTCACGAGAGAAAAAGGAGACTCTAAATCATGGACACAGCTTCAGTCGCTATGTTGGCAGGCCCCTTGGCAGTTGGCTTGGCCGCCATTGGCCCCGCTATCGGTATTTGCTTTATGACCGCAGCGTTTTTCAACAGCGTGGCTCGTCAACCTGAAATTCAAGGCAACATCACCCCTCAGTACTTCATCACCTTGGGTGTTGTTGAATTGCTGGGTCTGTTTGGCTTTGTAACCTTCTTCCTGCTGTTCCAAAAATTCGGCGGTTAAGTTTTTTCAAGCTGGAACCGCTTGTTCCCCTGAGTTCTATTCAGTCATTACAAGCGGTTCCTTCCTTGACTCTTCATTTATAAGTCGCTCCAGTCCAGCATTGCGCCACAGGAAATTAAACCCAAATGCCGACATTCAACGCCACATTTTTATTCGTACTGATTAGTTTCGCCGTATTCGCGGCGATCATGCAGGCCATTTATTTTGCGCCCATCATGAAAATCAAAAACGAGCGTGAGCAAAAGCTGACCGATGATCAGCAATCCACCGCTGATTTTTTAGCACGATTTGAACAACTGCATGCCGATTATGAGGCAGGCATTAAACAGGCCCGTCTGGAAGCGCACCAAGTGATTCAGAATGCCCGCCAACAGTCAAAAACATCCGCCCAACAAATGGTCATTGAATCCCGCACCGTGGCCCAAGGCGAGACGGATCAAAAAATGGCGGAACTTCATCAGTGGCGGGAAAGCACCTACCAGCAAATGGAAGCTGAACGGGCTTCCCTCACCCAATCGGTTATCGCCAAAGTTAAAGCGGGCAACAAACTTCGCACCGCCACTGGCAGTTAGTATCAGAACAGGAGCATTAAAGCAGGAATGTTACCCCTCAGCGAATCAATCCCCTTCTTGCGGCAAGCCTCCGTGTTCTTGCTTCAAGCCGAAGGGCATGGGCACAGCATGACCCTGATGCAACAATTGGAACACTCCAACGTTTTTAACGTGGCTTTGGTGGTTTTAATTCTGGGTTTTCTGGCCAAAAAATTTAACTTGTTGGGTGGCATTGAAGCCCAACGCAAGCAGCTGGCTTCTGGCATCGAAGCAGTTGAACTGCAAAAAAAGCAGGCCCTTCAACAGTTAGAGGAAGCCCAACGTAAAACGGCCAATTTAACCGCTGAAGTGGATGAAATTTTGAACAACGCCCGTCAATCGGCTGAAGCCCTTTCCAAGCAAATTTTAAATGACGCTCGCAGTGAGTCGGACAAAATTATTGAAAACGCCAAAAGGCGGGTGGAGCTGGAGCAACGCTCGGCCATCAAGGATCTGGAACGCCGGTTGCTCAGCGATGCCTTGTCCGATGCTCGGGTTGCGCTGGCCGGGGACTTGAACGCCGCCGATCAAAAGCGCTCGATAGAAACCTTTCTGGATGAATTATCGCAACTGAAAGAGGGCCATCGCTCATGAGCAATCGGCTTCAAAATACAAAAGTAGCGTCTCGTTACGCCAAGGCCCTGTTTGAAAGCGTTCGTCACGGCAGTGAACTGGAGCAGGTTCATCAGGATTTGAAAACCATTCAGGAGTTGATGGCCCAAGTTCCCCAGCTCAGTTTGTTTCTGGAAAATCCAGGGATCCCGGAAGCAGACAAACAAAGCTTTGTGGATGAGCAATTTGGCAAAAGCACCACGCCTTGGGTCCACCGTTTGCTGAAATTGATGGTGGAAAACGGCCGCACCGTGGTCATGCCTCAACTGGTGAGCCAATTTGCGGAATACCGCAATCGGCAGGAAAACACAGCTTCCGCTGAAATTATTACCGCCGTGGAGCTGGAAGCAGAACTTAGAGACCGCATTCGCAAAACGCTGGAAACCAGCCTTGGCTTTAGCCGGGTGGATTTGAGCAACCGGGTTGATCCAGGCTTGCTGGGTGGCGCGATTATCAAAATTCAGGACAAGGTGATTGATGGCAGCTATGTAGGCCGCCTGGAAGAATTACGCAAGCAAATCGGAAAACTGTAAATCAGGGATCTCGTTGAGCCACTGGCATCACCGCCCCCTTAAAAATTTGAAGTTTAAGCACACAGTAAAAAGGAACGAACCCATGTCATTACGTGCGGAAGAAATTAGTTCAATACTGAAAGATAAACTGGCCAGCTACGAAAGCGACGTGTCGGTCAGCAACGTTGGCACCGTGTTGGAAGTCGGCGACGGCATCGCCCGGATTTACGGCTTGCGTGGGGCGATGTCCGGCGAGTTGATTGAGTTTGCCGATGGCCACAACACCATGGGCATGGTGTTAAACCTGGAAGAAGATAACGTGGGCGCCGTTATTATGGGCGAATTTACCCACATTAAAGAAGGTCAGGTGGTAAAATCCACCGGGCGCATCGCTTCCGTGCCTTTTGGAGAAGACTTGCTGGGGCGGGTAGTCAACCCGTTGGGCATTCCGCTGGACGGCAAAGGGGCCATTGAGGCCACCGAATACTTGCCCGTAGACCGTAAGGCGCCTGGGATTATCGCCAGAAAATCGGTTCACCAGCCTTTGCAAACCGGGATTACCGCCATTGACGCCATGACCCCCATCGGTCGTGGGCAACGGGAACTGATTATCGGGGATCGCCAAACCGGAAAAACCGCTGTGGCTTTGGATACCATCCTAAACCAAAAGGGTCAGGACGTTATTTGTATTTATTGCGCCATTGGCCAAAAATCCAGCTCCGTGGCCCAAATCATCAAAACACTGGAAGACAATGGGGCTATGGCTTATTCCATCGTGGTTGCCGCCTCAGCCACCGATCCGGCGCCTTTACAGTATCTGGCTCCATTTGGTGCCGTTACCATTGCGGAAGGCTTTATGGCCCAAGGCAAGCACGTACTGGTCATTTATGATGATTTAACCAAGCACGCCTGGGCTTATCGCGCCATGAGCCTGTTGCTGCGTCGTCCGCCAGGTCGTGAGGCTTACCCGGGCGATGTGTTCTACTTGCACTCCCGGTTGCTGGAACGGGCGGCCAAATTGAATGACAGTTTGGGCGCTGGCAGCATTACCGCCTTGCCCATCATTGAAACGCAGGCGGGAGACGTGTCCGCATACGTTCCCACCAACGTGATTTCTATTACGGATGGACAGATTTTTCTGGAATCCGACTTGTTCAACGCAGGTATTCGTCCAGCCATCAACGCCGGGATTTCGGTATCCCGAGTTGGCGGGGCCGCTCAAACCAAGGCCATGAAAGCAGTGGCAGGCCAATTGCGTCTGACATTGGCCCAGTTCCGGGAACTGGAAGCATTCTCCCAGTTTGCCAGCGATTTGGACAAGGCCACCCAAGATCAACTGCGCCGGGGCCAAATTATGATGGAAGTGCTGAAACAGCCCCAGTTCAGTCCGTTATCCCTGGCTCAGCAGGTTTCTGTGTTGTTTGCGGCCAACAAAGGCTTGCTTGACGTTTTAGAAACCAGCCAACTGGCCGCATTCAAGCCGGAATGGTTCTCTTTCTTCAGCGCCAATGTGGCCGATTTGGAAGCCAAGTTAAACCAAGGCAATAAACTGGATGACGCCGAAGAGGCCAAACTGGTGGATGCCATCACCAAGTTCCGGGACACCGTGTTTTCCGGCGGCAAAGCGTAGGAAGGTCAGCGAAGGAAGCCAATCATGCCCAACCTGAAGGACATCCGGCGCCGGATTAAAAGCGTCAAAAGCACTCAAAAAATTACGCAAGCCATGCGTATGGTTGCCGCCGCCAAGGTAAAACGGGCTGAAAACAAGGTCAAAGCAGCCCGTCCCTATACCAGCGAACTCCAAAAAGTGTTCAGCAATGTGTTCAATGATTTGCAAAACCATGTGGAACAACTTAGCAATTCCCGTTACGGCGAATTGCTGAAGGCACGGGCCATTCGCAACATTGGCATTGTGGTGATCACCTCGGATCGGGGCTTGTGCGGGAACTACAACTCCTCCGTCATTCGTCAGGCTTTCCGTTTAGAGCGAGAAGTAAAAGCCCGTGGCCTCACCCCCAAGTTCTACCTGGTGGGAAACAAGGCCATTCAGGCATTTGCCCGCTATTCGGAATCTGAGGTTTTGGGACGCAGCACCGGCATATCAGCGGCCCCCACGGTGCAAGATGCCAACCTAATCGCCCAGACCATGACCCAAGCGTTCGTGGATGAAAAAATTGACACCATTGACGTACTTTCCACGCATTTTGTGTCCATGATTTCCTACAAAGTGCAGATCAGCCCGGTCATTCCGGTCCGCTCCTTTATTGACTGGGAACCTGAATTGATTCCCTCTTTAAATGACAGCCACTACAGTGTGTCTGCCAGCAAACTGAAGCCGGAATTATTGATGGAGCCGGATGCGGTGACCACGTTGGATGCCATTGTTCCCATGTATGTCAGCAATCTGTTCTACACCTTGTTGCTGGAAGGTTCTGCCAGTGAGCTAGCGGCGCGGATGACCGCCATGTCCAACGCAACCACCAATGCGGGCGACATGATTAACCGCCTGACCATTCAGTACAACAAAGTGCGTCAGGCAGCCATTACCCAGGAAATTCTGGAAATTGTAGGCGGGGCGGAAGCGCTGAAATAAGCTGCTTGATAGTTCAATATAAAAAAACCGGTGAAGGGTCTAACCCAGCCGGTTTTTTAATTGCAAAAAACGAGAGTTCAAAAAATGGATCGCCAACACCCTGGCAAAAAACGGGCATCAATTAACTGTTTTATTAAATAAATATATCGAGTCGGCCCAGGGTATGGGTGTTGAATTGATACAGATCCGGGCTGCCAGAAAACTGGGGCTTTCCGTTAAACGTATCAGCAGTGGCCACTTTGATGTTTTTATCAGCGGCGCCCTGAAACAACGGAAACGTTCCCCGGACCGGGGGATTGGCCACAGGCAGGAAAAAAGATTTGGCAGCGGCTTCGATAGGATTCATAACGAGAAACACTCACTTTCTCAAATTAAGCGTTGATGAAAAAGGTTGGTGGACGAGCAAGGTTTATGTCTGTTAAACACTTAGGTTAGTGTTATTTAAACACCTGCCCTGTTTTTTGTAAACACCTTTTCCATAATTTGTAAGTGTTTGCTCAAAGAAGCGCATCGGGATTTTGGCAGAACGATGACAAGCTGCGCTGGTTTTGGGTATACTATAATCAGCCATTGGCAAATTCCGTCTGAATTTCAGCGGTTCATACCCGTTATATTTAAAGCCCGAAGTCAGAGAGAACCGTCCATGTTCGACCTAATCCGCAAGATGCTGCCCGATCCCAACGAGCGTAAAATCAAAGTCCGTGAGCCTATCGTGGATCACATCAACGACCTGGAAGCGGAAATGCAGGCGCTTTCTGATGAAGAGCTAAGAGGCAAGACCGCCTATTTTCAGCAAATGCTGGCCGGGCGGGAGCGGGGCGATACCGAAAAACGGGATCGCCAGCTGGAAAAAGAAATGCTGGATCTGATTTTGCCGGAAGCGTTCGCCACGGTACGGGAAGCCAGCCGCCGGGTTCTGGGCATGCGCCACTTTGACGTGCAGCTATTGGGCGGCATGGTTTTACACGATGGCGGCATTGCGGAAATGAGAACCGGAGAGGGAAAAACCCTGGTAGCCACTTTGCCCGCCTACCTGAACGCTTTAAGCGGCAAAGGTGTCCATGTGATTACCGTCAACGATTACCTGGCCCGCCGGGATGCCGAGTGGATGGGCAAGGTTTACAATTTTCTGGGGCTGAGCACCGGAATGGTCCTGTCCCAACAGCGCAGCTTTAACGCGTTTGCCGATAAAAAAGACGCCTACGACGCTGATATTACCTACGGCACCAACAACGAATTCGGGTTTGACTATCTGCGAGATAACATGGCGGGTTCCAAAAGCCAGTTGGTACAGCGTCCCTTCAATTTTGCCATTATTGATGAAGTGGATAGCATTTTGATTGACGAGGCCCGTACCCCGCTCATTATTAGCGGGCGGCTCGAGCAATCGGCGGACATGTACCGCACCATGGCTCGCATTGCCCCCTTGTTGCAGCCAGAACGTGACTACACCGTGGATGAAAAGGGCAGAAACGTTGTTTTAACTGAGGACGGTATCGATCGCGCCCAGGAAGTTCTGGGCATTGAAGACCTGTTTGATATTCAGCACAACATGGCCCACCACATGCTTCAGGCGCTGAAGGCCAAGGAACTGTTCCGTGTGGACGTGGATTATGTGGTTAAAAACAACGAAGTGATCATTGTAGATGAGTTCACCGGGCGCTTAATGGATGGTCGGCGGTGGAGCGATGGTTTGCATCAGGCGGTGGAAGCCAAGGAAGGGGTGCAAATTCAGGATGAAACCCAAACCTTGGCCAGTATTACCTTTCAAAACCTGTTCCGGCTCTACCCCAAGTTATCGGGCATGACGGGCACCGCGCAGACCGAGGAAGCCGAGTTCGGCAAGATTTACAGCCTCAGCGTCACCACCATTCCCACCAACCGGCAAGACAGCCGAAACAATTTGCCGGACACCATTTATAAAAACGAACGCATCAAAATGTATAAAGTGGTGGAAGAAATTGTGGAATACCACCAGATGAACCGCCCGGTACTGGTGGGAACCGTTTCCATTGAGAAGTCCGAAGAAATTTCACACCTGCTTTCCAAGCCCGTGGAAATGGCCCAGCATTTGCGGGAAAAAGCGGCCCGCTTGCTGAATAGTCTGGATCAAACCAAGGATGCCGCGCTTTACAATCAGTTGGTGGGAAAACTCCGTAACCCGGAAGCCGCCAACCCGGAAGACTTTACCCAAATCGCCAAGGGCTTGCCTGAAGATATGGCCCTCTTTCTGGAAGGACTGGCCAAAACCCTGAAGACTGTTCAGGCCATTCAGGCAGGGCTTCCGCACCAGGTACTCAACGCCAAGCACCACGAGCATGAGGCCATGATTGTGGCTCAGGCGGGGCGCAAAGGGGCCATTACCATTGCCACCAACATGGCGGGCCGGGGTACCGATATTTTGCTGGGCGGCAACGCCGAACTCATGGCCAAAAGTGAATATGAGCTGATGGGCATGGACTGGCGCACGGTCGATCCCCAAGAGCTGGAAGCGGCCATTACCCGCAAAAAATTGCTGACTGATTCGGAAAAAGAAGAAGTTCTGGCCGGGGGTGGCTTGCACATTATTGGTACCGAACGCCACGAATCACGCCGGATTGACAACCAATTGCGGGGTCGAGCGGCTCGACAAGGCGATCCCGGCTCTACGCACTTCTTTCTGTCTTTGGAAGATGGTTTGATGCGTAAATTCGGCGGCGAGCGCATTTCAGGCATGATGGACTTGCTGGGGGTGGATGAAACCATGCCCATTTCCGCCAAAATGGTCAGCAGGGCCATTGAGGGCGCTCAGCGCAAGGTAGAAGCTTACTACTTTGACATTCGTAAAAATATTTTGCAGTACGATGACGTGTTGACCGAGCAACGCAAGCTGATTTACGAGCAACGCAAAAAAGTGCTGAACGGGGAAAATTTACGGGATTCCATTCGCCATATGGTGGAACAGGATATGGAACGCATTATAAGCACCCACTTAATTCCCAACAGCACCCCGGAAGACTGGGCGGATGAAGTGCTGGATGAAATGCTGGCCACCATCCATGGCATTTGCCCCCAACTGGGGCCGGTGGTTACGAAGGCCAGTCTGGCTGGAAAAAATCAGGCCCAGCTGCTGGAATTTGTTCGCACCGAAGGTTTAAAAGTTTATGAGACGCTGGAAAGCGAATTGACTCGAGTTTCAAGCGAGCTGGAAGCCTCTCATGGGGTCAATCTGGTGGGGCTGGATGAGGATGATGAAACCATCCAAAGCGAGCTGGCCCAATTATCACCCGAAAAAGCAGCCGAAATTAAGCACCCCCTGCGCCGAATTGAGCGAGACATCCTGCTATCAGTGATTGATAACCGCTGGATTGATTATCTGCACAATCTGGATGGCCTGCGGGAAGGCATTGGCTTGCGGGCTTACGGCCAGAAAGATCCGCTGATTGAATACAAGCGGGAAGCTTTTGAAATGTTTCAGAACCTGACCTACGAAATTCAACGGGATACGGTCATGATTCTGTTCAACACCCGCATTGAAATTCAGATGCAGCGCCAACTGGAAGAGCCTGCCTTGACGGTGGAAGCAGAAATGCACCATACCCCCCTGACCGAAGCGCTGGAGCATATTCAGGAAAGCGGGGAAGACGCCTCAACCGCAACCACCGTCATTGCCAGTGAACTTCCTTTGCTGGAGCAGCCGGGCGATAGCGATGAAAACCGCACCCGCAAAAAGCCCAGCAAAATTAATCCCTTTTAAACGGGTTTAAAAGGGATTAAAGCCGTTTAAAACCGGTAGGCACACCGAACTTTAAATTCAACCCAAGCCGCTTCTCATCAAGCACCGGCTTGGGTTTTTTCCGTTTATTCGCGCGAGCGGCTTTGGGTCTTGGCGAAAGCTGAAAAAGCTAAAATTGTAAAGGTTTGTGAACACTTTAGGGCGCTAAGCTCAAAGGTTTTTTCGCAAATGCCGATAAGGCCTTATAGCAAGAGGACTTGGCATGAACTTTTATAACAGCTATTTACAAGGGGTCAACCAGACCATTGGGGAGCATTCCCGTTATGCGCGCCAATTTCAGGCCGGTCAGGGAAAAACCGGCACTCAGAGCGGGGCCACTACAGCCACGCCCACCCCGGCTCCAGATCAAAACCCAGCCACCGACCCCACCCAGCTGATGAATTTATTGCTTACGCTGTTCCAGATGATGGGCGGAACGCAGGATACGGCCACCGGAACGACAGGCACCACCACAGGAACCACTACCGCCACTACGCCGCCGCCCTATGTCCCCGGATTGACTAACCCGCCACCACCGGCTCAAAACCCGGCGGTTGCTTCCATTGAAAGCAAATTGAGCGCCAAGGCCAACGCCACCGACCCCAATAGTGCAGCCATCATCCTATCCCCGGCTGATGTTGCCTCGCTGCGGGCCGACTTGCAAAGCGGCAAATTTTCCGCGGCGGATTTGGGCGAAGCGCTGATGTATAAGCTGGATCAGGCCCCCGACAAAAACCGGGTGGCCATCGGCCAACTCATTCAGGCATTTACCAACGCTGGAGAATTGAACATTTCGGCATTCCTGCAAAATGATTACCTGCTCAAGCTATCCCCGGCCCGACAGGAAACGCTCATGAACAGCATCCAGCAAGGTGGACTGGAACTGGAAAACGGCAAACCCAACGGGCGACTGATTGGCTTTATGCTGGACAACCTGAGCAAGCCCGGCGATCCGCAAAGCAAAGCCTTTATTCAGCAGTTGCTGCAAAATTTACAAATCACTTACGCCAAGCATCCCCAATCTTCACAGGGAAAATTGTTGGCCCAATTGATGACACTGGGGGGAATATCCGTGGGTGATGATAACGCGCTTATTTTTCAGAATGCTTAAATTTACGAATCCAGCTACTCACCAAGCTAGATGTAACATCGTGTTTTTTGGCCAATTTTCCGGGCTTGGTTTCGCCTTGCTGATAATCCTCTAATACATACTTGCGTTTCACAGCAAATTCCTTGCGGCGTTCCGAAAGGCTCCCTGATTTTTTCTTTGTGCCAGTTCTGACCCTTTCAGAGGAGGCTTCCGACAAGATGGAAGGTTCGCTTTCGAGTTCGGTAAGAGATTGAACCTCCTTTCTCGCTTTTAGCTGCCGGGATAATGGCGCATTGAAGTCTGTCAACGGCTCAATCTCGAAAATCGCAAAAGGATTCCACGACGGTTTCTGATGCCCGCTGACCGGGGGGGAATCCAAAGCGGGTAATGTAAAGGGGGGCTGATTGGGGAATTTCACCAAAGTCGGCCCGCTCAAATCTGGCAAACCCTTCAAAAACTGGCGGTCTTGCGGCGAGAAAAACAACTTGTCCACTTCAGGGGATGAAGGCTGAGAATCGTAGAAATCCGATGCAACAGACTTTAGAAAAGAATCGTTCGATGCGGTGCGAGGCGGGGGAGATGTTTCATGCGAGGTGACCAGCTGCTGCTTGCGTTTTGCTTCATCAGCGGCGGTATTTTTAAACCCAAGCGAGTGCCCAGTGGTAACCAGCGAATAGGGATGCATCGACCATTCTCCTTTACAGCAAATACACGGGCTCGTGAGCCAAAACGGAATCATGCCATGGAAACCCGGATTATGAAATCCAGATTATTTTAGCGATGATTCAAACTTTTTACTATAACAATAGTAATATTGTCAAATCCATGACCAACGCAAAACCGCATCAATCCCAATGGGCGGTGGTTAACTGAACCCGGCGCACAATCTCAGCCTCCGGCACGGTGAGTAACTGGCCTTGCTCAAACACCTTTTGGCCCGCCACATACACCGCCTGAATGGCTGAGGGCTGGCTGGCGTAAACCAGATTGTTCATGGCGTTCTGGCGGGGCTGCATGGAAAGATCGTTGAGGTTTACCACCGTAAAATCGGCGGCAAAACCGGCCTTAAGCTGACCGATGGGCAAGCCCAGATTTTGCCCCCCGTGACGGGTGCCCATGGCAAACATATCCGCCGCCTTGGTCACTGTGGAATCCAGGAATTTGACCTTTTGCAGCAAGCTGGTCATTCGCATTTCCTCAATAATAGAGGCCCGGTTATTGCTGCACCCCCCATCCGTTCCCAAAGAAATACACACCCCGGCGGCCTGCATTTCCCGAATGCGGGTAATGCCATCACCCAAAAACAGGTTGCTGGAAGGGTTGTAAGAAAGCCCGGTACCACGCTGAGCCATTAATTCAATTTCTTGATCATCCATCCATACGCAATGGATGCCCACCAGACGCTGGTTCAGCACCCCTAAACTCTCCAGAAAAGCCACCGGGGGTTTGCCGTGTTTCTCCTCAATCAGGGTGCGCTCGTACTGGCCTTCGGCAATGTGCATATGGAATGGGGTATCCAACGATTCCGCCAACGCCGCCCCGGCCAGAATCATCTCCACGCTGGCCCCGTGCAAGCTATGCGGGGCGGGCAGCACATGCACCATGGGGTGCTGCTTGAATTCGGCATGCAACTGGCGGGTATTTTCCACCGCCTGCGGCACGGATTCCCGAAAGCGATCGGGCGCGCCGTCCCAGTCGTACATGGTACGGGCCATGACGATGCGAATGCCCACATCCAGCGCGGCCTGAATCACCGCACGGGCGTTATCGTTGGCCTGATCGTTGATATAAAAGAAATCGCAAACCGTGGTAATCCCGGCTTTCAGCATTTCCCCAAAGGCAAACAGGGCGCCGGTGTAAATATCTTCTCTGCTCAGGGTTTTGGCGTACTTGTACAGGGCCTGATCCCGCCAGGTGAAAAAATCCTCGTCATCGCAAAAGCCTTTTAGCAAGGATTGAAACGAGTGATTGTGCGAGTTGACCAAACCGGGAATGATCAAACCATTGGCAAAGTGAATGACCTCTGCCGGTTGGGCGCTAGCCCCGTCAGCCAGAGCATTAGTCAGGGTTTTCAGGGGGCCTGCCCCCAGAATTTGATCGTCTTCTACCCATAACCCCCAGCCCGATTGGGGTTGTCCGTCCCCGTGAATCAAATCGGCGGTGTAAATGGGCATTGTGGAACTCCTCACTATTCAAACGCTGATTCCGATTGTATGATCCTTAAGAGCCACAGCAAAGTAAAAACGGGGAAAATTTTGATATCAGCCCGGTTTTGTTTTCATTACAATAATAAACAGGAAAAAATCGTACCGCCTTGAAAAAAGAGAGCCTGCCCCATGTTCACCGGATTGATTGAAGAAGTGGGCGCCATTGCCCAAGTGGAAAGTAGTGCATCAGGAAGCCGTATTCGGGTTAACGCCGCCAAGGTGCTGGAAAACGTGCAACGGGGCGATAGCATTGCCGTGGATGGGGCCTGCATGACGGTGGTGGACTTTGATTCCCAATCCTTTGCCTTTGAAGCCTCCCCCGAGAGCTTATCCAAAACCAATTTTTCCAGTTTTCACCCCGGAAAACGGGTCAATCTGGAGCGACCTCTCACCCCCACCAGCCGCATTGGCGGCCATTATGTAACCGGGCATGTGGATGGGCTGGGTAAAATCATTGCCAAAGAGGTCCACGGCAACAGCGTGGTGTTTACCTTCCAGGTTCCCACCGCCGAAATGGCCGCCTTGCTGGTACCAAAAGGTTCTGTCACCATTCTGGGCATTAGCCTGACCGTGAATACAGTGCGTGAAAACCAATTTACAGTGGCCATTATTCCCCACACTTTGGCTCATACCAGTTTGGGCGATTACCAGCCGGGCGATGCGGTGAATGTGGAAACCGATTTACTGGGCAAATACGTCCAGCGGCTGATGAGCGGTCAGGCGGCCACTGAAAACCCTTACTGCGCCCCCGCCGCCCCCACTTATTTTCCCGATTTGACCTCTGAATACCCCACCCACAGCGAAGTGGAACCGGGGCTGTCCATTGACGCCCCCTCTCTGGCTCCGGCCATGAACGCCATTGGACTAACCCGAAAGCAGCCTGCTACGGCTAAAATCCACACCGGCAGCTGGTTTAACCACGACCCGGAATAAAGTTTCCTACCCGATTCCATGGTAAAGGAGTGCCGCATGACCCCCAATTCCAAAACCAATCAGCCGGATGAAGAGGCCGCCAGCCTTTTTAGCACCGTAGAAGAGGCCATTGAGGCCATTCGCAACGGTGAAGTGGTGATTGTGGCCGATGACGAGGATCGGGAAAACGAGGGTGATTTTATTTGCGCCGCCGAAAAAATCACCCCGGAAATCATTAACCTGATGGCCGCTGAAGGCCGGGGGCTGATTTGCCTGACCCTAACCCCCGATACTTGCGATCGACTGGCCCTCAGCCAGATGATCTCGCCTTCTCAAGACCCGTTGGGTACCGCTTTTACGGTCAGTATTGATGCCTCCACCAAATACGGGGTAACCACCGGCATTTCGGCCAAGGATCGGGCCGTGACCATTCAGGTGGCGGTGGCCCCGGATGCCACCCCTTCCGATTTACGACGCCCCGGCCATGTGTTCCCCTTGCGGGCCAGACCTGGCGGGGTACTGGAGCGGGTAGGACAAACCGAGGCTAGCGTGGATCTGTCCCGACTGGCCGGGTTGCATCCTTCTGGCGTGATTTGCGAAATCTTAAACCCGGATGGCACCATGGCCCGTCGCAATGAGCTGTTTGAAATCGCCACCCGCCTGAAGATGAAATTTATTACCGTGGCCCAAATCATCAATTACCGGCTGCAAAAAGAAAGCATGATCACCCGTGAGGCAGTGGCCGAAATGCCCACCCTGTACGGGGATTTCAAAGTATACGCCTACCGCAACCAGATTGACGGCTCCGAGCATTTGGCGCTGGTGAAGGGCGATATTGACCAAACCCGGCAAGCGGAAGCTGACAGCCTGATCCCCCTGGTACGGGTCCACAGTGAATGCCTGACCGGCGATGTGCTGGGCAGTTTGCGCTGCGATTGCGGGGATCAGCTGCATGCGGCCATGCAGGCCATTGAAGCCCACGGCAAAGGCGCGCTGGTTTACATGCGAAGCCATGAGGGCCGGGGCATTGGCCTGCTGAACAAAATTAAAGCTTATGCTTTACAGGAAACCGGGCTGGATACGGTGGAAGCCAATTTGGAAATGGGCTTTTCCGCCGACCTGCGGAATTACGGCATTGGGGCGCAAATTCTGCTGGATTTGGGCATTCAATCGTTTAACCTGCTGACCAACAATCCCCGCAAAATCCGGGGATTGGATGGATACGGGCTGGAAGTGCTGGACCGGGTTCCCATTCCTGCCATTCCACAGGCCCACAACACCCATTATTTACGCACCAAGCAAGAGAAGCTGGGCCACTTGCTCAGCTTTGAAGGCCCCCGTCAGGAATTATAAGCCCGTCAAAAGAATCGTAAAAAGGACTCTTACCCCATGCCCCAAGTATTTGAAGGAAAACTGATTGGCACCGGCCTGAAGGTGGGCGTGGTGGTTTCCCGCTTTAACGACGTGATTACTGAAAAACTGCTGAAAGGGGCCATCGGGGCGTTATCGGCTCATGATGTGGCCTCGGCCGATGTCACCGTGGCCTGGGTACCGGGCGCTTTTGAACTACCGCTGGTGGCCAGTCAAATGGCTTTATCGGGAAAGTTTGACGCGGTTATCACCCTGGGCTGTGTGATTCGGGGCGCTACCACCCATTATGATTATGTGTGCAACGAAGCGGCCAAAGGCATTGCGGCGGCTGGGCTCAAAAGTGGTATTCCGGTGATTTTCGGGGTGCTCACCACTGAAACCATTGAGCAAGCCATTGAGCGTTCCGGCTGCAAGGCAGGCAACAAGGGCATTGATGCCGCTTTGGCCGCCATTGAGACCGCCAATCTATTGAAACGACTCAAGACAGAGATTTAACTGCGTCTTGGGCAAATAGCGCTTGTTCCCAATCCAGTCCTTCTTTAAAATCCAGCAAACGCAGGTTACTGGATTTTAAAGAAGTGTTTAGGATGAAAAAGCCAGGATGAAAGCAAAGTGCCTATGAGCAGGCTTTTGCGGCACTGGATGTGAGCAAGCCGGTAAACCCAACCGTATGAAAAAAAATAATGAGCCTCATGAGGTGGCCCGATATTTTTATCAAACTCTGGCCCAAAGTCAGGTGCAAGTTTGCTGGGGGCTTTTTTCGGAGCTGTCCCAAAAAGAGTTTATCAGCTGGACTCTGAAGGACATTTATGAGCAAAACCCCAAGGCCGCTCAAGCCGCCAAGCTAGGCCCCGCTGAGATCAAGCTGATGTTTGAAACCAACAATCTGGATTTGGTAATGCGTTTTTGGCGGAAATTTGTGCGGCAAAGTCAGGCCGCTCAGTTTGCCCGCTTTGGCTATTACAAAACCCTGGAAGTTACCGGCAAAATAGCCACCATAGAAGCACAACTGGTTTTCGACAACGGTCAGGAGCAGCGGGTGAACCTCACCATGGTACAAGAACGAGGCGGATGGCGCCTGGGCTACCTGGAATCCAAAATGCCCTTTTAGGCTTTGGGGTTAAAGCAGGCTACGGCTTCTGCGAGGATGAGGGTGGGCTTCTAGTTTTTCTGGTGGGTTTTAGCCACTTTTTCCTGAGGCCTTCTCAACTCCAACAAAAAAGCCTTCCGGTTCAAAACTCGGAAAGCCTTCTGGTGTTTGGGTTTTCCACTTGTAAAAAGTGGCGGGGTGGACGGGACTCGAACCCGCGACATCTTGCGTGACAGGCAAGTACTCTAACCAACTGAGCTACCACCCCGTGAGGTACGGTGTTCCTTTGGGGGACAGGAATTTTATAACATAGCCGATTGGGGGACACAAGCGAAAATATTGAGAAAGGAATGCAAATAAAAGTTAAAATTTTGAAACCCCCTCTAGCAAAGCGTTATCGAAAACATTGAAAAAACAAGGCAAAAAAAGGCCGCATGAAGCGGCAAACTAAAAGAGGGGGGATGTAAGCGTTTATTATAAATTTATTTTGGGCCCAAAAAAGTGCAATGCATTTTACAGAGAAAGCTCTGGTGGGAGAGAATGGCCTACACAATGGGTCTAACGGATAAAATTGTTTTTTAAATTTAACGTTTTTATAATATTTGAACTTTGGAACCCAAAATGAACAGAGCCGCAACACCCTTGCCCCGACCGGCTTAGGCACCCAACCTCCGCATTGTGTGCCTGCGGTTGCCCTTGATTTGAAAGAATGGAGGGAGCCTCACTAATAACCGGTATAAGCGTTTCCGGGGCGATAGGGGCGGGCTTTTTTAAGCGGCTTGCGAGGCAACCGGCATTTTTGCATCACCGCATAGCGCAGGCAATCCATCACATCCTCGTACGGATGCTCCTGTAAGGGGGATTCCGAGCCGGATGGCCCGTAGCGGTATCCGCCCTCAAAGGCCTCAATCAGCTTTTCACATCCAAAATCCACCTGCAAAGCCGGACGGGGGCCAATCCATTCCGACAGCTTAACCCGCAGTAATTCCAACCCATCCTTGATGGATGACCTGTCAAAGAACGGAAACACCCCCATGCTATTCAGGATATCGATACTGGTTTGCAAGCTCTTGTCGGAGCGCTGAGCCCCCGCCGGATCGCAAATATCTTCCACCGGGACACTTCCGTAATTCACCTCGGTCAAATGGGTGACCCGTCGGGCGAAATCGGTGAGCAGTTCCTGCTTGCCTACCACTTCTCGCAGCACCAACAGCCGATCTTCGCTGTCAAAGGCCAAAAACAGGCACGAGGGGCAATGAAACCCAAAATCCCAGCTTCGAATCAGTTTGTGGGGCTTAAACGCGGTAAAATCCCCTTTGTTGGCCTCGTTAAAATTACGAAACACCCGATCCTTCAAAGACAAGTGGTAGTTAATATCCAGCTCTCGGGCCACTTCATCTTCGCTCAGCCGTTTTTGCTGGTTGGCGTACCAGCCTTCATTGCGCAAGGGATGTTCCCGCCAGTGGATGCGTAACACCCGCACCTGCCCGGAAAATCGCAAATCGGCAAACCGGTTGTTCTTGCCATACGGGGTGCCTACCACAATGCGGCTGGGGGTAGACTGTCCGGCAGAGGCGTAAGCGGCGTCCTGCATGGGCCAAAAAGGGAACTCATCAAACAGAATGGCCTTGTAGCGCCCCCCTCGCCCAAAGTTCTCGTTGCTGCTTTCCCCGGTAATGGTGTTGCCGTTGGCCGGATTGAGCAAGCGCAGCAGGTTATCATGCACGTTGTCCTGAAACCCGGCTGGACGCATCCAGTGCGGTAACCAGGCCAGGTTGTAACGCAGTTTTTCCATCAGGGTAGACAGATCGCCCTTGCGATCCACCGCCTCCTGCTTGCGGGAACCCAAATGAAAATTGGCCCCGTCCCGAAACAGCCAGAAGTATTGAAAGGCCAAAAGCACCAGCCAGCTCAGGCCCATATCCCGGCTTTTTTCAATCAGCAGGTCTTCCCCCTTCTCAATGGCGGACACCAAATCCAGCAAGGCCGCTTCCTGAAACGGGTAGGGCACAAAGGGCTGATGCGGCTGATCCAGCCGGGGGTCAAAAGTCCAGCAGAAATGCCGAAACCAGAAGCGGATATCCCGTTTGCACCAATGCATCAACAAAGCCTGTAACTCGGGGTTCTCCTGCGCCGCCTGATACAAGCTCAGGCGGCGGGTTAACCAAGGGCGAGACGGCAAATCAGCGGCAGTATTTATAGGGCTATTTGTATCACTCATGCCGGGCCTTTATATCCCCCCCATTAAGGCCAGGGCGATTTGAGAGCTGGTTCGCAAGGTACTTTCACGGTTCTGTCGGTTTTGTTCGGCCTGAAGGGCGGCGTTTTGATTGCTGACCTGCATGGCCAGATTGGCCCGTTGCACCGCCAAATCCGTGGCCCGCTGGGTTTCGTTCTGCAAAATACTGCTGCCATTGCTTTGCAAGCCTCGGGCCTGATTGTTCAAATCGGCCAGATAATTTTGAAACAGGGAAAACCGCCGCACCCGGCTGTCTTCATCGGCCCGATAAAGCTCTTCTCCCAGCAAGCCGGACTGCTTGTAGGCTTCCGATAACTGCCCCAGGCGGTTGTTTTCCAATTGCCCCAAAAAATGGGTGCCAAAGGTGGCGTTATAGGCGCCCCCAAACCGCTTGGCCAAGTTGGTGCGGGCTTTGGAGAGCTGATCGTTGGCGCTGCTATTAATACCGGCGGCTTGCAAATCAAAAAAATCCTGACTGCGCTGATTGATGGCCTGCTGACGAACCGGGTCCGGCTGGTTCAGTTCTTTGGCCAAATTCTGAAGCCCCTTCAGGCTTTCTTCCACCGTTAAGCGGGTGGTGGGGGTCAAAAAGCTCTCAAAGCGTTGATCACTGCCTTTGGTGGTGGTCACATACCGATCGCCGGTCGGACTGTTAAATTCCACCTTGGTAATGGCGGGTGGGGCCACGATTTTAACCACTTCCCGTTTGGGGGCTTTCTGCTTGCGTCCTAAAGACATTGGGATGCTCCTTAAAAACTTGACTGAACAGAGGGTTGATAGAATTGGACAGAAGATTAATAAAATTAGAGAGAAGATTGATGGAAAGCCTGCGGCCCGTCTGGCAAGGGCTGACGCTTTTGCACCCCTCGCAGCAAACGGGGCAATAACCAGCCTTGGTAACGATTGGCGGATACACTGTAAATAGCCACGTCCCGCAAACAGCCACCCAGCTTGATATCGGCTTTAAACAGGGCTTCCCGCTGAAAACCCCACCGCAGGCAAAAGCCCTTGGCCCCGGCGTTATCCAGTTCAAACTCAGCTTTCAGCTTTAGCAAGGCCAAGGGGCCAAAGGCGGCCTGAAAAATAGGAAGCAACAGGCGTTCCACCGCCGATCGGGCCTCTTTGTTTTCACGAAAATGGGAATGGGTGGCCCCGTGCAAAAACGCATGACGACCGGGCTGAATATCAGAGAGGGCAATAATGGCCCAAACCTGATCCGTCTCATCGGCCAGCACCCAAAGCCAGGGCAGGCAAGCGGCGGTATTTTCCGATAAAAAGTGGATATCTTGCTGTAAGTTTCCACTTTGGCGATAATCATCCAGCAAAATGGGGTGATGCGTCTGGAGCAACGCCTCAATACCGGGCTGATAGACGGCCCATTCTTGCAGGCTGGAAACGTGGCAAACCCGAAGCATGCTTAAGGTTCCCAATCCTTGATGTAAGTACGCACCCGGTTCAGCAGCTCTTGCTCGCTGAGCTGCTCCAGCTCGGCAGGCTCCAGAGGTGTTTCTGCCTTTTTGCCTTTTTTCACCACAGCGGTATTGGCATCTTCAGCGGGGGTGCGTTTCAGTATTAAATCCACCGCCCAGATTTTATCTTTCATGCTTTCAGAATCCAGGGCCTCGTCAATAACCCCCAGCACCCGGTGATAGCGGTCCGAGAGGGCGTCCAGCAAATTCTTCAGTTTGGGCAGCAGTCCGCCGGTGGATGGTATTTTTTTGGGTTTCATATACAGTATCCTGTCGTTGGGCTTGGGCAATTCGGTGCAGGTAATCGAGGGGCGGATCGGTGGCCCGGCTGATGCGTGCGGTGTATTCACCCACCATCATTCTGGCGGAACCTACGCCAACCGCTTGCTGTGGCTTACGACCGCCTTGCCAGTCGGCCAAAGTGGCGGGTTGCAGGGGGCCTTGCAAACTGGTTTTCTGCAACAGGCATTTAAATTTGCATCGTTTGCAGCGTTTTTTATACAGCAAGGCATTTCCGGCAGCGTGTATCCGCACTTCTATCGTTTTTAAAAACAGGCTTTTGCAGTGGTCGCATTGATATGGCATAACGCCCCTCACGTTCTAGACAGTCAGCAGCGCTGTCGCGTGAATTTAGTATGAAGGTGGGGTTTGGATTTTCCCAGCGAAGCAGATTTATGATTTCAAGGGGGCCAGCCCCCTTGGAATCCCCCGCTGGGGACGGGTTGTGTCCCCAGACCCCTCAAATATGGGGGAAGGGTGAATCGAAGAACGTGCCTTTCAAGGGGGCTAGCCCCCTTGGGTGTCATTGGCTGGGGGTGGGTTTTGTTTTCAGGCCTCTCAAATACTGCGGGGATACCGTTTCCTAGAATGCGCTTTTCAAGGGGCTTGCCCCTTGAATGAATGCCCATAAGCCCCCTATCTAAAAAACACCTCTCTCCCTCCTACCTGAGGGGTCTGGGGACACAGTCCGTCCCCAGCGGGGGATCCCAAGGGGGCTGGCCCCCTTGAAAATCCACTATTTATAAAATAGCAACTACAAAACCAGCTCCAAAAACCCCAGCAAACCCTTTGGGGCGAACTTACACTAAAGCGTTTTTGTCAAACAAACACCAAGAAAAGATTACGAAATGTAAACTCACCCCAACCGCCTGCCCATCAACACCTTGGCAAAAGCTCTTATTTTTGTTTTTATTTTTATTTCTCTCAATGAGGATTCTCAGCTAGAATAATTTCATCGATTGGAAGTGACCACCACTAACGTTTACAGAGGGATGGAACCAGCGCCATGATTGACGCAATGGATCGGCTTAAAGTGCCGAAATGTAAAGCTGCCCAAGCCAATAAGCCAGTGCAGTTTGGGCAAAAAACAACACCCATCCACAGCCAGCCCACCCAACAGGGCGATGTTTTTGTGAAATCCGCAAAGCCAGCCGAGGCCAATAGCAAAGCTTCGGCCCCCGCTCAAAGCAAAAACCCGATGGGCGCGGCCCTGCAAAACTTTGTGAAACAGGCCAGCAAAGCGGACAATCCCTTGATGAACGCCTTGAAAAAACTGGCCCCGGCCAGCCCGCCCGCCCAACTGGAAGCCAGCCGCAAGCCTGCTGAAATACCGGCAGGGGCCAGCACCCAATCGCCTTTCCTGAAAGCTGGAGAACACACCCTGGCTTCGCCCGAAAAAGCGTTTGCCACCCAGCCGACCAGCGCCCAAATCAATACCCGTAATAAAGTTAATTTGTTTGCCGGAGCCGCTGTCACGTCCGCAGGGCTGGGCGCTTTAACCGGCATGGTAATGGGACCTGCCGCCATTGCCGCCAATCCGGCCTTGCTGAATAAAATGATTGCTCTGTTGCCCACGCAACTGCCCTAAGTTTTCTCTCTCCTTCTAACAATAACTAACTGCGACTGATAAGGTAATAATTGCCTGCCCTAACCCGGAAGCTTCGGTTTCCGGGTTTTACCCTGTTTATGGCCCCATAAAAAAGAAGCACCCTGCTGCAAAGGGCGCTTCAAATGGTTTGATTCAATTGATTTTATCGAACAGCAAAGCGTTCGCCCTACTGGCACCGCAAGCTAGGCTTGGGGAACGGTGCCATCCAGCAAATAAAATTCGGCGCTGATGGGACGCTGACTGACCGGCTCCACATGCAGTTGGCGAACCTGAGCGGTGGCATCGACATAACCAGACAACTTGAGCTGGCGGTTGCCGTGGGAAATCAGTTGGGCGAACTCGTGCGATTTAACCTGAATGTGAACGGACTGAATGTTTTTTCCATACAGGGTTACCGGAATGTATCCCGCTACCCGCAATTTGCGAGGGGTTAGGGTAGTATCCCGCTCGGTTACTTTTAATTCCTGCGACTTGGTCATAGTCTCTCTCTCCCTCCGGGTCATCCCGGTTTGTGAATGGACGGTTGTGTAAAAACTCCGCCTCTCACCAAGATAGGCCACAAGGGCTTCAGGGTCAAGCCAAGCGAGCTTTGGCCAACCGGAAACAGCGCTTGCTGAAAGGCAAAGCATCAAACCTGCCCCCTGTTTCGGGAATTTCCGGGTGCTTATGGCCGGGTTAAATTATCTCAACAATTGGAAAACACTTTGAAAACCGCACCCATTCAGGTCACAATAACCAGCGTTCCGTCTGTTCTCTTCTGTTCAGAAGTCGAGGGTTCAAGGTATGTCCCACCCCATTTACATTCTCAGCACCGAGGAAGCTTACCAGCAAGCAACCGCCACCGGCCAATTCATCAGCGACAGTCTGGCCTCTGAGGGGTTTATCCACGCCTCGCCCGCCCACCAGCTGAACCGGGTGGCCAACCTGTACTACGCCCACTTGCCCGCCCTGTGGTTACTATCCATCGATCCTCAAAAAGTGCAGCCCGAAATTCGGTGGGAAGCCGCCAGCACCGGCGATTTATACCCACACCTGTACGGGCCGCTAAACATGGAAGCCGTTTCAAAAGTCACTCGCCTAACCCCCAATGCCCAAGGCCAGTACCACATTCAGCCCGAAATTTAAGGCATTTTAAAAGCGAAATGGGCCTTCTCGTAGGGCTTCCGCATACGGGGCGGTCAAACGGGCGCCATCAAACAGCACCACCCCACCCATGCCTGCCTGCTGAACCGTCTCGATTTCTCGTACCAAATTCAGCGGGCCAGTGCGGTTGTACAGGGAAAAAATACCCACATACACCGGTATTTGATCGTTGACTTGCGCCCGCAGCTGGGCGCATTGGCCGCTCATGCGGGTTAAATCGGTGGAAAGGCCAATGGGGGTTAGGGCCTGAATATCCCCTTCTTTGGCCCACTTGGGATAATCCTGCAATTTTTGAGCGTAGGTGGGGTCATGACTGGGAAACACCACGGCTGACACTAGCAAGTGGGGCCTCACAGCCCGAGCTTTGGCTGAAATGGATTTCACAAAGCTGGACACCTGAGCCTTACGCCAGCTCACCCACCGATCCCAAAGCGGGCTGGTGGGGGTTAAATCTTTCGGATCGGCCGAAGGCGAACTCAACGAAAGCGAAGCCGGACTCCAGCCAGTTTTGGGCAGGGGCTTTCCGGCTTTTTTCAGGGCCTCCAGCTTCAAGCGCTCCGCCTCGGCACGTTCGGCCTCAATCATGGCCTTGAACTGCTGACGGGCTGATTCGCTATAGCCCCAAGTGCTGCCCAGATAATAGGGCTTATTGACGGCGGCGCTGGCCGGATAGCGGATATAGTCCAGATTAAGCCCATCAATTGCATAACCGGACACCATTTCCATCAGCAACTGATCCAGAAAAACCCGCACTTCCGGGTGGGCCGGATCCAGAAAATAATGGCCCGGCTCCACATCCGAAATCACCGGATTGGGCTTGTCCCAGTGGGGCCGCTGCACGTTGCGCCATTGGGGGTATTGGTTCAGAATCGGGCCGTACTGCTCCCTGTTTTCTTGTTGATTACCGGCAAAAAACACCTGAACCCAAACGTGTACTTTCAGCCCTTGCTGATGGGCCTCTTCAATCCAGACCTTCAGCGGATCTCCGTTGCCATAGCGGGGATGCTGCTGCGGTAAGCCATAAGCGGCCATCACCTTGCTGGGATAAATGGTTTTTCCCTGATAATAGGTTTCCAGAAAAATATGGTCGATATGCGCCTTTTTCAACTCAGTTACTTTTTCCCGAATGGATTCAGGCTGGCTGTTTTCGGGGCGAATCCAGGTGCCTTTCAAGCCCTGCGCCATGGCCGGAATGGTGTTGTAAAAGGCTAAATCGGCCTGATGCACACATTGTTCTGATAGCTTGGCCATGGCCTCATTGGCCCCCGCTTGGGCCTGATTGGCCAATACGGCACGGCAAGTCTGAGCGTCTGCCAAATGGCTCTGGTAGATGGGGGAGGCCGCACTTCTGGCAGTGGCTCGGGCCAAAGCCTCATCCACATCATGCAAATAGGTGCCGTGGGTGAATTGAATGGTTAATTTCTGAGTATCCAGGTTCCAGCCCGCCACAGACCCCATACGCCCAAAGCGATTGAGCCATTGTCCGGCAGTGCCATGCCCACTGATTACAAAGCCATTGGCTGGAATCAGACTGTTTCCGGCCTGAATATCAGTAATCACCCCGTCGGTTACCACGGCCTCAAACCCGGCCTGATTGGTGCCGGTACGGGGGCCATAAGCGGGGGTGTAAATCATCAACTGGTTTACCCCCCGAAAGCCGGGAAGGCCCTTGGCCGCCGGGAGTTTAAATTCATCGGGATCAATCGCTGTGAGCGGGAACTGATAGGTTTTAGTGGCTTGCGGACGGGCCGGATTTAAAATACTGGGTAACCCGCCTTGCTGGGCCTTGGCTGGCTCCGGCTTTAACCCGCCCAAAACCGGAACAGCGCTGAGCAAACACAAGGCAGTGAAGGCCCAAAAACGCGTTTTTTTTGGATCAAAGCGGGAAATAGGCAAGAACGAAACTCCTGTCAGCAACAAACCCTTATTGTACCTGATTTTTAAAGGCATCAAGCAGGCCACTGGTAAGCCCGAAAGTCGGTTGTTTTTTATCATCATTTTGTTGCGGAAGCCGCTACGTTAGCAACGAATGCGCTTGAGGGGATTTAAAAGGATTAACACGGCCAAACCAAACGCCTCCCCTAAACTTGTAAGAAGGATTGGACGATTCACCTTGACCCCCTCAAGCTTACTGAACCCGCCCCAAACCGACCTGAAAGCAACCGATCTCCCCACAAGACCGGAAAGCACTTTGGCGAGACATCCTTTTGAAAGTGCCCCTTTTCTGGAAAGCTGGTGGGAGCATTTGGCCCCCAAGTTTTGTGGCGGCGAAGGTGAGGGCCAACTGTTTAAAACCACCAAACCCGTGCTAAAAGGTCTGGTTCCGCTTCAGTTTTTACGACAAGCCGGATGGAACGGGGTGTATTACCAAAGTCTGAATCAGGCCGATTGGGAAAGCTTTCGCACCCTAAGCGACCGCACCCGCTGGGACTGCTTTGAAGTGCGCTGGAACCAGACCGTCACCGATTCGCAGGTGTTTAACCCCTACCTGCGTTTGGGGTGTAAAGTGCTGCACACCCCGGTATCCGGCAGCCCGGTTATTGAGCTGCAAAATGGATGGGAAGCCTACTGGCAAGCCAAGGGTAGTCATCACCGGCAAAATATAAACCGGCAATTCAAAAAAGCCGCCCATCTACAACCGGAACTCATCTTTTTTGAAGGAGAGCAAGGGCTGGCTGAATTTTTCGCGCGTTTTTTCCCGGCCCATCAAGCCTATTGGCAGTCCAAGGGGGAAGGATCTTATTTTGAGGATCCCCGAGAACGGGCTTTTATCATTAGTTGGGCCAGCAAACTACAACAATCAGGACAACTTTGCCTGAGCGGCCTTTTGCTGGGCGGACAAATCACCAACCTGAGCTTCAATGTCATCCACCGCAATGTGCTTTATGCCTTGCTCACAATCAATACCGGGGTTCATCATCAAGCAGTCCCCGGCATCATGGCCCTGCATCAACTGACTCAACATGCTTGCGCTCAAGGCATGGAAACCATCGATCTGGGGCCGGGAGAATCCACTTTCAAGAAAAAATTCGCCACCCGTGTGGATCCCTGTTTTCAAACCCTGATTATTAACCCAAAATCAGTAGCGGGGCAACTGTACGGGGCGTTTAAATCCGGCAAATCGGTTTCTGTTTAAAAGGGGATCTAAAAAACACTCGGAACCACCGGGCGGCGGCCCCGCAGTTCATTGCTCCCCGGCAGGCCCCCCCCAATCGATATTTTTTTGCAACCAATGTAATAAGCCCGCCCCCTCCAAGGGATGGTTTTATCCTTGGTATTTAAACCCTATCGAGTCATATCAATCCCTGATTAAAACTTTTATAATGAATCCTGTGAATGGCCACCAACGTGGACTTCACAGGCCCCTCCATGGATTCATCCTGGAGGGGTACTTTTTTGCTTGGTTCTATTTAGCAGGGCGCTTAAGCGGGATGGTGCGCCCACTGGGTAGGGGAAAGCGTTTTAAGTTGCAAGGCATGCAAATGACGCTCACGGGCCTCTTTCAACACCTCATGCACCAGCCGGTGCTGATCCAGAATGCCCACCCCTTCAAATTTGGGAGAAACCACGGTCATGCTGAGGTGAGTGGCTTCCAGACCCGGCGTGGCTTCCAGATGCCCAGCGTGTTTCCAGCTATCATCAATGATTTCCACATGAGTGGCTTCCAGTGCCTGGGTTAATTGGGCTTTCAGTTGTTCAATAGTAGACATGCGTTTCTCCTTACAAAGTGGTTCGGGCTACAACAGGCTCTGGGCGTCAATGTCCAGAATAAAATTCAAGTCCTCCGGCAAGCGGGCTTCCATGGCCTTGCGGTAAAAGTCAATAATCAGGCGATGTCCGGCAGGGCCAGCCCCATTTTTAACCAGCAAATGCAAACGAAATTTATTTTGAATGCGAGGCAGCACACAAGGCGCTGGCCCCATCAGGATCATGCGTGAATCCACATCGGCTGAGGATTTCATGAGTTCCCGCAAGTGCAAAGTAGCAGCCTGAATGAATTGCTGGGCCTTTTTCTCGTTCTCGCAACTCACAATAAACCGAAAAATTTGAGAATACGGCGGAAAGTTGCATTGCTCTCGCTGCACAATTTCTTCGTTGTAAAAGCTGGGGTAGTCCTGATTTTTGGAATGGGTTAACACCATATGTTGAGTTTGCACCGATTGAATAATCACCCGTCCCGGCTTTTGGCCCCGACCGGCCCGACCGGCCACCTGGGTTAACAACTGAAAGCCCCGCTCGGATGATTTGTAATCCGGCAGGCAAAAGGCGGAATCGGCACTGACTACCCCCACCAGCGTTACATTGGCCACATCCAGCCCCTTGGCCACAATTTGGGTACCAATTAAAATATCGGCTTCTCCGGCGGCAAAGGTTTCAAAAATTTCCACATAGGCGTTCTTACGCTGCAACACGTCACTGTCAATTCGCAACACACGGGCCTCGGGAAATTTTTTAATGACCTCATCCTCAATACGCTGAGTACCCACCCCACTGTGGCTCAGCTCCATGCTGGCGCACACCGGACAATAGGCCGGACGCTCGCTTTCGTATCCGCAATAATGGCAACACACCTGATTGCGGGTGCGATGAAAAGTAACCGCCACATCGCAATTGGGACACTGAAACACATGATCGCAAACCGTGCATTGAATGGTGGTATAAAACCCCCGCCGGTTCAGCAGAATAATAGACTGCTCGCCCGCTTGCAGATTGAGGTTGAGTTCCTCAATCAAGGAGCGGGACAACTGGCCCTGATGGCCCTGGGCACGCTCCTGCTTCATATCCACAATGCGAACTTCGGCCAGTTGGCTATTGCCAAAACGCTCTGGCAGGTGCAAAATACGCTGATTTTGATGGGCCTGATAAAAGGTGCTGATTTCAGGAGTAGCGCTGCCCAGCACCACTTTGGCCCCGGTACGCCGAGCCAGCTCCAAAGCCAAAGTTTTGGCGTTGTAGCGAGGGGCGGGGGAATCCTGCTTGTAGCTGTTCTCATGCTCCTCATCAATTAAAATTAAAGCCAAATCCTTTAAGGGCGCCCAAATAGCGGAGCGGGCCCCGATCAAAATTTTCAACTCCCCGTTGCACAGTTTTTGCCAGGTGTCGGCCTTTTCCCCATCCGATAAATTACTGTGCCACAAGGCAATGTTTTCTGAGCCAAAGTGGTTAATAAAGCGGCGGGCAATCTGAGAGGTCAACGCGATTTCCGGCACCATGATCAGCACCGCCTTGCCCCGCTCCAGGGCGTGCCGGGTCATGCTCATGTACACTTCCGTTTTACCGGAGCCGGTAATGCCGTACAGCAGGTAGGGGTGTTCGCTATCGCCATTGACCACCGTATCCATGGCCCGCTGCTGGTATTGAGAGAGGGTAAACTGGGTGCGGGCCACCAGTTTTTGAAACAGGGCCAAGGGGTCCCGATGCTCCGCCACCTCGGTAATGCTGAGCAGGCCAGCGGCCTCCAGCTTTTTAAGGGTAGGCGGGGTGGTGCCTAACACGTCCACCAGCTCCCGCAAGGGCAAGCCTTCTGGCAGCGATTTTAAGTGGTTGATAATGTCCTGCTGGCGGGTGGACAGCACCGCATTGTTCAGGGCCTCCACATTCAGCGTTACCCGTTTGTAGGTTTTGGCCCGTGTTTTGGCGCTTAGCTCGGTTTCCACCACCACAATGTCCAGCTTGCGTAAGCGGGCCAGCAACTGGTTCATGGTTTTCTGGGGCATTCTTAAATGAGAGGCCAGATACTTGGGCGAGTATCCCTTGGGGTTTTTGCCCTCGCACAACTCCTGATAGGAAGCGGCGTTTTTATACAAAAAATCAATCAGTTGCAAGGCTTTGCGGGCATGGGCATCCTGAATGCGGGCAAGGATGGAAGGCTCCGTAAAGTTGGGCCCCTGAAACACCAGTTTTTTAGGCTTTTGCACCAGATTGGCAGGCAAGGCACAGGCCAGCACCTGGGCAATGGGGGTGGCATAATAATCGGCCACCCAACCCATAAAATCGTAGTACGGGGCATCAAACAGAGGTGTTTCATCCAGAATATCAGACAGCTCCTTGAGCTTGTAAGTGCCTTGGTAGGTGTCGCTGAGGGCCACGATAAACCCGGTTAAATCCTGCTGCGCCCCAAAAGAAACCAGCACGGGTTGTCCTACCTGCGCCACTTCCCGAAATTCTTCCGGCACCTGATAGGTAAACACCTGACTTTGCAGGCTTTTGGTGGTCATGTTCACCAAAACCTCAGCATAACGAGGCAAGGGGCTTGAGCCCGCTTGTGGTGTGGATTGCGGTTGCAGGACAGTATCCCAGAGCGACAGATTCATCACTCTATTATCCGCAACGCAGGCCCCTTTTGTCATTTTTTGCAGCCAGCCTTTAGGATTCTTTGGATTACGCCTTACTGTGAACAAAACTCCGCCTTGCCTGAGGGCTTGTAAAAATGGAGCGGTTGATATAGTTTTTACGTTTGGAATTAGTGGGTTTTTTTATCAAGATTATTTTTTAATCAACCTCAGTGAACGCCCTGTAGGGCCAATCATCATGAGAAGGGTAGTGCTGTTGCTATGAAACTCATTTCCAGTCCTTTCCGGGACGCAGGCGCCCAAAAACGATCCATATCCACCCGGCCGGAACCCAACATCCGGCCTCGCGTTTTGCCCGCCTCAGCCGATGGTTTTGAACGGCACAGCCCCTTGTTTGGCATGACCCCGCATAAACGCAAATTTTCTGAAGTGGCAACCGTTGAGGACCAGGTGGTACCGGAAATAATATTCACACCCACCCCCGTCCCCGCCCCAACCAACCGCAGCCGATTTGAGGATGTGGCCGTTTCTAATCAGGAATTCAGGGCATGGCAAGTAATCGCCGACAATAGCAACGCCTTACACGAGGCGCTGAGCCGAGGCAATCCCAAGCAAGCGGACCCGCAACTGTTTAACTATCTGGCCTATCGCATGCTGGTGGCCGGGGCTAGTCCTCATCAGCCCAATGCTCAAGGATTAACCCCCATGGCCCATGCGGCGGCCCACGGCAATGGGGTGGGCATGAGCCTGCTTGAAGATCAAAAAGCCTCAATTACCCCTCAAGAAGCAAGCGAGGGATTGATTCATGCCTCTATTAGCGGGTATCCGGGCGTGATTCAAAAATTATTGAAAAAAATACCCCTCGGCCAACTGCCTCATAACGCCATTACCTTAAAAAACCCCTTGCATCTGGCCGCTCAAAACGGTCGGGCGGAAGTGGTGGAAACCCTGCTGACCCGGCCCGATCTGGATGTAGGCGCCACCGACTGGCGTCGTAAAAACGCCTTGAACCTTGCCGCAGGCACTGGCAACGCCAAAACCGTCTCTGTGCTGCTTAATCAGCCCAACAGCAATGTCGCTCAACTGGATTATCTGGGGTGTAACCACTTGCACGAATCCGCCGCTCACGGAAACGCCGATAGTGCCAAAGCGCTGCTCAAAGGCTCTTTGCTAAACCCCAACCAGAGAAACTGGCTGGGCAAAACCCCCTTAATGATTGCCGCTCAAAAGGGGCATCTGGATTTTGTGCACACCTTCCTGAATCAGCCCGAGGTGGAGGTCAACCATCGGGACATCGCAGGAAACAGCGCTTTAATTCTGGCCTTAACAAACAGTCACCCCAAAGTGGCGGAAGCCCTGATCCAACATCCCGGCACCCAGATCAATCTGGCGGGTAGCAGCTCAGAAAGCCCCTTATATAAAGCGGTGATTAACAACGATGAAGCCAGCGTCCGGTTGCTCAGCAAGCAACCCGGCATCCATATCAATCAGCCCAACTGGCTGGGCGTTAGCCCTTTAATGGCCGCCATTAGTAAAGGGCAAAAACCAATGGTGGATATTTTATTAAAGCATCCCCAAATTTTTATTCATCAACAAGATGAAGATGGGGACACCGCCTTAAGTTATGCCGCCGTTCACAACGACATGCACGCCCTGAAACAACTATTGGCCATGCCCAAAATTCAGATCAACCAGTATAACTTTCATGGGCAAACCCCATTAATGCTGGCCATCATGTATAACAAGACCGAAGTGGCTCAAGCCTTGCTGGCCCAGGAAAACATCAACATCAATCACCAGGACGTTAGTGGAAACACGGCCCTGCACATGGCGGTGGAGGAAAACAACCGGGACGTGGTGAAATTATTACTGACCCACCCGGACATTGACGTGAATTTGAGCAATGTTTTTCAATCCACCCCCTTATCGCTAGCGGTGATTATGCGGCATGCCGCCGTGGTTAAACTGTTGCTGGAGAAGCCCCAAACCAATATCCATCAAGCCGATATGTGGGGAAAACCCCCAATTGAATACGCCCAACTGCGAAAAATGACCCATATTATCAGCCTGTTAAAAGCCCGAATGGCAGAAGACGCCAAAAACCAGCACTAAGCAACGGCCCATCATCAACGCCTTTAAAGGCGTTTCTATACAGAGGCCGGGCGCGTTTTTTTCCAGACCCAATAAACGGGTAGGCCCAGAGCAGTTAGTAAAATTCCGGCCACGCTGGTAAAAAACTTGGTGTGCGGTAAATCCGACTGAAAACGGGACACAAAATCCGGGGTGAAAAAATCGCCGAACAATAGGAAAAAAGCAATGAAGGAGGCCCCTGCGATATAGGTCACCGGCACCGCGTAATCCCGCTTGCGGGTCATTTGAACCGCCACCGGTATTTTACGGCCCAATCGAATCAGGCCCAACATGGTCAGGATGTAAAACAGGAGGGTGGAAAACACAATGTAATCCAGCAATTGCCCGTAAGTGCCCGATAAAGCCAAACCCGAGGCCCACACAAACTGCACCCACAAGCAAAAATTGGGGGAATGGGTTTTGGGATGCACCTCGCCGAATTTTTTAAACAGCAGCCCGTCTTTGGCCATGGCGTAAAACACACGGGCGCCAGCCAGCAACATACCATTCAGGCACCCAAAGGTGGAAATCAGGATGATGCCCGCCATAATCAGCACCCCGGCGCCGGGGAAAATCATATCCATGGCCACGGTGGCCACCCGATCTTCGGGGGCGTTTTGAATTTGGGGCAGGCTCAGTAAATTCAGGTAAGCCAGATTGGCCAGCAAATAAAGCACAGTCACCGTGATGGTGCCAATTAACAGCGCCTTGGGCAGGTTTTTAGCGGGATTTTTGACCTCTCCCCCAATAAAGGTCACGTAATTCCAGGCATCGGAAGAGAACAAGGCCCCCACCGAGGCGAATGCGAACAGGGTTAACCAGTCTCCTTGGGCCGCTTGCGCCGCAGGCAGAGTGAAAGACCAGTCCACAGAACCCAACCGGTTGCCAAAGGCCAACCCGACCCCAATTAATAAGGCCAGGGCCAATACCTTCAGGCTGGTAAACACGTTTTGCAACCGGGCCCCGTTTTGAATGCCGGTTGAATTATAAAGCGTCAACACCAGCAACACCGCTACCGCCAGCAGGCTTTGCAAACTCATGGGCCAGCCGGAAATTAAAGGCGCTGAGGAAATGGCCGGCACCAAAACCCCCAGATACTTTGCAAAGGCCACTGCCACCGCCGCCAAAAAGCCGGTTTGAATAACGGTCAGCAAATTCCAGCCGTACAAAAAGGCGGGCAACTCGCCCCAGGCTTCTCTTAAAAAAACGTATTGTCCGCCCGCTTTGGGCATATAGGCGGCCAGCTTGCCGTAAGAAACCGCCCCCAGCAAGGTCAGCAAGCCCGCAAAAACCCAAATGGCCATCAGCCAGCCGCCGGTTCCTACCGTGCGGGCGATATCGCTGGACACAATAAAAATGCCGGAACCCACCATCGACCCTGCCACAATGCAGGCGGCTGAAAACCAGCCCAGCCGGGGCAACAGTTCTCCCTGCCCGGCAGCGCCTTGCGGGGTCAAATTCGGCCCATGTTCAGAAGAACTATCTGATTCCCGCGCCATCGCCATGCAGCATTGTCTCCCGGCCTGATTGAAAGGCCACTTGAATGGTAAGCGGCTATCTTAAATCAAATATCCTGTCCGGCGCTACGGGCAGCGGCCACTTTTTGCTGATCCTTGCGGATGTACTTGATGTGCTTCCACACGTACAAAATACCCAAAATCACCAAAATGCCAATAATGGCGTAATCAAACTTGTGCCAGATGGCCCGGAAGGCTTCCAGATTTTCGCCAAAGTAAACGCCCACGTACACCAGTCCGTAACTCCAGATGAGCGAGCCAATAAAGGTGTAAATAATAAAGGGATAAAAATGAGCTTGCAGGATACCGGCAGGCAACGAAATAAAAGTACGCACCACCGGCAACATACGGCAGATGAAAAAGGCCCAATCGCCGTATTTATCCACCCAGCGCTCGGCCACATCCAAATCATGCTCACTCAGCAACAGCCATTTGCCGTGCTTAATTAAAAAGGATCGCCCCCCAAACAGACCAATCAGGTACGAGGGAATGGAACCCAGCACACAACCCACCGCACCGGCCAACGCCGCCAGGTGAATGTTTAACTTGCCTTGCTGGGCCAGAAAACCGGCATAGGGCATAATAAATTCACTGGGCAGGGGAACGTTGGCGGATTCAATGGCCATTAGCAAGGCCACGCCCGCATAACCCAAGGTAGCGATTACGTTGTGAATAAACGCCATCACCAGTTCCAGCAGAGAGTGAAAAAATTCCATATGCCGCTCCTATTTGGGAATCCAGAATATTAGCTAAAAAGCCTAATTAAAAGTGACTTTCAGCCAGTTTACCACGCACATCAAGGCCCCGGAAAATAAAAAGGTTAAGGGGATGGTGAGTACCCAGGCCCATAAAATATTTCCGACGATACCCCATTTTACAGCGGAAATCCGTTTGGTCGCACCCACCCCCATAATGGAAGAGGTAATCACGTGGGTGGTGCTGAGGGGAATGCCAAAATGGCTGGCCACCAGAATAATGCCTGACGCGGTGGTTTCGGCGGCAAAGCCATGGATGGGCTGCAATTTGAGCATTTTGTTGCCCAGGGTATGAATAATTTTCCACCCGCCGCTGAGCGTACCCAGCGCAATCATGCTGGCGCAGGACATAATCACCCACAGCGGTACATGGAAGCCTTCCCCCTGCTCAAAAAACCAGCTGGGGAAATGCACACCGGGCATTTTGCTAAAGGTGAGCAAGGCCAGGGCGATGATGCCCATGGATTTCTGGGCGTCGTTGTTGCCGTGGGAAAGGGCCATCATCATGGCCGAAACAATTTGCAACTTGCCAAAGGTCCAGTTAATGCGATGCAGATGCACCCGAAACACCATCCAGGTGAGCAGGCCCATAATTAAAAAACCGAAAAAGAACCCGGCCAGCGGAGACGTGAACATGGGCAAAATGATTTTATCCAGCACCGTGTTCCAGGAAATATGGGTGTGGCCTTCGTTGCTGGCGAAAAACGTGGCGCCCAACAGGGAACCAATCAGGGCATGGGATGAACTGCTGGGCAGGCCCCACCACCAAGTGAGCAGGTTCCAGGTAATGCCGCCAATCAGGGCGCACAACACCATATCCATCGAAATAGACGAGGCATCCACCAGCCCTTTGCCAATGGTAGCGGCCACTTCCGTACTCATTAAGGCGCCTGCGAAGTTAAACACAGCCCCAAACAATACCGCCACCCGAGGGGTCATCACCTTGGTGGCCACCAGGGTGGCAATGGCGTTGGCGGCATCGTGAAAGCCGTTGATATAATCAAAAATCAAGGCCAGCCCGATAATGGCAATCAGCATGAAAAGCTCTGGGCCAAATTCCATAATAAACTTGAAACTCCTTGGCCTAGGTGTGCTTTAAAATGATACGCATGGCCACGTTGGCGGCATCACGGTACTGATCGGTCACGTCTTCCAGCATCTCGTAAATATCTTTACGCAAAATCAGTTCACGCACGTCTTCAATATCGTGAAACGAGCTGGCGATTAACTGGCCTAGCACCATATCGCCCTGATCTTCCAGCTCATGTAAAATGGCGGCCTTGGCATTCACGGTGCGAGAGTTCAACTTGCCCGACAGTTCCCGAATGACGGCGGCCATGGCTTCCGCCTGACGATCGATGAGATCCACAAATTTGTTAAAATCCCCGTTGTAAGGGTGCATATTGTGGGTGAGCAGGCGATCGGTAATTTTGGTAATCAGCTTGGGAATGTTGTACAGGGCCACCGCGAATTCCTGAAGATCTTCCCGGTCGAAAGGGGTAATGAGGGTGCGACAAATTTCCTGGGTCAGGGTTTCCAGCGTTTTTTTGGCTTCCCGCTTGTATTTATAAATCTCGTCCGAGGCCTCTCGAACCACAGCCTCATCATGCCGATGTTCCACCAGTTTTTTCATCAGGCGGGAGCTGCGGTTGGCGGCCATTTCCATATCCTGCAGCATTTTGAGGAACTTGTCCTCACGGGGAAGCAGATTAAACATTGGGGATCCAGCTCTTTGTCATCAATTAGTCACATATTACGCATGTTGGCGGCGCGTACTGCCGCATTTTATGATCAAATCCCAACTTGAAAGCAAGCCGAAAAATGAGGAGGCGTCCATACCGCATCACCGATACTCCGGCTCACTGGCTTCCAGCAGTGGTTCTTGTCGGGGCATCAGCGTTTTCAGGATCAGATGCCCCAAATAAAGCAGCGGGGTAATGCCAATGGCAATCAAAAACTTCCAGCTGTAGTTGCCAATGGCCAGCCGCAGCATTTCAGATGCCTGCATTTGCCCCCAAAAGGCAATAAAGGTCACAATCAGGGAATCAAACAACTGGGACACCACGGTAGACCCCGTGGCCCGCAACCAGATAAAGCGGTGCTTGGTAACCGAGCGGATGGCGTGAAAGATCTGGATATCCAGCATTTGCCCAATCAGGTAGGCCAGCAAGGAGGCCAGAAACATGCCGGTGTACTGGGTATAAATGGTCATAAACACTGGCTTGGGAATAAAAGTGGCGGCATCTATCGGCAGTAAACTGCCCACCGTTAAATAAATATAGGCCAGCAAGCACATACCAAAGCCCACCCAGGTTACAAAGCGGGCGCCTTGCTTGCCATAAAACTCGTTTAGCAAATCGGTCAGTATAAAAGTAACCGGAAAGGGAATAATACCGGCGGACAGCAGCACCGGATCTTTCAGAAAGGGTACCCGGAAGGAAAACAACATGGCACCCACTTCATCGGCAATAAACAGGGAGATGACAAAAATGGCGGTCAGCCACACAAAAATCTTCTGGGAGCGATCAAAACGGGTCCAGGCAGCAGTCACAAGGGGTCCTTTAAGCGATCAGAGAGAAGGGGTAAACAATGGGGATACTACAATAAGAAACCAGAGGGAATTCATGGATTGATTATCTCACAGCAGAAACAGTAAGCTATGGATATGCTCAATTGAGCTTAATTATAGGAAAAAACTCGGTATGATTCGTCGAATTGCCCTGACCGGTGGCATCGCCTGCGGCAAATCCCTGGCCGGGGCTTATTTAAAAAAGCAGGGCTTACCGGTGATTGACGCCGATGATGTGGTGCATGACCTGCTGCGGAATGATGAGGCCCTGAAATCGAAAATTCGGGAAGCCTTTGGGGCCGAGGTGTTTGATGAGAGCGGCCACGTTAAGCGGCCCGCCCTGGGCCAGCAAGTGTTTGCCGACCCGGAGCGGCGCAAGTTACTGGAAAGCTGGATTCATCCCAAAACCCGGCAAGCCATGGAAGCCTTTTACGCTCAGCATGGCCATCAGGCGGCGGGCGTTTGCATTATTCCCCTGTTGTTTGAATCCCGCCTAGCGGATCGCTATGATGCAGTATGGTTGCTGGATACCCCGCCCGCCATTCAACGCCAGCGCCTGATTACCCAGCGGGGCATGAGCGAGGCGGATGCCATGGCCCGCATTCAAAACCAGATGAGCCGGGAAGAAAAGCGAACCCTGACCCAACAACACCCCGGTGGCCATATTATTGATAACGTTGGCGACGCGGCCAGCGCAGAAACACCTGAAGCCCTGTATAAACAACTGGACGCCTTGCTAAAAGCCCTGCCCACCGCCGGAGAATAGCCCCTATGGCAAACGCCACACCGGAAGCCGGTATGGCGTTGCTCACTCAGTAGGTAATTGGCAGGAGTTGAAACCGATCAGAATAAATTATCGGGTGGTGGGTAGGTCATGTTCTTGCCATGCGGCCCAGCCGCCCTCCAGTTCCATTACCGGATAACCTGCCTGAGCCAGATGAACGGCGGCATCGGCCGCTAAATGGCAAACATGGGAATAACAATACAGAATGTTCTGCTTGTTTTTGTCCAGCCCGGTGGGGTTGCTCCACTTGGATTTTGGCAGGTTAATGGCCCCTGGAACATGTCCTTTCTGGTAATCTTCCGCTTCGCGCACGTCCACAACCACAATGGATTGCTTCTGAGACATCATGCGCTCCAGCTCCACCGGCCCGGTGGTAAACTGCATTTTATGCTCAAAAAAAGTTTTAGCCTGAGACGGGTTATTAGGTTTTACAGGTGACTCAATCGCCATGCATGGTCCTCCTTCTCTTACTTTTCAACGATTTTTATCCTTTAAAATCAATCTTTCAATCAATCGGGATAAAAACGCCCCTCATCCTCACTACGGGAATGGGGTCATTCTAACCAAGTCCCGTTTTTTGTTGAATTACTCAAACGGAGAATTGACGTCAATACTTTCTGCCTCAAGTAAAGAAAATAAGAAGAAAAATTAAGAACAGGCTGCGCAAAAGTTGAGAAAAGATGTAAACACTACGCAACGAAGGGGCCGCAACACCGCAATTTCAGCCCGCTCTCTGTTTTTATTTATTCAGAGAGATTAAACATTTTTGCAGGATTCAACCAAGCGCAAGTCCTGCCACCGGCATCATTCACAATGAATGATCCGCTTATCAACCACCCAACATCCCCAATCCAGTGATTCCATCCCGGCGGCAGCTTTTATAGCGGGAAACAGTACCCTGTTTTTAACGCTTACCCCCTTGTCCGCAAACAGCCTGAACAGGCCCGGATGGTAAACGGATGAGCGAATGCCATGGAGGGTCGTGCCTTTAAAAAATTCACGTTTTAGACGGAGGAGAAGATTCAGGGAGGCTTTCAAGCTGTTGAGGAGCGGTTTGATAGCCTATGTGGTGAGGAGACGAGGGGTTCATCCCCTCTATGCTATGGATACCGCGAGGGTTTTAATACCCTCGCTTTTTATTGCCCAAAATACGGGTGAAACGTTTTTTGAGTGACGGTTCCGTGACAAAAAGCAGATTCACGCATGTCCTTTCAGGAAGGGCATTAAAGCCAACTTTACATTTTGTATTGATCCCCAGCCCTGTCATCAGAATGTCACAGGACTTACCTACGATGGCCTTGCATTCCACATTAATGAATCAAAAGGCGTTTCAAAGGTTATGGCCATCAGCTCCATTAGTAGCAATATCGCCCGAGAGGTTTTTCATACTTCTTTGGCTGGCGTGGCCGCCAAAGGTGTGGGCAGCTCCTTTCGGGTGTGGGATGATCGCAACGCCCCCAGCCCCATCCAGAAAAATACCATTAAACGAGAAGCCGCCACCTTGGCAATGGTTTCCGCCTTTACGGCAGGCATTGATTTGGCCGGACAAAAAATCACCCAGAAAGCGGCCCAAATACCAGCCCTCAAAACCACACTGGAAAAAGCCGCCCATCATCGCATCCTGATTAAAGCCGTCCCCGTATCGCTGGGCATTTTAATGGCGGAATTACTGAGCCGCAAACTGGCCCCCCGCAATATCTGGAGCGAAGATGGCCAGTTGAACGAAAGCGTTCTGGACTCCGATTCAGATTCCGATGATGAGGATATTGATGCGCTGGACAAGGCGGACCACAAAGCGCCCGACACCTCCGCCGAGCAGCCCTCTGGCACCCGCAATAAAAAAACAGCTCACGCCCATGTCCATCCCAAGCCACTGCCCCTCACCTTTGCGCAAGCGGGCGCATCCCAGCAGTATGCCCCTTTTCCCTCATTTATGCCGTTTCCGGCCTCCTCCCTGTCCAATCCTTTTCAGCAAATGGCATTCACCCGGCTGCCCTCATTCACTGGTCTGTAAGGCGGGTTTCGGTTATGATGGCCTAACAATACGCTTTTCACACTGATTCCCGCTGCTCCCGAAACGACCCTTAAGCAATGGACCTCACCATGACATCTCGTATTCTAGTGGTTGATGACGAAAAAGACTTGGTAAATCTGGTGCGTTACAACCTTGAAAAAAACGGCCTTCAGGTGGAATCCGCTTTCAATGGGTCTTCTGTATTGCCCTTGGTGGAAAGTTTCAATCCCCATCTCATTATTCTGGATTTGATGCTGCCCGATCGCTCCGGCTACGATATTTGCCGGGATTTAAAAAGCAACCCGGAAACCCGGCCCATTCCCATCATCATGCTCACCGCCCGATCTTCGGAATACAACCGGGTCACCGGCTTTGAATGCGGGGTAGAAGATTATGTGATTAAACCCTTCAGCCCCAAAGAACTGGTGTTACGGGTCAAGGCCATTCTGGCCCGCACGGCGGGAGGAGCCAGCCAAACGCTGGAAGCCCTGCAATCCCTGCAACTGGGCAAGCTGCGGATTTTCCCGGAGGAATACCGGGTGCTGGTGGACCATCAGGAAGTGTCCCTGACCCACACCGAATTTAAAATTTTAATGGCTCTGGCCAACCAGCCCAACCGGGTTAAAACCCGGGAACAAATGCTGACCGCCGTGTGGCAAGAAGAGGCCGAATCGGTGATGGATAGAACCGTGGATGCCCAGGTCAAGCGCCTGCGCGCCAAGTTAGGCACAGCCCGAGACATGGTGGAAACCGTGCGAGGACTGGGCTATCGCTTAACAGTAGAAGCCCCTGTCATCGCTTCTTCCAAACCCGCCGCCGCCCCCAACGCCAGCCTATTGAACTAACCGAACGCGATAGAGCCTTCCCCATTATGAGTAGCGCCCAGCCCGTTTCCAAAAATTTCAGCCAGCTCAAGCACCTGTTTCGAGAGCAACACGTTTTAATGATGTTGCTGAAAGAGTTTAGAGATGGCATTTTAATCTGCGATCGGCAGGGACAAATTCTACAGGTTAACCGCTCCCTTAAACAGTTTTTGCAGCTGCCAAAAGAAGATGTGGTGGGGCGGCATGTGGAGGCGGTCATTCAAAATCCGGCCTTCCTGAAGGTGCTGGCCACGGTGCTGGCCACCGGCAATACCTGCGTGGAGGAAATCACGCTGGCTCAGGGAGATCCGCACGAACTGTTTTTTGAAGCCCACATTGTGCCCATTAATATTCCGGGCCTGTTGGGCAACGAGCCCGCCCCCCTAACCGAAACGGACACCCAGGCCGTGGATGGGTGCGTAATTATCTTTCATGATATTACCGACATTCGGCATACCGAGCGCATGCGCCGGGATTTTGTGGCCAACGTGTCCCACGAACTACGCACCCCGCTCAGCGCCATTGAAGGCTATTCGGAAACCCTGATTGAAGGGGCGCTGGATGATCCCACCGTGTGCCGGGACTTTATCAACGTCATTCATCGCCATTCGCTGCGCTTAACCCAGCTGGTGGAAGATCTGCTGGATCTCTCCAAGCTGGAATCGCCCGATTACAAGCCAGAACTGCTACCCGCCTCCCTGCAGGTTCTCATTCAACAAGTACTGGCCATGGTGCAGGACAAGGCCGAGGAAAAAAATATTCAGCTAACCGTCGACATTCAGGAGCCGCTGCCCAAGGCCCAAGCCGAATTAAGCAGCCTGCAGCAGGTACTGACCAATCTGCTGGATAACGCCATTAAATACACCCCCACCGATGGGCGAGTAGTGTTAAAAGCCTATGTGAACGACCGCCAGAAAATTCAGGTGGACGTGATCGACAACGGCATTGGGATTGAACCCAAATATCATTCCCGCATTTTTGAGCGCTTTTACCGGGTGGACAAGGCCCGTTCCCGTGAAATGGGAGGGACCGGGCTGGGTTTATCCATTGTAAAGCACATTGTGCAGCTGCATAACGGCGAAATTTGGGTGGAAAGCAACGACAGCAATGGCTCCACCTTCAGTTTTACTGTTGATCCGGTGCTTTAAGGGCTGCTTTTCAAACAATCCCCCAGTTTAAAACGCCTTTAAAACCGACTTTAAATCAAGCAGGGAAAGCCGAAAAGGGCGTTGACAATGCCCGGTTGTCTTTTCCCGCCTGATCAACCACGCATTGTTAGCAGGAATTGGCTGTGTCAAGTGGCCTCTCACAAAAAGACCCGCCTGATCGTTCAATCTGGCGAGCCGGGAATTGCTATATGTTAGGGGGTATCTTCATCCTGAAAAGCAATTGCTTGCCTCTCACTGTCTATGAAGGACATTATGCGCCAGTTTTAAGACAAATGGATGACAGAACGGTAACTATTTTGTAACGTTTCACCCCTCAACGGCTCAAGTGGGGGCCTGCAGGGGGGCCCGAACAGGCGTTCGCCTGCCCTATCCCGCAGACCCGGTTGGGGATTCCGGCAGGTGGTTGCTCATGCCACCCTTTCCCCGCATGGCTAATAGCTGGGCGGCTCATGCCAAAACCTCATGTTAATGCTACAGTAGTACCAAGCAAGACTCAAAAGCCTTGTGAAAAGAGGACTATCATGAGAGTACAACCCATTAACGCCCGCATGCCAGTGCATCAGGCATCACCTCTGCAACCCACCCCCCAAAGCCAACGGGTTGCCCCTACTTCATCACTAAATCCCATTACCCAACCCGAAACACTCGGACTTCAAAAACTTGGAAAAACAGACGTGCCATTTGGCCTGACCACCATTTCGTTTGGCCAGCTCAACCAAGCGCCCAAAGTTGCCTCCGCCTTCACCCGGCCCAATCCCAGTTTGGGCCATCGGCTGGATTATTACGCCTAAGGTGTTATGCCTGTAGCCAAAGGAGCCACTGGCTGCACAGGGGTCGAGGATAAACGCACATGCGGCAACGGATTGGCGCAATGGCGGGCAAAGGAGAACGCCTGAGCGATGCGCTCGGTGTGAGATAAGTCTGTCTGGGTGCGGGCATGCTGGTTTTCCCGGCGGGCGGTAGGGTCGCTTTCCAGGGCGTAGCTGGTGTACATGGACACTTCCTTCAGGTTCAAATCGGGGCGGGCCATAAATTGCACCAGATACTTGGTGTAAAGCCCCTCGTTTCGCTCCTGAATAGCGGGCATTTTGGGCCGGGAAGCGTATTCAATCCAGGTGTTGGCCAAACCGGGACCGGGTTCGGTTTCCCACTGCTTTAAGGCCGGTTTTCCAGAGCGGAAGGCGGTGCCTCCGTTCATCAGGGGGGTGCGGCAGGCATCCAGAAAAATCATGTTAAAGTAACTGCCCGCACCCTTTAATTCTCTCAGCAGGTAATCCACCGACACCGAATTTTCCTCAAACCCCGGTTGCATACTGCCGCTGTATTCCACGGGAATCAGGTAATTATTGCCGTTTACCGAGCCGCCATGGCCGGAATAATAAACCATGGAAACCGCGCCCGGATTTTCCCGCAGCTTGCTGGTAAACTGGCTGACCCGAGCCTTCATGGCGGGCCCGCTCAAGTTATGGCCCTGAATCACATAAAATCCCTGTCGGCGCAGCAGGCTGGAAATGCTGTTGGCATCCTGAATGGGGCCGCCCTGTAAATCGTTTTCCCCGCCCACATAGTCATCGTTGGCCAGCACCAGCGCCACACGGGGCGGGCAAAAAGGAAGCCCCAGACTGGTAGGACTCTTTAGCCTCTGTAGCTGAATGACCCGGCCCTTATCCTGTAGGGATTGGGCATGTAAGCCCATATCGGAGTACAATTCTGCCCGGTTCTCATAGGCGGCGCTGTTCATGGGGTTAATGCGAACCGCTTGCCCATAATCGTTCAGGGCCAGTTGATAATCCTGTGCGGCCACTTCCGGCTGGCCCATTTTTTTGGCGAAATCGCCCAGATACACCCACAGGTTTCCCCGGTTCAAGTAGGCGTTATAAAAATGGGGATTCATGGCAATGGCGGTACTGTAATCGGCAATGGCCCCCACATAATCTTTTTGGCCCGCCTTGGCCACCCCCCGTTTGTTCAAAACATGAATATCGGTGGGGTTCAGTTGCAGGTAAGCGTTAAAGGCCTGAATGGCCTGTCCAAACTGGCTGGCCTTGTATAAATTTTCACCCAAATCAAAATAATAACGAGACGGGCCACTTTGAGCGGCCTGAGGCGCAAAACGATCGAAAGACGGAGACGGGAAATACAGAGACGAGGGGGCCGCATAAACGGGCGCCCCGTACCGCCCCAGCACCATGGGCCTGTAAGCCCCCGGCGGCCTGGGAGTGGGGTAAACCGGATTGTAAACGGTGGTATTCAGCGAGAAACCCTTTTTGTATGCAGACTTTATGGAATGGGTTGATTTCGTTTAGAAATCCGTGTGCCTATTGATTTTATAAAACAGAGCGCCCCTCTATTTTGCCCAAAAAACAGCAGAAGTTTAATGGGTTTTGTTTTCCAAATCGGGTTTCAGGCTATTTAACCCCTGTTTTTCATAAAAAATGGGGCGATTTTCGGAAAAAGAAGCTTGAAGGCAATCGGCCTCAGTCCATGCGAACTGGTCCCTTTATAATGGGATGATGGGAGGCTTTGGCAATGCCTCGCAACATGCCATTAAAAATCAGGTCGTGCAAGGGGGCCACCGCATACCAGTAAAGCAAACCACTCAGCCCCCGAGGGGCGAACCATGCGGTTTGGGCCAGTTCCAGCCGACCATTTTCCAGGGGAGTAATATTAAACTCCAGCACGGCCAAACCCGGTACCTTCATTTCCGCCAGCAAGCGCAGGCGTTGGGGGGCATCCACGTTCAGCACCCGCCAAAAATCAAGGGCATCCCCCGGATAAACCCGCTCCGGGTGCCGCCGTCCCCGGTGGCTGCCCACCCCGCCAAACAGCTTGTCCAGCAATCCACGCAGCGCCCAGAGCCAATCGCCGTAATACCAGCCGGTTTGTCCCCCAATGCGTACAATGGCATGCCACAAATCCTCAACGGAACCCTCCACCTCAATCAGGCGATGATCCTTGAAAATAGTGCCGCCCGCCCAATCGGGATCACCGGGGTAGCGGGTTTCTACCGGCGGAAGAAATCCGGCATCCGTCCAGTGACTTTCCACGTTTTGGCCCAAAATATTGTCCAGGGCCAGTCGAATGGCGTCTCGGGTGCTTAATAATTCCTGAGGAATAATATCCAGAATCCGGCTTTCCGCACAGACCACCGGATTGCGAAGCCCTTCGGCCAGCGGGCGGGCAATGCTGGCGGATACCGGGGTCACCAGATTAATCCAGTACGAGCTGAGCTTGGGGGTGAAAAACGGAATGGGAATAATCCAGCGCCGCCCCAGCCCCGCCTCATCGGAGTAAATTTCCATCAACTCTCGATAGGTCAGAATATCGTGTCCCCCAATATCATAGGTCTGTCCGGTGGTTTCCGGGTGTTGCAGACAGCCCAGCAAATAGTTCAGCACATTGCGAATGGCAATGGGCTGACAAGGGGTAGAGAGCCATTTGGGGGTAATCATCACTGGCAAGCGATCCACCAGATAGCGCAAAATTTCAAACGACGCACTGCCGGAACCAATAATCATGGCCGCCCGCAACACGGTAACCGGCACCCCACCGGTTGTTAAAATACGGGCCACTTCGGTGCGGGATTTCAAATGCTCGCTTAAATCGGCGTCATCTTCCCCCAGCCCGCTGAGATAAATAATGCGCTCCAGACCCACCTGCTCGGCCACTTGCACCATGTTGTGGGCGGCCAGCCGATCGGTTTCCGCAAAATCCTTGGTGGTGGGGTCCATGGAATGCACCAGATAATAAACCGCATGGCAGCCTTCCGCCGCTTTTTGCAAAGAAGCCACGTTGGTCACATCAACGGAACATAACTCCACATTGGGATCCGAGGCCCAGTTTCGGCTTTTGAGTTTTTGGGTGGAACGGCTGGCGGCCCGCACCCGATAGCCCGCTTGCAGCAAGCGAGGCACCAAGCGCCCCCCCACATACCCGGTGGCTCCCAGTACCAGAATTGTAGTCCGGCTCATCCGTTCATTCGGTTCCATGCAAGTCTCCTGATTTCAACACTGGTTACAACAGGGCTAGGGAGGGAAGGCAGAAGTCAGAGAGGCGATTCAGACTGGCCGACTCATCTGACCGCTCAAACTTTCCTGCATAACGGTTAAAAAGGCGTCCATTACCACCGGATGCTCTCCAGCCGGGGGCAAAACCTGCACCTCTAGACCCTCAAAGGCGGTCATGGCCTGATCCGCCAAGCGGGGAATATCCTGACTGACATGCCCCCCGGCGGACATAAACAACGGCAATACCGTAAGCTTTCGAATGCCTTCATTATACGCCTGTTCCGATACATCCAGTAAGGACGGCGAACACATTTCCATATAGGCCAAATCCAGTGAGGCATCCCCAAATTGCTGGCGGGCCAGACTTAGCAAACGCAAAAAGGTATCCTGCCAGCGGGGATCACGGCTGCCATGCGCCAGCAAAACCAGACGGGAAGTAGCTTGAGTCATGATTCGGAACTCCTTGTTAGATTTTAAGGTCAAATTGCCTGGGTCAAATCCCGTTAAGATCAATGCTGATCAGGTGGTCAGCGCCGGTGCTTTCAACGCCTCTAAAATAGCGTTGGCCGCCCGCCGCCCGGTGGCCATGGCCCCGTTGATGGACGGGGTATCCAGATAATCGCCGCAACTAAACAGGCCCGGAGCCAGTTGCACCGGTTGAGGGGTCAGCGTGTTGGGCGGTACCGTAAAGCGAGGCAAGGCCCGACGAATGGGGTAAGCCTTCAAAAAGCGCCATTCATCCACGCTATCGCCAAACCACACCCGCAATTCCTCAATCACCGCTTTCACCAGCGGCTCTGGCTGCAAGCTGTTTTCCAGTACCGATACCGAAATTAAATGCTGACCCTCAGGCGCATAGGAAGGGGCCACCAAACTGGGCACGCACAAATTGTTCACCAGCTGGCCCGATACCCCGTTCAGCGCCAGAATGGGCAAATCCAAAGGCGCTGTTTGGGCCGCAAAATAAAGGCAATGGGCCTGATTAAACGATCGGGGAGTCGTTTGAGGCAGTAAACTGAGCGCATCCAGCGCATCGGTGGCCACTAAAACACACTTGGCTTGAACCAGTTCTCCAGTTTCCAGCCTTACCCCATCCGGCTGAACGCTGGATACCCGGCGGTTCAGAAAAATGGCGTCTTCCGGTAAGCCTTCAGCCAATTGGCGGGGAATGGCCCCCATGCCCTCAGCCGGTAACACCACATCGCCGGTGGAAAACATGCGAAACACGAACTCAAAAAAGCGGCTGGAAGTGGCCAAATCCGGCTCCAGAAAAATGCCGCCCAGGAAGGGCCGGAAAAACACATCCACCATCCCCTCCGAAAAGCCAAACGCTTTTAAATACTCACGGGTGGTGGTTTCTGGAGAAGTCCAGTAAGCGTCAGCAGGCTGGGTAATCAGTTTTTGACGCAGCTCGGCCACTTTCAGCTTGTCCTTCAAGGTGCCAATTTTGTTGTACACGCTTTGCAGCCCATCCACCGGATGTCGCCAAGGGTCGGCCACTTTCTGAAAGTCGTGGCCGGTCCAGATCAGGGAGCCATTGTAAAAAGGCTTCAAGGCCAAAAAATTGTAGTTGAGCAAAGCCCGAGCTTCCGGATAGGCCGATAAAAGCACCTGAAACCCGTGATCCAGTAAAAACCCTTCGTGCTGATCGGTTTTAACCCGTCCGCCCACCGAATCCGAGGCTTCTAGCACCAAGCAGGAAAATCCTTGCTCAAAAATCAGGCGCGCCGCGGTTAATCCGGCCAGTCCGGCGCCAATGATCAAAACGTCATATGGGGTTTGAGACATGCCCACCTCTTTAAAAAAACCTTATAAAAGAAAAGACCACACGATTGTGTGATCAAAGAGTTCTCGTCGTATTATCCAGGATTTTGTATAAAGAGTCAGTTGTTAAGTTGACTATTGCGTTAGTACCAGAATGAAAAATGGTTGGCTTGAAAAACATTGGCTTATAAACCTGTATACCGAAAGGTATAAAAGAATAATAGATCCGTTTCAGAAAAAGTCAAGCCGAGCTTCTGGTTTTTATTGACTACGCCAGCATTGGGGGGCCAGGCTGGACCTACCGTATGGTATGATCAATAGATTCCATTACCTGAATGCGCCTTGGAATGCCACGCAAATTCCTCTTGCGGCCTTCCGGGCCTCGCCAACTGAGCCTATTGACCCATGACCCCCCAACCCCCTGATCCCAAAGCCACCACCGGCAAACCCAGACCTGTGGATGCCCGTGGCGAAATCCTGCACCACGCCAAAATCCTGTTTCGGGAAAAAGGCTTCAGCTCGGTTTCCATGAACGATTTGGTGAATGTGGTGGGGCTTACCAAGCCCACCATTTATTATCACTTTACGGACAAGGAAACCCTGTTTAGCGAAGTGCTGGTGGAAATGATGCGCCACGGCAGCGAAATGCTGGTGGCCGGTGTAAAGCGCTGCAAGGGCTGCCGGGAAAAGCTGTACAAAATGGCGGAAGGGTATTTTCGGTTTTCGCCCACCTCATTAAGCACCATGGTGCGTGATTCCAGCCAGCACTTAACTGAGGCGCACCTTAAAAAAGTAATGGAAGCCCACCAGTTTTACTTGCTAAAACCGGTGGAAAGCATTTTTGAGGAGGGCATTCAGGCAGGCGAAATCAAAGCCACCGAAGATCCCCAAAAACTGGCTTTTTACTTTGTGAGCTGGATTGATACCATGACCACCTTAAAAGCCGCCTACGAGGGTCGATCCTTTGAAACACGGAAAAACGCCGAAACCATGGTAAATATTTTCCTGCACGGGGTAGCCCCGCCAGTCTCTAACGGTGGGCTGTCGCCCTCAGGCACTAACGGCGGATTGGCCCAATCCCCAGAAGAGACAGCCTGATGTCCGTGAAAAGCGTTCTGGTCTGGTTTCGACAAGATTTACGGCTGGCCGATAACCCCGCCTTACAGGCCGCCGAAAAAACCACCCTACCCGTGATTCCCGTTTATATTTGGGACACCGAGGCCGAAGGCAACTGGGCCATTGGGGCCGCCGATCGGGTCTGGTTTCACCATTCGTTACAATCGCTGGCCCAAGGGCTGCAAGCCCTGCAATCGCAGCTCATCATTCAGGCGGGCCACACCGGCACTCACTTACTGGCGCTGGCCCAGCAAAGCAAAGCCACCCAAATTCACTGCAACGCCCGCTACGAGCCGCAGGCCATTCTGCAACAGCAGGCCCTGCAAAGCCTGCTGGCCAGCCAAGGAGTTGAACTGGTCATTCATGAAGGCGGCACCCTGCTTTGGGAGCCCCATAGCATTGAAACCGGAAGTAAAAAACCATATCAGGTGTACACCCCGTTTTTTAAACGGTGTCTGGAATCGATTCCGTCGCTGGAGCCGTTACCCAGCCCCCAGCATCTTAAAGCGCCGAGCCAGTGGCCAGAGAGCCTTAAACTGGAACAATTGAACCTGCTGCCTGCCATCCCATGGGATCGGGAAATGCGGGCCTTTTGGCAACCGGGGGAACCACAGGCCCATGAGTTGCTGGCCACTTTTATGGCCCACAAGCAAAAAAACTACGGCACCGCCCGAGACATCCCGTCGGTGGATGGAACCTCCCGCCTGTCGGCTTATTTGCGGCACGGGGAAATCTCACCCCGCCAAATCTGGCATGCCATCACGGAGGCTGAGGATAAAGCGGGCGGCAAGGATTATTTGCGGGAAATTGCATGGCGAGAATTTGCCTACCATGTGTTGTTTCATTTTCCGCACACCACCGATAGCGCCCTAAAGTCCAAGTTTAACGATTTGCCCTGGACCCTGAATGCCGAATATTTTGAGCGCTGGACGCAAGGGCAAACCGGCTACCCCATTATTGATGCCGGTATGCGGCAACTCTGGCGCATTGGCTGGATGCACAACCGGGTGCGTATGATTGTGGGTTCTTTTTTAACCAAGGATTTAATGATTTCCTGGCACGATGGGGCCCGCTGGTTTTGGGACACGCTGGTGGACGCCGATTTGGCCCAAAACAGCCTGAACTGGCAATGGGTGGGCGGTTGTGGGGCCGATGCCCAGCCCTTTTTCCGTATTTTCAACCCCATGACCCAAAGCAAAAAGTTTGATCCTGAAGGCCGCTATATTCGCCAATGGGTACCGGAACTGGCCCAATTGCCCGCCCAGTATATTCACGAGCCTTGGGAGGCCCCCCCGCTGGTTTTGCTCAACGCTGGCATTCAACTGGGCAAAACCTACCCCCACCCCATCGTGGACCACGCCACGGCCCGCAATCACGCCTTAAAGCTGTATAAAAGCATGGCAGACCCTGCGGCCACCCCCACCGCTTAACCTCCGGCCTCCCACGTAAGCATCTCCAGCGACGGCCTTTGGATTGGCAAAGCGACGCAACATTTACCCCAATTTAGCAAGACGCAACAAGGTCGCTTTGCTGCTTCTTAAACCTTCTTGCCCCTTTTTACCCGTGCTGTTCCCGTTCCCAGTCCCAGGCTTCTTCGGCGGCATTCAATTCAAACTGATGGCGCATGGCAGGGCTAATGGCCAGCAACAGTTCATTAAACACCATGCGGGCTGATTTATCGGCAAACGCAATCACCGCCCCTTCATGCTCGGAGCGTTTCTCCAGCCACTGGGCAATCAGGCGGGATTCTTCATAGAGAGATTTGGGAATGGGCTGACCCGCAGCGGCCGTGTGCGAGTCCAGCGCATCGAGCGCCTGCTGAATCCAGAGGATCATGGCATCCCAGTCCAGCAGAACAGGATCAATGGTTTTCCACTGATGGGGCTGCCCCTGCAACACGCTAAGCAGGCGGAAGCATCCGGGCTCTTGCGCGGGCAGCACAATCAGGCAATGGCGCAGGGTGACCGCCTGAATGAGCCGATAACTGGTTTGCCGAAAGCGCCCCAATAATTCCAGTTGTTCCTGAATCAGGGCGGCCTTTTCAAAGCGCAACGCCTCCACATAAGCCTCTCGCTTGGCGGTCAGTCCATCCAGGGCGTTGCAGGGCTGCTGGGCCAAAAAGCGCAGGAAATCGGCCACCCGCTCCTGATAGTCAGCCTCATTGATTTTTCCGGCACAGGGGCCACTACACAACCCCAACTGATACTGCATGCACGGGCTGGCCCGATGCGCCTCAAACTTGCGATCCGAGCAATCCCGCAACTGAAAACTACGGTTCAATACTTCCAGCCTGTTTTTTAGAGAAGACAGCCCGTGAAAGGGGCCAAAATAGGCCAGTTCAGGATTGTCGCTATCCTCGCTCAGGCTTAGGCGGGGAAACCGGGCGTTGACGGACACGGCCATAAACACCATTTGCTGATAATCTTTAACTTTTTGATTAAAAAACGGCTGATGCTGTTTAATGAGGCGAGATTCCAGAATCAGGGCCTCCAGCTCTGAGCCCACCACCATCACCTCAATCTGGGTCACCTGGCGCATCATCACCGCAATTTTGGAGGGCAAACGGGATTGCTTCTGAAAATAGCTTCTCAGTCGCACTTTCAAATTTTTGGCCTTACCCACATATAAAATTTCGCCCATCCGGTTTTTCATTAAATACACACCGGGCTGGGCCGGGTAATCCTTCAAGCGATTGCGATCAAAGGGCAACTCATTTCGGGTGCGATACACCCGCACCGGCACACCGGGACAAAAATCCAGCAGTTGGGCAAATTGGGTAACCCCTTGCTTGCCCAGCAAATCCAGCAGCTTTAAAAACACTTTGGCCCCAATAATGGCGGCATTTTCAGTGCGAGCCAGCCCATCGGTTTCCAGGCCCCAGTGGGCGGCCCAATGGTTCAGCCCATGGCGGGGCAAATCGGGCAATAATTTTTGGGCCAGATTGAGCAGAAAAAACTGGCGATCCCGTGGCTGAGTGAGCTTGAAATAGCGGTGAACGGCGTTGGTTGTTCCGGGCGGATTGGCCCACAAAATCACATCCCGCTCCACAAAGGCGGCCAGCTCCGGCAAAACGGATTCCAGCGGCGGGCATTCCCGCAAGCTTTGGGTATAAATGCCGGTTTTGCGGGTAAATTCCTCAGGCAAGGCATGGGGTGGGCTGAATCGCATATGCAACGTTTCGGCGATGCGAGCGTCTCGAATTTTAACGCAAGCCAGTTCCACCACGTCCGAGTTGGACTGAAGATCGTTGACCGTTTTTACGCAGATCAACGTAAACCGAATATCGGACAAAGGGGCTATGGGGGGCATAAAACTCTCTGGGGTGGACAGCCGTAAGCGGAAACGCCCGCCTGAAACCATAAAAAGTCAACACTTCCAGACTCCCGTCCAGTATCCCGGCTGACTTTTCTGATTTGTAACGGGCTTGTTATATTCTAGCATCCGATGGCCTCCCTCGTCGCCCCCCAACCTAAAAGAAACAGGTGATCACCGGCAGGCGATCAGGGTACAATAAGTCTGCCGGAACCGGCGCCCCAAGCTTTTTAAAGTGCCTCCTTAATAAATAAAAAGAAAACTTTAAAAACCCAAAATCAGCGTTAAAACACCCAAAAGGAGATTCCACCATGAGCGAGAAAGCAACATTTGCCGCTGGCTGCTTCTGGGGCATTGAAGATGCCTTTGCGCAGCAAACCGGGGTTATTTCCACCCAGGTGGGCTACACCGGCGGACATACCGAAAACCCCGTTTATCGGGAAGTGTGCGACGGAAACACCGGGCATGCCGAAGCGGTGCTGGTTGAATTCGATCCCGCCCAAATTTCCTATGCAGACTTGCTTAACCTGTTTTGGCGATTGCATGATCCCACCACCCTGAACCGTCAGGGGCCGGATGTGGGCAGTCAGTACCATTCGGCCATTTACTACCACACCGATCAGCAACAGGCCGAAGCCACCGCCGCCAAAGCGGATTTGAACCAGTCTGGCAAATTGCCCCGGCCAGTGGTGACCGAAATCACCCCGGCGGCTCATTTTTACCCGGCAGAAGAGTACCACCAGAAATACAACCAAAAACATGGCCGCCACTGCGCCATTTAAACCCTGATTGGTTCAATCCCAATTTGATAAACACGAATTTGGCCCGTCCAAATCTCAGTTTTTCATTTTTTGGGTTGCCGTTTTCTTGCTGTTTTAATGTCGCTGGGCAAAAAAAAGCCTGTCCCTTGGGGGGAACAGGCAGGCAATTGTCTAGTCAGTTTGCGTTGTGGTTTAGGGGGAGAGAAAATTACTGAAACTGTTTCAGATAGTTGGCAATGGTATCTTTTTGAAAGCCGGTTAACCGGGCCAGTTGGGTGGCCACGGTATCGGCGTTGGCTTGCAAATATCCCCGAAGCGATCCGCTGTTTTTGGCATACAGTTCAGCCCCGTATTTCAGCACGCTAGACAACACTCCCGCATCCAGCATGTGCCGAATATTATCCGGGGTCAGCTGGGCTTCCAGCAGTTTAATGGCCGGTTCGGGCAACGATTTGGCGGCCACCCCCAGCACCGTGGTTTTCAGAATATTCACGCACCAGTCGGACTTGGCGAAAGTCAATAAACCTTGTCCGCCTTTGCTACTGAACCAGCTGGCCACCGTTTCCGGCTTGATGCCCAACGACTGAAGCGTCTCAAAGCCTTGTTTCAAGCTGGGAAAAACCTTCGATCCCGTCGCTTGTGACGCGCTTTCGGCAGATGCTTTGGAAAGCGTCTCGCTGACTTGGCCCACCGCTTTGCCGACAACGGCTTCTGTCAAATTTTCGGCCAGGGTTTTGCCAACTCCGCTCAGCAGCCGCTTGCCCACCCAGTACAAGCCCACCGATACACCCGCCCCCACCAGCAGTTTTTTAAGCCACGACTTTTTGGGAGACGCCGCCGAATTGATAGCCGGAGGTTGCCCCCACACACTGGCGGACTGATACCCAAAGGCATCAGGAGGCGTGGACCACGAGGGATAAGCGGCGTTGCCGTTGCCAAACACCAACTGCCCCCCGTTGGACCCGACAGAAGCCGCTGGCTGGTAAGAGGCCTGTAAGTGGCGCAAGCATTCATTCAGAGCGGTTTGGTACTGTGTGTTGGAAGCGTAATATTGAGCCATCGAACCAATCCTTATGAGTGCTTACCTGTGTGCTTACAAAAAAAGTGGGGTACACTTTAAAATGCTTGTGTAGGTATTAAGAAAAACTAAAACGCCTTTGTGTTGGCCAAATTACCTATTTCGTATAGGTAATTTCTCCCAGATTGAGCCAGATGAGGATTGATTGGGATTGATTAAGGGCGTTGCCAGCGTGCCCTTCCCCCGAGCTGGTCCGCAAAAAAATCAAACGCAAAAAATAAAACCCCAAAAAATCAAACAAGCCCAATCCCTTATTTAAGGATTGAACCTGTTTGATGAACCGGTTTGATTGTGAAGGCCTAAACCCAAACAGCGGTCGGTGGGGAAGTTCTTCCCCCTAGAACCCGCCAGCCTTAGGCCACCTGATTCAGGTTTTGACCCACGGTTTCCGCTTGCAAGGCTGCTTCCAGCTTGCTGGCCTGAGCCAGTGCTTGCAAGGCCGACAGATTGGCCCCTTTGGCGCTATAGGCCGCGCCGCCGCTGGTGTGGAAATCGGCCAGTTGGGCCAACTGCTTGGCCTTTTGCAAGTAAACAATATCACCACCGCCTGCGGCAAAAAACAGTTGAGCCAGGGCTTGCTCGGCCAAGGCGCTTGCGTTTTGGGCCGTTTGTTCTTCCGTAAGTTGTTCCGGGGTGATTGGTTCCGGGGTGTTTTTTTCGGGCTGAAGCGAGGCGGACTTCTTTTTCTCTTGCGCTTGGGCCGACTTGGCCCCAAATTGGGGATTAAGAGCCGATTTGGGTTGATTGAAACTGGTTGCGGTAATGGTCATAATCAATGCCTTTTTCAATGCGGGGGAGGGAACAAAACGTTCATTGCTGAACTGTGTTTATATCAACGAATGCCCCGGTGGTTTTTGACTGCGCCAAATCTCCCAGATTCATAGGTCATTTGTCTCATCTTCAAAAAAATCACGTCCAAACCCCATTAAAAAACCCCCGCTAATATAATATAGCGAGGGTTTTTGATGTTTTAAGCTTATTGGCTTTGATTTCAGGGCCTTAACCAAACCATCCGCTGATCCAGTTTTTGGCTTTGCCCACAATACCCGTAGCCTCAGGCAAAGCGTTGGGGGCTTTGCCCAATAACCGTTCCGCCTGAACGAAAATTTCCTGGCCATAATGCCCCAGCGTTTGACCCGCCCGAGTAGCGGCGGCCGACTGAAAGGGCTTTTGAATCAATTCAGGCGTATAAGCAAGCACCGTTTGAGCGGCATTGGGAAAGTAGCGTTTCAAAGCGATTCCGCCCAGCAAAACCCCGCCTGCCACGGCGGTTCCTTTCAGCAAGGTTTTGAAAAAACCGGATTTTTTCTGGGGCGGCTCACCAAGGGCCAACAAATCCTGAGTGGTGAGGATTGAGCCGTAACGACCCGGAATGACCTGAAAAGGAGCAGGACGCCTTCCCCCATTCAAGGGAGGCTGGGGGGCGTAAAAACCGGATTGAATGGTATTGGGCATAATTCATTCACCTATACAAGTTAGTGGCGTTGAAGTGATTGGTAGGCATATAAAAACCAAATGGCTCAAGTCTGTGCTGGGAGTTTTCCCCTATTTCCGCAAGATTTCGGGGGAATACCAGTTCTGCTCGGATACAGCATCAAAAAACTCACCCACGGATGCGGGAGCGGTTCCGGAGAGCTCACTGGATGGCTTCTGGAACATTTTTAGAAAACGGCCAACTAGCGGAAGTGTTTGGGCGTATTCGTGTATGGCATTCTTACCAATGGCTGAACCCTCATTAAAAATATTGGCCTTTTGCTCTTCGCTGACCATCGCCCACAGTTTATCTAACAGTTCGCTGACATTGCCGGTTTCACGACTCTTGGCCAACGCAGCTGACAACTTTTGGGGAAATAAGACATTTAAAAAGCCTTTTAATTTTTCAGGCGAAATATTGTTAATGGCATCGCCCAGTATTTTGCCGTAATCCAAAGGCTCGCCGGACATCGCCTTGCTCAGGATGACCTCCATTTGCTGAGGACTGATGCGGTTGATCACCTCGGCAAGATATTGAGGCGACGTCATTCTTTCCAGATCCAGACCCATTGCCTTTCCAAGCTCTTTGGCCGCCTGGGTATCTTTTTCGGCAAACGTTTGCCAAATTTCAGCAAAGCCGTTACCGCCCTCTCGGGCTGCTTCAGCGGCTTTTTCAGCGGCCTTTTGAGAGGCGACCTTGGCTGCTTTAGCTTCATTCTGCAAGGTTTCTGCGGACTTAAACCAGTTTTTAAATCTTTGCCAACCGCTTTGACTCGTAGAAGAACCTGAGGCATCCACTGGCTGAGTGTAAACCTGATGGGCGTTTTTGGCCCGTTGTAAAATGGGGCCGGGTTTTTTCCATTCTTTAATGGCACGGGCGGCTTTGGAAGCGCCCTTAGGGCCAATACTTCTGGCCAGCTCCACAAAACCGGGATAAAACATCCACATTAAACCCACCACCGTGCCAGCGGTGGCAAAAACACCGGTAACAACAGCGCTGGTAATCAACAAAAACTTTTTAATATTCTTTTTGGTGCTGGCCGGATCTTTAACAGCGGGTAAAGCGTAAAAGTGATTTTGAACCTGGGGTCTGGGCATTGGAGAAGCAGGACTGGCATTGCCCAAAGCCGGGGAGCCAAAGGGGGCAAAAGCGGCATTGGCCGCGGCAGGCAAAACCGGCGAAGGACGGTTCAACAACTGGGCCGGTAAAGGCAAGGCGGGTAAAGGCGTCAAGGGCTGATTCAAGGGCCGGGCCAAAGACTGATTCAAAGGACGGCTCAAGGGACGGGTCAAGGGCTGAGCAGGTGGCGCACCGTAGGCAGGCATGGCATTGTAAGGGGGCCCATAGGCCTGCTGTCCAAATGCAGGGGCAGTCGCCGCTTTACGGGACCGAAAGGCGGTGCTGGGCTGATTGTAAAACTGATTGGCGTTGAATGGGTATGCCATATCCCTAAAGCCTCTGGTTGGAGAACGGGGTGATGAGGGACTATTCCGGTGAGTTGCCTATATAAAAGAAGAACATCCATTTTTGTGCTACCGCCATCATAGGAAAAATTGCCTATTTAAAAAAAACGCCCTCCCGGTTTAGATCGAGTATGGAAAATATAATTGCGTTATTTAAAGGAAGATCCTTCCGTATGACCGCCCCGGTGCCTTTGCCCGAAAAGCATGTCATGCTGCCCGTGGCCCTGTTTTTTATCATTGGCGGATCGCTGGCCTATATTGATAACCAGCTAAAACTGAACACCCTGCTGCTGGAAAGCGTACATGCCACGGTGGTAACCACCATTTACCTTTTTTGCCTGTACTACGGCAAAAAATATCCCCATATTCGGCACTTTGGCTGGAACAGCATTTTATGGGGCATGGGCTTACTGATGCTCGGCACCTGGATGGACATTCTGGATGATCCCCCCCAGCTTTGCGCCTTGGGGCAAATCAACATTCCGCTGGGGCCAAGCTGGCAACATGCTTTTTTGAAAAAAACCTTTGGCTATACCATTGGCATTGGGCTGTTTGCCTACGGATTTTTCCAGTGGATTCCGTGGATGGTGAAAACCAGAACCGACATTAACAGCCTGAACCAGAGGCTAAGCAGCACCAACAAAAATTTGAATCAGGCCCTGATGAGTCTGGATGAGCATGTGGAATCGGAACGGGTCAATATTTCCAGAGAATTACACGATGACGTGGCCCAGCAACTGACCTATGTGAATATCCAGTTGCAACTGCTCCGCAAGGATATGGAATCCGGCGATGCGCTTCGCATTCAAAACACGGAGGGCAAGCTCAGCGAAATCAGCGCCAATATTTCAGAAGCCCTGAAAAGCGTCCGCCAAATCAGCGGCGACTTACGGCCCGAATCGCTCTATTCTCTGGGGTTAATTCCGGCGCTGGAGCATTTTATGGAAAAACTGCAACACCAAACCAGCAGCACCACCCTTGTGTTTGAATTCCTGCCGCTGCCGGGGTACATCAACGCCACGCGCATTGAAAAATGGGTGAACGATCAACAGTTATTGCACCTGTTCCGGGTCATTCAGGAAGGCACCCGGAACGCCCTGAAACACGCCAAGGCCAGCACCATTAAAGTCACCATTGCAGAACAGGAAATCACCGGCACCGGTCAGGCTACCCCGGTTTTGCAGTTGTCCATTCGCATTGAGGACAACGGTTGTGGCTTGCCATGGCCGCAGATTCCCCCGGATGAAACATTGATTCAGCAAGGCCACTTGGGTATTGTGGGGTTAAAAGAACGGGTCAAAGCCCTCTCTGGCGTATTCCATTTAAGCAACCGTTCCAACGGCCCCGGCGCCATTCTGGAGATTCAAATTCAATCATGAACCATCAACTCGACCCTTCCCCCATTCAGGTTTTACTGGTGGATGATCACCCCATTTTGCGGCAAGGCATGCGCCAGTTGCTGGAAACACACGGCGGCTTGCACGTCTGTGGTGAGGCGGGCGACGGGGAAAACGCGGTGGTTCAGGCATTGGCCCACAAACCCGATATTATTTTAATGGATATCAACCTGCCTAAAATCAGCGGTTACGAATCCAGCCGGGCCATTATGACCGCATGGCCAGAGGCCAAAATTATTATCCTGAGCAATCAGGATGATCCGCATGTGATGAAAAAATGCCTGGATCTGCCGGTGAAGGGGTTTTTATTAAAAGACATCCAGATTGAAGTGCTGGTGGAAGCCATTCGCAAAGTGCGTAGCGGAGAACCGCTGGCCTTGTCAGAAGAGCTGGCTCAAAAACTGAAGAAAAAAGAGCGCAACGCCAATGGCCATTTACGAGAAGCCTTAACCGAGCGGGAACGGGAAGTCTTGCAGGCATTAAGCAAAGGCTACACCAATCAAAAACTGGCCGATTTATTGGTGGTTAGCCCCAAAACGGTGCAAAATCATTTGTACAGCATCTATCATAAAATTGGGGTCAGCAGCCGGTCTGAAGCCATTTTGTGGGCCATTGAAGCCCAATTATAAACAGGCTTTTCAAACCGCTTTTTATCAAAAAGAAAAACCGACCGCCCGATTCAGTGGGCAGCCGGTGGTATTCATTTTCCCTCTCCGTTCAGATCTTTTTCGTTCAGATTTTTTGGATTTTGAAGTGTGGTAAAAACAAGGGCTTAAGCGGTGGCATCCAGACGCTGACCGTTGCCTCCCGTGGTTTTCAAGTGGTCTTTCACCTTTGCAAACTGCTTTTTTAAGCCTTCATCCAGCTGGTTCCAGCCCACGGATTCCAGGTTGGGTGGCGGGTTTTGGCGCAAGGCGGCCATGACCTTGGGGTGCGATCCCACTAAAACAGGATAGTTCGGAACCCCTTCCAAAGTGTGGCTGCTCAACAAGGCGATATCATTGGTGTTATCGCCAGCGGAAATAACCGCTTGCGGCTTTTGCTCAAAGCGGGTGGCCAGCAAGTGCCGCACCAGAGAAGCTTTATTGGTATTTTCCGGCCCCAGGTGAATATGGCAGCCTTCCGAGGATTGGCTGTTATAAAACATCACGGTAGGCCATTGCGGCTTTAAGCGGGCTTGCAAGTGATCAATCAGAAATTCAGAATAGTTGGCAATGTCTGGCTCGGTGACATCCGGCTGGGTGGAGGCCACTTCAAAATAGGTTTGATCCGGGCAAATGCGAATCACCCAGTCCCCGGATTTGGGATGCTTGGGAGACATGGGCTTTTGAAAGGCAAAGTATTCTCCATTCGGGTTAAACCGATTTTTTTCACCCGGTTTGGCCGCCAGTTGAAAGCCCAAATCCGTTTGCAAGGTGTCTCGAATATCTTGCAACACCTGAGTGGCAGACCACCCACCCAGCACCGCTTTCCAGTGCGGATCCTGATCCGATCGACTGAGTGACTGAAGCCAGGATTGACTGTCGTTTTTTGGGTGGGCGTTTTTGTCTAGCGAGGCGGAACGCAAATACAGTTGCTGGCCATCATTCAGGCCCAAGGCATCAATGGGCAAATCCCGCAAAATAGGGGCCAGGCGTTTCACCGCCGATAAACTGCGCCCGGTGTTCAAAATCACAAAACTCTGATTTCTAAAATCCGGACTTCCCAGTGTTTTGCGGTAACGGGTTAAAGCAACCTCATCATACTCAGGCTCTTTCAACCAGGGAATTAAAGTGCTATCAATATCCAGAGAAGTAAGAACCGGCTTTTGCGCTAAAAATTTCTGAGCCGATCCAGAAATTTTTAAAGTTGGGGGGCTGAACCGACGAGGGGCTACGCTTTGAGGGGACGGGGTTTTTGCGGAAACCGGCGCGCCCCAAAAACTGGAAAATCCAAGCATTGCAATGGCTCCTTCATATGGACATTGTTTGGTTTAAAAAGTACTCACAACAGGCCAAACATTTATTATTTTTTTCGGCCTTTAAAAACCCACTTTGAATTGATGCGCTCACTATACAACGCTGAATGTGAAAACCGGATGACAAACCCGGACTTTGTTTCAAGTTCCGCAACATAGACAGCATCCGACCTCTATGCAAAACGCCGACTCTGTTTCCAGAACCGGCGTTTTTAAGGGTTTAAAATAATCGCTTACAAAAACGAATTAAATGGCTTTTACCAATAAATCCGTCATCAACTTGCTGAACTTGGCGGGTTCCGGCAACGGACTGCCTTCGGCCAGCAACGCTTGCCCGTATAGCAAATAGCTATAATCGGCCAGCGCCGGTTCCTGCTGATTGGCCGCAAACAAGGCCTGCAATTTCTGGTTGAGGGGATGGTTGGGGTTGATTTCCAAAATCCGCTTGCTCTCCGGTACCGGCTGATTCATGGACTTCAGCAATTGCTCCATCTGCGGGGATAAATCCGAGGGGTTGCCCACCAGACAGGAAGGCGATTCGGTCAAGCGGCTGGAGAGGCGAACCTCTTTTACATACTCGCTCAACTGGCCTTTCATGGCTCCCAGCAAATCGCCGTAAGTTTTGCCTTTTTCTTCCAGCGCTTGCTCGGCCTGTTTTTTCTCTTCCTCGGTGCCAAGTTCCACGGTGCCTTTGCCTACGGATTGCAAATCAAATTCACCAAATTTATAAACGGACTGGGTCCATACCTCATCCACCGGATCGGTGAGTAGCAAAACCTCGTAACCCTTATCCCGGAAGGCTTCCAGGTGCGGGGAGTTCTCAATGGTTTTGCGATCCTCGCCACTGGCGAAATAAATTTTATCCTGTCCCGGCTTCATGCGAGAGACATAATCCTTCAGGGTGGTCAGCTCGGTAGGCGAATGGGTAGAACTCAGTTGCAACAAGCCCAGCAAGGCTTCCTGATTTTCGCGATCCTCGTACAAGCCTTCCTTCAAAACCCGGCCAAACTCACCCCAAAATTGCAGGTATTGGGCCGAATTGGCAGTGGCCATGTTTTCCAGGGTGCCCAGCACCTTTTTAACCAAGCGGTTGCGGATGGCCCGAATCTGGCGGTTTTGCTGCAAAATTTCACGGGAAATATTAAGGCTGAGATCTTCAGAATCCACCACGCCTTTAATAAAGCGCAGGTAATCGGGCATCAGCTCTTTGCAGTCATCCATAATGAAGACCCGCTTGACGTAAAGCTGAACGCCTCGTTTGCCTTCCCGGTAATACAAGTCCTGTGGCGCTTTTTCTGGAATGTACAGCAGCGCTCTGGCCTCAAAGGTGCCTTCCATCTTCATGCGGAACCAGCTCATCGGCTCATGCCAATCGTGAGAAATATGCTTGTAAAACTCTTTGTACTCGTCTTCGCTCACTTCATTTTCGGGGCGAATCCAGATGGCTTTCATGGAGTTCAGGGTTTCCCGCTTTACGCTGGTTTTGGCGGAACCCTCAACCACTTTGCCCGCCTCATCCCGATCGTAATCGGTATGGGTGACATCCATTTGAATGGGGTAGTTCACGAAATCGGAATACTTTTTAACAATGGATTTGATGGACCATTCGCTGGTGTAGTCGTGTAAGCCGTCTTCGCTGTCTTCCTGCTTGAGGTGCAAGGTAATGGAAGTACCGTGGCTAGCCCGTTCTACCGGCTCAATGGTGTAGGTGCCATCTCCGGCGGATTGCCAGCGGGTGCCATGTTCCTCGCCCGCCTTGCGGGTTTCCAGAGTCACTTGATCGGCCACCATAAAGGTGGAATAAAAACCCACCCCAAATTGCCCAATCAGCTCTGGAGAGACTTCCCCGTGCTGCTGCTTGCGCTCTTTTAAAGCGCCCATAAACTCACGGGTGCCGGATTTGGCGATGGTGCCAATCAGGTTAACCACATCCTCACGGGACATGCCGATGCCGTTGTCTTCAATGGTCAGGGTTTGGGTTTGCGGGTTGGGAATTAATAAAATGCAAGGCTCATCCACCTTGGGTAAATCCGGGTTGGTCAGCGCTTCAAACTTCAGCTTGTCAATGGCGTCTGAGGCGTTGGAAATCAGCTCCCGCAAGAAAATATCCTTGTTGGAGTAGATGGCGTGGATCATGAGATCCAGCAATTCCTTGGTTTCCGTCTGGAATGAATGACGTTCAATGGTGGGGGTGGTCATGGGGGACACAGGCTCCTTTTTTACAAACCGCTTTTGTGGCAATTAAATCTGCCCCCATTATAGGCTGAGTTTTGGCCAACCCGGCCCACACTTAAGCCTTTTTTAAGAATTGCCCGCCTCAAAAACATCGCTTTCCAGCTGGCCCTTCAAAAGCTGAATGAGATAACTGAGGGCGTATTGGGTAACCCCATGCTTAATGTCTTGTCGGCTATAGCGGCTGTTGACCAACACTTTTTTAACCCACACCGACTGATTCCGGGCCAACCCGATATAGGCCAGTCCCACGGGCTTTTCCTCGCTGCCGCCATCCGGCCCCGCAATGCCGGTAATGGATACCCCCAAATGGCTACCGCTGAACTTCAGAATACCCTGGGCCATTTCCGCCGCCACCTGGGGACTGACCGCCCCGTGCCGCTCCAGTGTGTCTTCAGACACTCCCAGCAAGCGGGTTTTCTCGGCATTGGCATAAGTGACCACGTTCAGGCGGGTATAGGCGCTGCTGCCCGCAATATCCGTGAGGCGGCTGCTCAGCAGGCCCCCGGTGCAGGATTCCCCCACCGACACAGAAAGCTGGCTGGCCTTCAGCAATTGCCCCGCCAAGGCTTCCAGAGTGGCCTCATCGTCGCCAAAATAATAATCGCCGCAGCGCTTTAAAATTTCCGCCTTGACCGGGGCCATTAAAGCCTCGGCGGCATCCACGCTGTCCGCCTTGGCGGCAATTCTAATTTTCACTTCCGCACGACCCACATAAGGGGCCACGGTGGGGTTGGCGCTGCTCATCAGGTCGGCAAGCGCTTCCCCTAAACTGGATTCTCCAATGCCGAAAAACCGCAAATAGCGCACTTGCAACACCGGGGCCTGTTCTCCCAAATGGCGTTGTTTGGCCCGAATCCAGGAGGCCCCTTGCGGCCACATGCCCACCAGCTCTTTGGGCACACCGGGAAAGGTGAGTAGCAAAGTGGGTCGCCCGGTTTTGTCAGAAACATCCCAGGCCACTCCCGGCGCGGTGCCTACCGGGTTTTTGATGGTTTCCGCCCCTTGCGGCTTTTTGGCCTGCTTTAAATTACTGTCCGACAGGGGCAAGCCCCGCCCCATAAACCACTGGCGAAGGGCCTGTTCCGATTCAGGATCGGTGATTAACGGGGTTTGAAAAAAATGGGCAAGAGTGGCCATGGTCAAATCATCTTCGGTGGGCCCCAGTCCGCCGGTAAAAATCAGCAAATCCGAGCGTTCAATGGCCTGCTGAATCACCCCCTGAATGCGGGCCGGATTATCGCCCACCGTGACATGATAATGCACATCCACACCCAAGGCGGCCAGTTCCCGAGAAATCCAGGCCGCGTTGGAGTTAATCACATCTCCAATTAAAAGCTCACTGCCAATGGCAATTATTTCAGCCTTCATGCCCAGATCCTCTTTCCATAATTATTGATGCCGATTTTTGTAAGCGCCTTGGTGCATGCGTACTCGTCTATGCGTACTCGATGATTCGCCTGAGCGCCCCGTAGCGAACCCGGCAAAATGTGGTACTTGCTTTCCAGTGTAGCCAAAGGACCACCCAAAGCGCAAACGCCGAAAAACCGAAACCCCTGTAAGGGTTCCGGCCAAGGCATTCAGTCAATTTTTAATTCAGAGATAATTCAGAGAGGGGAAAATTCCCAGCCATTCAATATGCAGCGGGCGCTACAGGCGTTGGGCGTTCACCACTTTGCGGTTCTCACTGGCATCATTCAACCAGGCCAGCAGATAGGCCATTAAGCCCGCTCGTACCAAGCCTTCGGCCTGACGCAAACCAAAGCGGACCAGACCGCCGCCCATACCACTGACTAGCAGGCCTGCCCCCATGGCAATGCCCATGCTTTGCAACGGGTAATCCCGCACCATTTTTTGCCAGTCTTTATAAAAATCAATGCGATCCTCAATGCGATGGGCAATATCAGTAATTTCCTGCTCTTTTTGATCGCGTTTTGAGCGTAATTCCGCCGTTGTGGTCATAAAAATCTCCTTTATAAAAAAACCATAGCGCCTTTGTGTGCGGCGCTTAATCGATATCAAGCCGCTCCGTTTTTTTGCGAATTTCCACCATCATGGCACCCGCCAACAAAGCGGCCAGCAGCAGGTAAACGCCACTGGTAATCATGGCGGCCCAGGCCAATTCCAGCCAGCGAGCCAATAACAGGGTCAGGCTCACCCCAAAGAACAGCACAAAGGTAAAACCAATCACAGCGGCAGCCAGCCCCAGGCCCAGCGCCACCAGAAATTTCTGTCCTTCCAGCTTGATTTCGGCTTTGGTCAAGGCAATTTGGGTGGCAATCAGTTCGCCCACTTTGGCGATTAATTCGCGCAGCAATTGACTGAAACTCGATTTTTCAGATCGATCCGGTAAAAACGAAAGGCTCATGTTCAATCAACTCCTTTTTCTCTCAGCGCATCACAGTGTGCAAAATATGGAAATGGCTAAAACCGTTTGAATACGCCGAACGCAGGGCTTACCTGACAGGCCAGTCGTTAGAGCGAGCGCACAAGGCGCACGCTCTTAACGGATTTGGGAATGACGTCCGCCGGAAAACAAACGACCCAGCAACAGGCCCGCCACCAAGCCTACCAAAATACTTTTGCCGGGATACTTGCGAATCATGGACTGGGACGAACGCAATAAATCATCCGACATGCCTTTGGCATCTTTGGTTTCTACATAGCTGGCCAAATGCTCAATGCGCTGAGAGGTGTTTCTTAATTGAGTGGACGTTCTACCTCTGGCGCTGTCAATTTTCTGGCCCAATTGGGTGCCCAGCTGACTGGCCTGATCCCGCAACTTGCCTTTCAGTTCAGAAGTTTGCTCAGTTACTTTTTCTTTTACGCCGGTCAAACCGCCTTTCAGGTTGCTGGCCGGTTCATTGGTGTAGCTATTGCCGTTGGCGTACTCTGAAGTGTAATCTTGCTCGTCCATATTAAAACTCCTTTTCACTAAACAATTTCAATTTCTGGCTAAATAGGCCCTTGCCTGTCCGACTGATTACATCCTGTTGAGAACGCAGTCTGAATGCCAGTACAACAAAAAGCCTCAGTTCGCCCGAGGCGATAACGACCCCTTCACCAGAAATTTTGAGGTTACCCCCTATTGTTGCAATTGGAGGCTCAGCAGACAATTCACCACTTGTCTACAGAAAACTAGCTGACCTTCTATCAGAATTTTCGGTATTCTTACTACCCTTATTACACTTTAGCGCTACAAAACCGTGAATTCAGCCATTCAAAACCAAATCAGCAGGCAACAAATGCCCTGGATCAGGGTAAAATAGCACCTGTTTCAATCAGGACGCTCCAACCACCAATCCACTCACTCTTTTATTTATATCGAATTCACACCGATGGGCAATTGCGTGTTCCCAAGTCAAAAGATACAGTAATTTGAAGGCAGGCGTTTGTTTTAAACACTGGTTTAAGCGCCTCGGCCTAAGCCAAATCCGCATTCACATTAAAGGGAGTACACATTTATGAAAACCACTTTTGTTCTATCCTTGGACGAAGACACGGCAGTGTTTATTGAACAAATGCGGGAACATCTGGGCAACGAAGATCCCAACACCTATATCAATCGTTTGCTCCGCCAGGAAAGAGATCGCTCAGGCATGCCCGCCCGTCAAAGCACTCAATCCGTAGAAAATCATGAAATGGAAAAATTCATTGATCAACAAATTCCCAGCGCTGGGTAATCGTTTAAAATCATCTTTAGCGAATGGGCACTATCTTTTTTTCTGCACTTTTTCAAAATGCCCCAGCGTTTTTAGCTTGGTTCGCAAACAGGCTCTCAGGCGATCATCAAAGCGTCGATAATTTTCATCCAGCGATGTTAGATCACCGCTGGAGCTGAGGTTACTGACCAGGTGATCGCCTAGTACCTGAACCATAAATTCCTCAAACTCCTGAGGGTCAATCTGTTTATTTTGATCTTCCAGACGGTTTAAAATTTCTCCGTAAAAATGTTCCAGGGCTTCAAACACACGCACTTTCGATTTACGTTGACGAACACTTTGCAAATTCACAACAGTGGCTACCATATTTTTATTCCTCATCCAGATAGTTAGCGGTTTTCTTTTGTTGCCCCATTTAAAAACAGCCAAACGGGTGAAGCCATTCCTCGCTGGTCTAAAATCAAGACTCAACCATGCTTGAGAAATGGGCCGATGGTCTAATATCACCCACCCTAAACCGGCCAGCCCATTGCCACGCTCAACCTCGGAATGATATCAAACGCCAAACAACTTATTCCCCACACCCTGTGTTAAAGCAAGCCCGCTACGGATGGCGTTCGGGCTTGCTTTTTTAAAAAAGCTCAAAGGTCCTACCACTCCCCAAAAAGGATAGCTGAGCGTTCAAAATACGCTATCAAAAGCGCTGCGTTTTTTACCGGGAAAGTCGGGCTTAACGCACTAAGCGTTTAGCCATTCCGCTAAAAAAGGCTGAAATTTGGTGGGCGTAAACTCATAAATTTCGTAATCGGCAACGCCTTCTGTTTGAAATGGATCTTCCGCGAAAATTTCCAATACCCTGGCTCGACTTTCCGCTTTGGCCAAAATAACGCCGCCTTCGGGTGGATTCTGGCGCCCGGAAATCAGCAAAACGCCTTGCTCGTAATAGCGATCTAAAAACGCCCGATGGGCAGGCGTGTGAAGCTCGATCTCTTCCATGCTTTTTTTATATTTTACAATAACAGCAAACATCGTGGTATGAGTCCTTTTAAATTTTTTAAAGCTTAATTTTTGTCTCAAGCTCAAGCATTTTCAAGCTTTTTAATTGAATTCTTCCGTACTGGTGCAAAAAACGAAGATACTCGCCCATGCAATCTACAGCGCCAGTGATTCGTTATTGATCCATCCAGCGGTGCAGGGCCTGAAAAGTCTCACCGGCGGCATGAACCACCGCATCGCCTTCTCCGTTTTGGGCCACGCTTTCATCCAGATAAGTTTTAAAGGCTTTCCACTGGCTCATGGTGTCTTTGCCATACCCTTCATAAAAAGCAAGACCCTGGCTTTCCAGGTTAAAATGCGCCCGTAAGCGTTTGGCGATAAATTGTGAACCGTGGGTAGAACCTTCCATCACATAAATGCAACCCAAAGCCTGAGCCATGGTTTCCGTAGGGGGTAAATCGGTGCATTCCGGCAACTGAGCCAGTGATTCCGGGGTGTGATCAAAAAACATCAAATCTTTTTGCAGCAACGGCAATTTAAATCGCTGGTGGTAAGCCAATGCGTCCATAATCTCGGGGTGCTGGCCAAATGCCCGTTCCAGCGGTTGATAAAAACCATAGAACTTTTCCAGAAGCTCAATATATTCCGCTTTGGAAAAATCCTCACTACCCAAACGGGTCAAGCGCTTGGCGTTTTCAATGGCCTCATGGTGGCAAGCGGTTTCGGTTTTCAGTAAGTCACTAATCATAGCGAATGACCCTCCGGCATATTGCAGATTCTAACGCCTTAACCATAGATCCATCCATGCACAGGGTCAAGCTAGCCCAAGGAATCCCCGGTGATATTTTCCAGCCCGTTTTCGCCCATTAGCAAGGTATCCGCAACGTGGGCCGCCAAACTCCCATTTTGGGTTAAAAACGTCCACCCATCATCGGCCACTTTAACCTGGGTATCCCCCAAAGACAGCATGGGCATTAAGGTAAAACAAAGGCCGGGCACTAACAAAACCCGCTCCTCCAAATCAGCCGGGTCATTCGGCACCGCCGGGGCATCATGCAATTGCTTGCCAATACCAGCTCCTCCCAAGCCCTGAAGCACCGTTAAGCCAAAGGCTTGAGCGGTTTCTGGAACCACCCCCAACAGTTCATTTAATGTTTGCGCCTGCCGGGATTGCGCAATGGCGTTGGCTATTACTGTGGCTGAGCCTGCCAGTAATTTTTGAACCGCTTCGCTGGGCGTTTGGCCCACCCAAAACGAACGGGCCGCTTTGGCATAAATACGCCGATACTCGGCAGCCGTAGCGATACTGACCAAATCCCCTTCCTGAATCAACCGCTCCCGAGAAGGCGGACCGTTTACAATTTCATCGTTCAGGGAAACACAAATGGCGTGATTAAAACCATTAAAACTTTTAAACGGGGCCGTTGATCGATGGCGGGCCAAAAGCTGGTTGGCCAAGCGTTCCATGGAAATTAAAGAGGTTCCCGGCACGCAATGTTCGGTTAAAGCCTCCAGCACCGCGCGGGTTATTTTCCCAGCCTCTCGCAAAGCTCGCAAATCAGACTGATTTTTCAAAATACCCATGCCCATCCTCCCACTTCACGCTGTTTTAAATGTTGGCTCCCTGTTCATTGTAAGCCAGTTTCTCTCAGGGCTTCAACGGAAAAGCGATCTCGAAAAAACGGATCATCCAGTGATGGTTCATTCCAACCCCTTTTTTAAAAAATGGAAACCCAAAACAGCAAAAGCAGCAAAAACAGAATGAGGAATTCCGCGTTTACAGTTTATTTTTAATTTTTTTCAGTTAAAATTTAGCGAATGCAAATTAAGAAACAATCAACATGATTCAACCGTTTTAAAAATATTGGCTTTTTTATTTTGTATTCAAATGGGTAGAAAAAAAGCTGGCGAGAGAGAGATTTTTTTAAAACAGCGTGGTTACTATTGAAGCTTGACGTATTAGAAACACCCTCCCTTTCTGGATGATGCGTGGAATGATGGAGTCTTATCAATGCCTATTAAATTCGATACTCTAGAGGAACTGAAAGCGTTTTATCACGCATTCAAAGTATCAGAAGAATCAGCTGATACGCTGGAAGCGCCAAAAAAGCGAGGTCGCAAACCCGGCGCTAAAAATATCACCGCTGCTCCCATAGCGGAAGAAACGCCAAAAAAACGGGGACGCAAACCCGGTACTCAAAATATCGCCGCTGCTCCCATAGCGGAAGAAACGCCCAAAAAACGGGGACGCAAACCCGGTACCAAAAATATCACCGCTGCTCCCATAGCGGAAGAAACACCCAAAAAACGGGGACGCAAACCCGGCGCTAAAAATATCGCCGCCGCTCAAACAACAGAGGTAACGCCCAAAAAACGAGGACGCAAGCCGAGTAGTGTGGTCAGTCAAAAAGCAGATTCCACCACCCTCAAAACCAAGCCTCAAAAAATGACTGCCAAAGCCGTTTCAGGTCGAAAGCCAGCCGCTCAAAAAACAAAAATAAAAGCAACGGCACCCAAGGGCAAACCTGGAAAAAAATCAGCGGTCCGCAAATCAAAATAAGCGTTTTTTCAACCAACCCGTTTCATCAAAATCAACGCTCAAAAGTTGTTTTAAAGCCCCGAATGATTTCGGGGCTTTTTGATTTCGGGGCTTTTTTAAGCGTTTTTTTAATGGATTTGTAAATGCGGATGCGGTTGAGCCACTGCCAGCGGAAGGTTTATTGAAAACTGATCCAGAACATTGCCCGTATCATCAATTACTTGAGCACTTAAGCAGTTTTCAAAATACTCAAATGCCATAAAGTGATGCCGGGAAGCCCGAATGAGAGAAGCGGGTTCTGCTTTTTTTCGAAATTCACGCAAGTCGGCCCCGCCGCCCCCGGAGACAATATAGGTGACCTCATTCACCGGCTCAAAGCGCTCATAATCATGCTCGTGAGCGGACAGATAAAAAGCCGCGCCATGCTTTTCCAGCATGGGTTTTAAATGGCGCTTCAGCCGGGGTGTGGACCCATGAAAACCGGAAGACATGACCGGGTGATGCCCGCACACAATTTTAATGGCCGAATCATCGCTTTTGGCAAAAGCCGTATTTAGCCATTTACGCTGGGTTTGTCGAAACCGGTTGGTATCCAGCATAAAAAAATGGAAGGGGCCAAATATGAAATCGTAATAAGTGTCGGGCATATTAAAAAAGCGCATGTTTTCCCGGCGGTTAGACATCCAGAAGGCAGGGTACCCCACCCCCAGCGGCCCTGAAATATCATGATTGCCCAACACCGGCTTAAAAATAACCTGCTGCTCCAGCAAGGGTTGATATAAAGCGGTAAAACGGGATTCTCCGTACTTGAGGGCATCTCCGTTGGGATAAATATTATCGCCCAGCAACAAAACCAAATGGAAAGGATGTTGCTGGTGATAGCGGGCCAACTGCTCGGCAATACGCTTCTGGGCAGGCAGGCCAGACCCTCCGTCTCCAAACACTACAAAGCGGAGCGGGGTAGCGGGTTCAAGTTCAGTCGTTGAAAAACTCACAATTGCTCCTGTAAGGCGATAGGAATAGCGGTTAAACTATGCAAGAGTAATACCCTACTGACCAGTTATTAAAAATCGTGATCGCCTTTCTCGTCAAACTTATTGTACCTGAACCGGAATCACGGCACCGGACTGAACGGCTTACTCTACTTTATTCTGTTGACGTTATTTGATAAGCGGTGTTTCCCATGACTCGAATTTTGCTCATCATCAATCCCAATGCTGGCCAAACCACAGTGGCCGAATTTGAAGAGGCATTGGCGGCGGAAATGACCCGCTTACAAGATATTGACCCTGACAGGGGCGCCATTCAGATTGATAAACTGATTCCTGAATCCCCAGAGCAGATGCGAACCACTTTGCGCCAGCAATGCGCTCAAAACCTGGTGGATATTTTGGGCGTGGTGGGGGGAGATGGCACCATTATGGAGGTGCTGCCGGTACTGGTAGAGTTTCCGGCGGTGAAACTGGCCCTGATCGCTTACGGCACAGGCAATCTGCTGGCGGTCAACCTGGGCATTCCCAAAGACTTCGCAGGGGCCATTGACACCCTGCTGACCGGCCGCCCCCGGCGCATTGACATGGCCCGGATTAACAATGACTACTTTGCGCTGCTTGCCGGGGTGGGCGCGGTGGCCGACATTATGGAAAGCACCCCCCGGGCGGATAAAAAGCGCTTTGGCATTTTAGCTTATGTCATCAACGGCATTCGAACCGTTTGGTCCGCCCGCCGCAGCCGGTTTAAAATCACCACCGAAAATCGAACCTTCCGGGCCCGTGGCGTATCGGTGCTGGTATCAAACGCGGCCAGCTTTTTAGGCCCTTGTGTGCCTTTAACCCCGGATGCGGAACCCGATGATGGCCTGCTGGATGTTTGTATCATCCGCTCCCGCTCCAATCGGGATTATTTTTCCACCTTACTGGAAGCCATTTTACAACCGGCCTCAACCTTGATGGCCCGCAATATTGTTCACTTTAAAACCCGCAAACTACGGATTGAGTCCACCAAAACGCTCAACGTGCAAGCCGACGGTAATATCATTGGCACCACCCCGGTGGACATTGAGATTATTTGCAACCGCTTGCAGGTGATGGTTCCCCTGCAAGCGTTTGAGGGCCCTTCTCTCCCCAAAGAGGACTCCAAAACATCCTTGCTGGATACCTTGAAGTGTTATCTGGAAACCGCCCGCCAAACGGCCCAGTCGGGGCTGACAGACTAAAGCGGCATCCCCATGGCCGGGTTGTTTGTTTGCTAACTGTATTAAAATGAGAGTATCCAGCCCTAAAAAAGGACAACAAGATCTCAATGGAAAGCTTCAAACAGAAAACCGTTTGGCTGATTGGCTTAGTGCTGGTGCTATGGCTTTTGTATATGGCGCAAGAAGCCCTGGTGGTTATTTTTGTGGCCTTTATTTTCGCCAGCGCCCTGTTGCCGCTGGTAGAATGGCTGGATAGAAAACTGCCCCGCTGGCTGGCGGTGTTAATTCCTTATCTCATTCTGGTGGGCCTGTTTGTGGGCATTATTTTTCCGGTGGGGGCCATCACCTGGCAGCAGTTCAATCTGTTTATTAAAGATTTGCCTCATTATCTGGACGGCATGAGAGACTGGGCCGGACAATGGACCTTTATGAGCAAGCGCTACCCCTTGCTCACCCGGTTCAGCCCGGATCTGCTCATTCAACAACTATCCAGCCAAAACACCCTGTTTTTATCAGGCTTTACCGGGGTCACCCGTCTGGTATCCCAGTTGGGGCTGGATTTCCTGAGCGCCCTGATTATCAGCCTGCTGTTGTTGATGGACCGGGAAAAAATAGAGGGCTATTTTCTGCAATTTCAGCCCAAAGAGCGACACGCTCGCATTCAGGCCCTGATGGATCACCTGATTCGCAGTACCGGCGGCTTTGTATCGGGTCAACTAATGTTTATGGCCTCGTTTGGCCTGCTGATTACCCTGGGGCTTTATATCATTGGGGGGCCATTTCCGCCTTTCGCCGTTTTGCTGGGCGCGCTCAGTGGCCTATTAACGCTTATCCCTATTTTAGGGCCCAATATCGCCATGGCCGCGGCGCTGGTTATTGCCCTGTTTAGTCCGGTGGGCTGGGTGGGGGCACTGTGGGTGCTCGTTCTGTTTATTGCCGTACAAGCACTGGCCAACAATATTATTGGCCCGCTGATTATGGGCCGTGCGGTGGGCCTGCACCCACTGGCCATTTTGCTGTCCTTAATGATTGGCGGCTTTGTGTTTGGCCTACTGGGTCTGGTGCTGGCCATTCCCGTGGTAACTTGCCTGAATATCATTCTGGAAGAATGGTTCATTGCTCCTCAACACCGCGCCTCAAAGACCCTTTTAAACCACTAATTTGAACCACTAAAATCTGAACAACTAAAATCATCGCCCCGTTTTTATACCAATAACCGCCACTCACTCATTGAAAGGTTGATTCATTATGATTACAGCCAACAGTATCATCACGGAGTCGCTGGCCCCTGCCGTTACCATTACCGGCTTGGCCCTGCTGCTGAACGGTGTCAATGGACGGTTTTCCACCGCCGCCACCCGTGTTCGGGAACTCAACCGGGAACTTAGAACCTCCACCAGTCCTACCCGCATTGCCAATATTCGGCAGCAGGTGCCGCTTTTTATGCGCCGCATTCATATGATTCGCAACGCCGTGTTTGTCATGTTTGGGGCCTTGGGACTGATGGTGTTTTCGGCAGTCTCTATCGCCCTGTATCAGCTGCATTTTGTGAAATGGGAAATGGTCCCGGTGTGGTCCTTTTTAGGGGGCCTGTTGCTGATGCTGCTGGCCGTGATTATTGAAACCTATGAAACCACCCTCAATTTACGGACCCTGGCTTTGGATGTGGACAATGGACTGGAGCAAACCAGCTCAAAAACCGCAAGCAGCGCCCATCCCCCTTCGGAACCATTGCTGGTTAACGACTAATCACCAATTTATCCTGCTTGAAGGAAAGCTCCATTCCCCGGAAAAAACTCATGCCCAGCAGCCCCGATAGTTGCGGGGTGTCTCCCAAATCAGTAATCACCGCCTCTACATCATCCACCCGCATACCGCCCAAGGTTACGTGCTTGAGGGTGACCACCGGGGCGTTAAACGTGCCGTTGGCGGTCATGACCGGCAAGGTGGGTGTAGTGGCCACCACTTTGATACCCAGCTGCTCGGCCATTTGGGGGGTAATGACGGTGTAGCTGGCCCCGGTATCCACCAGAAAAGTGGCCATGTGCTTTCGGTTCACCACGGCAGGCACCACAAAGGTATTGTCGGTTTGAGGCAGCATGGTAACCTCCGCCCGACGACTGGGGTTTAACGATTTCTCCTGATCCGTGTCCTGAATTTTTCGCAGGCTTTCTTCAGCCATGCTAACAATAAGCGGGTTTTTGGAGGTGGAGGCCAGATTACCAAAAAATGCTTTGGCCTCCCGTAAGTCCTGACCACGACCGGGGTTGACATCAATAGCCGAACTCACGGCTGGCATGACCAAGCCCATTAAGCCAGCCAGCACAATTGTCAGAAACCGATTTCCGTTCATCATGCCACTCCCTCACTTCCCTGTCGGTTCCTAAAGCTCGGCCATACGAGGCCTTGCTTTATCCATCTTGCCGTGTTTCCAACCCGTGGCGCATCCTCTCTTTTTATGAGACGCGCCATTATTTATTTGTTCATTTAAAAATAGATTTATATGTCTCAGTCTATCCGGTTTGCAACACCCCAGCGCATGTTGGCCCACTATTTCTCGACAAATAAAAACCCCGACCGCAAAGCCGGGGTTTTTAAAAAGGATCTGGTGCCGGTTAAAACCAATTACCGGACCCGAGGGTGCAACAGATCAATCGTTTCCAGGGTGGGATCAGCGATATCCGATTGCAACTCACTGGTTCGAATGACGCCCACGCTACGAACTCTGGGAACGTTGGCCTTGATGGGGGTCACTTTATCCGTGCGGCTTTTATAGTCATTGGAGAACAATTCGCTACGCACCCCAAAGTGAATACGGGCGGTGGGCTGATTGCCAAAAGGCTCTATGTCTTTGCGGTTTTGCAGACCGAAACCAACATCCACAAAGCCCTGAGCGTAATCGGTCAAGTGGGCTCTTACCCCAAAACCGGCGCTGAGCAAAGAGGTCGCGGTATCAGCATCGAAAAACTGACTGCTTTTATCACGCCAAACCTGGCCGTAATCCGCAAACAAGGCGCCCTGAATGCGCTCACCCATCCAGGCATTAATCTTGGACAGAAAAGGAATGGGATAACGCCATTCGGCGCCCACATTATAGCCCTTATCGCCAATCATAACGCCCTGCGTGTAGCCCCGTACGCTGTTAATGCCGCCCAGCTGAAATTGCTCGATAGCGGGCAGGGAATCCGGGCTCCATTGAGAATAGGCCCGCAGGATGAGCAAGTTGTTTTTGGGCAGCCGGGTCACACGGGTTAAGTAGTTTTCCAGTTTGAAAAAGCTGCTGTTAGCGCCCAGCCATTCTGGGGCCACCGTTGCTTGCACCCGAGAAAAGGAGCGACCAAAGCGATCGTAGTTATCGTAATTCAAGCCCAGCGCCATGGAGCGAATATCGTCGGTGCTGATGCGGTCGCCATCATAAAAGCTGCTGACTCGACGAGCGTTAAAGCCCAAATCGGTGGTCCAAACCCGCTCTTTACCCAAGGGTTGAGAAACCAGCAAGCCGTAGTTGTAGGCGTTGCCGATCAATTCACGCTGGTTGGGCAGCCTTAAATCCACATCCACGTGGCTAAAGCCGAACAACCCGCTAATTTCAGTGCCTTTACTGCCCACCGGCAAGGTGTAGGAGCTGGAGGCAATGGTAGAACCGGTAGAGCCGGTATAACGCAGGTCAAAGCGATCGCCGCGGCCCGTTACGTTGCGGTTGGCGAACTCAGCGCCCCAACGGTACAAGCCGATAAAAGGACGACCGGCGTTATCAGCGGTCAAGGCCAACTGAAAGGGCTGTTGCTCTTTTACATCCAGACGAATTTTGGTTTCCCCGGTGCGCTCGCCCGGTAACAGGGTGGCTTTTAAGCGGTAGGGTTCCTGCCGGTTGATGCGAAGCAATTCTTTTTCCAGCGCCGGAATATTCAGAGGGTCCCCTGGATTTTCAGAAATGCGCTTTTCAATCACCTTGGCTTTGAAGTACTTGTTACCAGTCACTTCCATATCACCAATCATGCCTTCCAGCACTTTAATGGTGATAGCGCCACGCTCCAGATCCTGAGGCGGAATGAAGGCCAGAGAGGTTAAATAGCCCCGCTTGCGATATTCCTCGTTAATATTTCCAACCAGAACCGCCAACTCTTCGGGGTTCAGTTCCCGGCCTTCGTAAGGAGAAACAATGCGACGCATTTCCTCGTTACTAACAATGGTGTTGCCTTCTACCTCTACCCGATCTACCCGGAAATTATCGCCGGAAACTTGCAGCACAGGAGGCTGGGATTCAACCCGAATACCTTCATCTTCAATTTTTTCTTGAATAGGGCTGGCCTGTTGGGTGGCAGAGGTTGGAAAATAGGACGGATCACTCTGGGGGTCAAACAAGGTACCCGGATTTGCCTGAGAAGGAAAAACCTGGGCCTGTGCGAAGGAGGGAAACAACACCAGCAAACTGGACAGGAATATCAGCGAACGTTGCAAATCGGATCTCATAAGATGGACGCATCCTTTTATTGGATTAAGTAAGTCTTCACGAAAAAACCAGGGGAAATGTTGGAACATGGTAATAAAAAGGAATGGAGTATAAAAAATTCCTTCCGAGGTAAGGGGCGCTTCCAAAAGCATGACCAGCCAAAAACATGATTAGAAGGATGACTTTAGGAAACCTGTATTATAGGAAATCAAAACTAAAAGTAAATTAAAAAAACAGGTTGCGAAGAAACATTTCGAAGCAGACATATAAAAGGACGCTTTATTGACCCTCATTCAGCAACCCGCAACACATCTTCACGCAAACCTTGCCTTGAAAAATTTTTAATGTATGATTCACACTTGAATATTCTTATTAAAAAGCATCCGACATTTCCAATTTTTCCAATTTACCCCCTTTTGGCCACCCTTTTACCTTTGAGGAGTACGCGTTTACATGGTTGAGTTTCTACGCACCACGGGCCGCCTGACGGCAGCAGTTTCACTGGCTGCCAGCTTGCTGCTGGGCAGCATGCCTGTTTCTTTGGCAGGTCCTGGCGACACCAACAGCACCAACGTTGGAGCAAATGTCGCGAACGGCACTTTCTTTAACACAGCTGGCGACAAAACCACATTTACCAATAACGGTGGCAACATCACCGTGGGAGCGGGTACTACCGTTCGAGGGCTCGAAGTTAACAGCGCAGGCAACCTGACCGGTAACGGTGGCCACCTTCACTTTGACGCCCAGGGTGGCGTAATGCGGGTAGACGGAACCATTAACGCCAGCGCCGCTATGGGCAGCAATGGCGCTTATCTGGGCAATGGCGGTAAAGTCACCATTGACGCTGGCGCCCTCGTTCAGAACGGCAATATTTTTGCCAACGGTCTGAATGGCGGTATAATCACGGTGAACGTGGGCCAGTTAACCGTTGGCCCCAACGCCCGGTTTGAAGCCCTTACCACAGGCGCTTACGCCCTGCCCGGTCAAATCAACCTGAACGCCACCGGAGAAGTGACCATTCCCAACGGAGCGGTTCTGGATGCTTCCGGCAATTACATCGGCGGCTACAACGCCAATGTCATCCAGATTTCTGGCAGTGTTGTCAATCTGGACGGCGTGGTCATCGCCAACGGATTAAGCGCAGGCGCCAAAGGCGGCAATATTGGCATTTACGGCTCTGAAATCGCTGTAAAAAGCAATGCCAAAATTATGGCCAACGGAGCCAATACTGGCGATGGCGGCATGGTTGAAGTGATTTCTACCGACAAAACCACCGTGGAATCCGGGGCTGAAATTACAGCCAATGGCGGAAAAGGCCTCAGCGGTGTTGTGGCTGGAAACGGCGGCATCGTGGGCGTAGGCTCTGCTAAAACCCTGCGGAATGACGGGGTGATTAGCGCCAACGGTGGCAACGGCCATAACGGTTATAACCCCAGCAATGGCGGCGAAGGCGGCCTGGTTGTGTTTGCCGGAGATACGGTAGAGCATAACGGCCAACTGGCAGCCAATGGCGGTCACGGTGGCACCAATGCCTTCCCTTCACGCGGCACCGTGGTGAATGGTCAGCAAGTTTCTGTCGGCCAGAACGGTGCTAATGGTGGGAATGGTGGTGCGGTTCTCGTTGCCCATCGTACCAGCATTAGTGGCACCGGCAGCATTGAAGCCAAGGGCGGCAATGGTGGTAACGGTCAAGAAGCCATTGCTGACGCAAATCACGCGCATCAGACTGCCCGGGGCGGCAATGGCGGCGACGCCGGTTTCGGCGGGTTGGTTCGTTTCCACGGCGATCCCGGACAAACTATCATTAATAATGTCAACGTGAATGGCGGCTCTGGCGGTCAGGGCGGTTACGCTTCTGTTGCCAGCGACTGTGGTTGCGCCACACCGGGTGCCGGTGGCGCTTGCGGCGCTCCGGGGCAAATTGAAATTGTGGCCAAGCCCCCTTGCAGTGGTGGTGCCGATTGTTCCCCAACCCCTCCCCAGCAAATACCGGGCAACCCCACAACGCCTATATCCCCTTTATTTCCTTTATACCCCAAAGAATATGGTAATCTGGGCGACACCCTGCCTCCCAACGCTGGCAACGTGTTAAGCTACACCCGCTCCATCTTCCTGGCCCGTTCGCCGGTGCCCATCATTCGGAAGAAGGTGGTTGTTCCGCCACCACAACCACCGGCTAAAATCATGGTGGTTCAACCTCAACCCAAACCCGTCCAGAAAAAAGTACCGGTGCGTGGTTACTGGTAAACCTTCAAAAAAACATAAACTTAACACCCTCTTTCAGCCACGGCCGAAAGAGGGTGTTTTGTAATAAAATAAGTCGTATTTACTGGAAACCATCAGGCATGCACAATTAGCAGCATTAGCAGTGGCAAATCCCTATCAGTAACAGGTATTTTTACAGTATGAAAAAAAATCGGCTTTTAACCTTGTTCTGTTTAAGCTTATTGATGATGCTGGGCTATGCCATGGCCAGCCCGGAAGATGAGCTGGGAGACTCGCTGGAAACCCTTCAGGCATTGACCGAAAACGCCGCTGAAATATGGATGAATGAGGATCAAACAGCACCCCCTACTGTTTTGTTGAGCGAAGGGGAGGCCACTGGCCAGTCCGCTACAGAATTTGCTGAAGATGAAACCGATGAACGTTTTTCACTGCTGAACCTTCGATTTCTGGATGCAGGGCTGCCCATGCCAGAGCCCGACAATCACACCGGAGATTTATCTTCTGATTCGCATGGTATTCCCGAGCCGATGGTGTTTGATTTGGTTCGCCCACTGGGGGCCAAAAAAGGCGCGCTGGAAATCAACACCCTGTTTCAGGGTGGATGGCAGCACAAAGGCCGCTTTTCAAACCATTGGGCGCCAGAAGTGGAATACGCCTTTCGGGACGGCATGGCCCTGGAGTTTGAATTGCCCATGGGTAACCTGCAAACCGAGGCCCTTAAATTTGCCTTTCAGGCCACCTTGCCTTCCCGCTTAGAGCGTGTGGTTCACGGGGTTCAATTTTTTAATGAGTACGGCTTGCGGGATCGCACGTTGGGAATGACCGCAGTCCACATTGGGGGCCTCAGGCTCAGCGATCGATGGAGTGTGCTGAGTATCAACGGCCTGGAAAACGCAAACTTAATGAGAAAGCCCTCACTGGCCGGTTTGATTAACAACAGCCTGTTTTACCGCAAGTCCGACAAAATGACGCTGGGCATAGAAACCAACCTGCGGCTCAAGCGCCGTGAAAATGGGTTTCTGCTGATGCCCCAAATCCACCTGGAATTAACCCCACATTACAGCCTGCAAATGGGCGCGGGCTTTCGCAAAGAAAGCGGTCTGGCCTTAGTGCCTACAGTAGGCATGCGCCTGATTCGAACCTTTTAAGTGCCCCGTCAGGCAAACCCAAAAAGCATCCATTTCATTTAAAAATCGATCACACTACCAGCCATCGCTTCATAAAAGTCAAAGGCTTCTATAGTGGTTCCCTTTTTTAGGGTATAAACAAGGGGTGGAATCAGGAAAATGAGCAAAGGGGATCCGTGCCATGGCCAATCGTACTTCTCACAAAGCGGCCCAGTTTAACGAGTCTGTGATTCGGCAAATGAGCCAGATGGCCCGCAAATATGAGGCCATCAACCTGGCGCAGGGCTTTCCCGATTTCCCGTGTCCGGAAGAATTAAAACTGGCGGCCTGTGAAGCCATCCATGATGATATCAACCAGTACGCCGTCACCTGGGGGGATGCCCAGTTTCGGCAAGCCATCGCCGAAAAAGAAGGCCCCTATCTGGGAATTACCATTAACCCGGACACCGAGATTACAGTGACCTGTGGGGCCACTGAGGCCATGGCCGCCGTGATGCTGGCCACCATCAACCCCGGCGATGAAGTGATTGTGTTTGAACCCTATTACGAGAACTATGGGCCGGATGCCATTATTGCCGGAGCCATTCCCCGCTATGTGACCCTGCACCCGCCGGAATGGCGCATTGATGAGGCCGAGCTGGCAGCGGCGTTTAACAGTAAAACACGGGCCATTATCATCAACACCCCGCACAACCCCACCGGTAAAGTATTTAGCCGCGCCGAGCTGGAAATGATCGCCAAATACTGCCAAAAATGGAACGTACTGGCCTTCACCGATGAGATTTATGAGCATATCCTGTACGATAACCACCAGCACGTGGGCATGGCCAGCCTACCGGGTATGAAAGACCTGACCGTCACCATCAACGGGCTGTCTAAAACCTACAGCGTCACCGGCTGGCGGGTGGGCATTGTGATTGCCCCGGAAGACATTACTCAAGCCGTTCGCAAGATGCACGATTTTTTGACGGTCGGGGCCGCCGCTCCCCTGCAACGGGCAGGCATTACGGCCATGCAGTTGCCCCAGTCCTACTATCTGGATCTGGCGCAAAAATACGATGAAAAACGCCGCATGATGATGGGCATTCTGGATGAAGCGGGCATTAAATACTTTCGCTCTCAGGGGGCCTATTACGTGTTCAGCGATATTTCTGAATTTGGCTACAAAACCGATGTGGAATTTACCCACTTTTTAATGAAAGACATTGGGGTGGCCGTGGTTCCCGGCTCCAGCTTTTTCAGCCGCCCGGAACTGGGTCGCAAGTTTGTGCGCTTCTGTTTTGCCAAAAAACCGGAAACCTTAATAGCCGCCCAACTCCGGCTCCACAAGTTAAAAGATACCGTGCGTCTGGGCCGTTAATCCCCACCCCGTTTTTTGAGAGACGGGCCATTTAGTTTTATGCAAAGCGCTAAGGTTTAAAGCGTTTCATTTTTGGCTTGAATAACGCCACTGGAGGCGCTCAAATCAGAACGGGCTTCATCCAAGGAAAAATAAAAAGTGGCACCCTCTCCCGGCACACTGTCGGCCCAAACACTGCCTCCGTGACGGTTAATGATGCGCTGCACACTGGCCAGCCCAATGCCCGTTCCCGGAAAATCGGACTTGAGATGGAGTCTCTGAAAAGGCTTGAACAAACGGTCCGCCCCGCTCGCATCAAAGCCAACTCCGTTGTCTTTCACAAAATAAAAAGGCTGATCGTTGACAACACGCATCCCAAATTCTATATGGGTCACCGCTTCTTCCTTCGAATATTTCCAGGCATTGTCCAGCAAATTTCCCAAAACCGTTTTCAATAAAACCGGATCCGCCTCATCTCGTAGTCTCGGTTGCACCTTAAAATGCGCCTGACGATCGGGAGATTGTTCCTGAAGATCCTGCGATAATTCCTGAAACATGGCGCTTAAATCAACCGGCTCTCGTTTCATTGACGCGTTGGAGAGTCTTGAAAAAAGCAAAATATCATCAATCAATACCCCCATTTGGGAGGCGTTAACGGCGATGCGCGAAAGATAAAGCCTCACTGACCTCATCGGAAAATCGGGTCATTACCAAACCGCTAAATTGCTCAATTTTGCGAAGCGGCGATTTGAGATCATGAGACACCGAATAACTGAAAGCCTCCAGCTCATCGTTGGTGGCTTTCAGCTGACGGGCCTTCTCATTCAGGGCCTCCGTGCGTTCTGCCACAATCGCTTCCAGTTCCTGATTCAACTGCTGAAGCTGACGTTCGGCTTTTTCCCGCTGTTCAATCTCTTTTTCCAAAGCCGCCGGGGTTTTAAGGGCCAGCGCCTTGGGAATGGTGGGAATCAGGCTAAATACAGTGGCCCAGGAAATTACGCCCGTCATAAACCGCTCCAGCGTGTTTAAACGATAGGCGGGCCACCAGAACATCACCGCATCCAGCAAGTGAGAAATACCGCAAGCAAAAATAAAAGCGGCAAACAGCCAGAAAATTTTGGGGAACACCATGAATTTTTTTCGACTGACAAAATAAAGCAGTAAAAAAGGAATGCTGATGTAAGCGCCAAAAATAATCAAATCGGAAACAATCATGAACCATCCGGTAAAGGACTGCCAGCCTGAGCCACACAGCCAGCGCGGGGGAAAACCCTCCGTTTCAAATAGTCGATTCAAAAAATCCAGAACCGGATTCATCAATGACAAGCTCCCTCTAAAAAACCAGAACTTTGTATGAAAAACAAAAGCAAGCTCTTGTAAATTATCCATTTTAGAAACAGTTGGACAATACCCAATGGTTTACTTCTATCAATAGCGGATTGAAAACCTGCGTTTAGCCGTTTAGCCGTCTAGAAAAGTAAACCGCTATTGATAGCGATAGCAGACCGTCTTGAACTCCGAGAAAAACTCCAGCGCGTAACGCCCTCCCTCACGCCCCATGCCACTGGCTTTCATGCCCCCAAACGGGGTGCGTAAATCTCTGGCAAACCAGCAGTTCATCCACAAAATACCGGCTCTAATCTCTTGAGATAAACGATGACATCGATTCACGTCCTGACTCCACACACTGGCCGAAAGCCCATAAGGCGTGTCATTCACCAGATGAATGGCCTCTTCCTCGGTATCAAAGGCAATAATGGGCAATACCGGGCCAAAAATCTCTTCCTGGCACAGAGCGGATTGAGGCGATAAATTGATAAAAACGGTAGGCTCCAGAAAGTAGCCCTTGGCCAGTGCGTCCGGCTGGGTTAAACGAGTGCCGCCAGCCAGCAATTGTCCCTCCTGGCGTCCCAATTCAATATAGCGCATCACCTTTTCATAATGCTCGGCACTAATTAAAGAACCCATCCGGGTTTCTGGCTGAAGCGGATCGCCCACCGGGATGGAGGCCACTTGTTTCAACACTTGCGGCAACACCTCGGCCAGAACTGAGCGCTGTACAAACAACCGGGAGCCCGCCAGACAAATTTGGCCCTGATTTCTAAAAGCCGCCTTCACCGCCGTTTCAATGGCATTGGGCAAATCGGCGTCTTCAAAAATAACGGTGGCCCCTTTGCCTCCCAATTCAAATGAAATTTTTTTCAAGCTGTCGGCTGCCGCTTTCATAATGGTTTTTCCGGTTACGGTTTCACCCGTAAACGAAATCGCCTTCACCTCAGGATGCCGGGTCAGCGCTTCGCCAGAGCCAGCGGTGCCAAAACCATGCACCACGTTAAAAACGCCGGGTGGAATCTCAGCCTCCTGAAAAATCTCGGCCAGCAAGGTGGCGGTGGTGGGGGTCCATTCCGCGGGCTTGAGAACAATGGAATTGCCCATAACCAAGGCAGGCGCAATTTTCCAGCTGGCCAGATACAAGGGAAGGTTCCAGGGGGTAATGAGGCCTACCACCCCCAAAGGTTCCCGCACCGAGAAGTGCCGCTCCATGCGATCGACCGTAAAACATTCTTCGCTCAACTGGGCGGCGGCTTCCGCAAAAAAATGAAAATTCTGGGCCGCTCTGGGAATATCCCCATTCAAACTCTCTGAAAGCGGTTTTCCGGTATCCAGCGTCTCGGCCATGGCCAAAGCGTCCCTGCGGGCCAAAATGCGATCCCCGAGGTCACGCAGTTTCTGGCACCGGGCTTTCATGGGCAATTTCGCCCACGAACCGGCCTCAAACGAGCGCTTGGCGGCATGCACCGCCAATTCGATATCGGCCGATTCTCCCCGTGCCACCTGATTTAACAGCGCCCCGGTGGCCGGATTGATATTGGCAAAAGTTTCCCCGGCCAGCGGATCGACAAACGCACCATCGATATACAGTTTTAAGGTTTCCCCAGTTGAAACCGGGGAAACGGATGCACTGGATTGACTCACAAACAGGGTCATCAAACTCCTTTAGGCCTTATAGGCAATGGCTTTGATTTCGATAAAATTACGACCGGGGGGCAAAGCCTGCACGGTGGTGCGAGCCGGGAGCTGCTCAAAATTAAAAAATTCGCCATACACCTGATTGTAGGCATCAAAATCCTGCATTTTGGCTAAAAATACGGTCACATCCACCACATCCCGCAAATCACAGTGAACCGAGGCCAGCACCGTGATCAGGTTTTCCAGCACCTGTCGGGTTTGAGCCGCCACGTCATAGCGAAGGATGCCGCCGTTCTCGTTCAGGGTCAGCCCAACCTCTACGCCGGTTTGAGGGTGTCTGGCGCCCAGCCCGCATACAAACACCAAAGGCCCCGCCTTCACCACATGCGAATAGGCACCCAAGGGGGCAGGTGCATTTTCTTCCATGCGAATATACGTTTTTTCGGTCCCTGCCAAACCGCTCCCTGAACCCATCGTCATTGAACATCCCCTCAGTGCAATTCAATATAAACCCTTGATTTGAAATACCGGGTGATTATTTTATCCCACTTGGGTAGAAATTGATAATGCACAAAAGGATATAAACCCAAGCGATACAAACCCCATACTCAACCCGGAAGCAATTTCATTAAAACGGTTTTCCGCTTTAATGAACATCGTAAGACAACACCACCGCACCGGCCCCCCACAAGGACCCATAAGCCAACACCTGAGCCGGGGCGCTGAGATTATTCATGGCCCCCATCATCCAGTAAAACCCTTTAAAGCCCATTTCGGGGTTGGCCTTCTCAACGTACTCTGGTCCCCACTCCAGCGCTTTTAAACCCTGACCCTGACCCAACAGATCCAGCATTTGCCGGTTCCACTGATCATCCTGAGGGTTGGAAAAACGCTCGGTTTGCGGGGTTACCACTTCGGTTAAAAACCGATGCGACATCAACGAACAATTAATCAGCACCGCCCGCTTGCCCGATTGCTGAATGGCTTCCCCCACCGCTTGACCCAGGGTCATGGCATCTTCTGCGCTGGCGTAAATATTGGAAGAAACAATGACCACTGGCAAATGACCCTTCGGGTTGAAATAGCGCAAGGCCACCAGCGTGGCGGTATCCACCGGGAACCCCGCATAATCAACCAGCTTGGTAGCTAGCCCCCGGCTTCGGCTTAAACGTTCCGCCCGGGCCGTTAAGTCCCGATCGATTTGAAAGGAATAGGGCATATCGCCCAAATCATGCCAGTTTTCATCCACATGCAACCCGCTGGGGTTGGCAGCGTACTGGAACGAATGCCCCAGTACCGAAATCCACTGGGCGCTGTATAAAACCAGCACCTCCGGGGCCGCAGCCTCCACCTGAAGGGCTGCTGTTTTCATGGCCTCCCGAAACACTTGCCAGGGTCCGTCTCCGCTTTGCTCAAATATCAGTTGAGGCAGTCCCGGAACCATCAACGCTTTCACGATACCGGGCATGTGGCCTCCGAGGGATGCTCTCTGGCTTGCCGAAACGCTTCCAAATCCCACTCAATCACTGCGTTGCCGGTACCAATCACCGAACCATAGGCATGCACCTCTGCGGGCATGGCCGGAAAGCCCATGGCCGATAACATCCACATTAAAGAACCTGCCTTAACCTCGGCTGCGGTTTTCGCCATAAATTCGGGCAAAATGGCCTGCACAGCATCCAGATCGCCTTGACGGAGCAGATCCACAAACTTCATATCCCATAAGTATTGCTCAAAGCTATAAACCGCTTCCTTGCTCATATCTTCAGGAATCTCGGGTTCCCGATCAAAATGCAGGTGAGACAAGGTATTACTGGCCACCACCACGGCCCGCCTGCCAGTTTTCTTAATGGCCTGAGCAGTGGCCTGCCCCAGCTTGATCATTTGATCCTGAGCGTCATCGTGGCTGAAATAGTAAGGCGAATTATTGGCCGAAATCCCCAGCACCGGAATGTCCCAATGGGGGTTGAGCATATGCAGGGATACAATGGTGCCATAATCCACCCGAAAATGAGGATTCACCATTTTTTGAGCCTGCAAGCCCATGGCGGTGGCTTCCGCAACGCAAGCCTCAGCCAGTTCAACATCAATGTCCATTTCAAAGGCATACTGAAACAGATGGGGAAAAATAGGATCCACCGACAGGCCCGACAACTTGGGAACGCTTAAAAAATGATGGCCCACCACGGTTTGCCAGTGCGGACTATGCACGATAATCACATCCGGCTTCAGCTTCCTGATTTTATCCCGGCAACGTTGATAGCCCCAACGCAAATTTTCCCACCCGCCTTGTGAGCGGGGGATATTTTGGGGCGGATTTTCAGCGTAAACCAAATGAGGCGGATGAGGGGCCAAAAAACCCGCCACAATGCTCCCCAAGCCGGAATGGCCGACATCCGTAATTGGCTTCAAATTTCCCACAGCAGTCCTCCTGGAAAAAGCTGGCTTCCACGCTTCAAAGTGAACCCTTCTGGCAAGCTGGCAAGCCGCCGGGTGCTTGATTACGGGCACCCGGATGTTGACCTGATTATCAGCTCAACATGACGATTTGTAAACCGCAGGACCCGGAAAGGATATTGAAACGAAGCCGGAGCCGATCAAAAACCGGCACAAAATACGGTTTTTGATCGGCGAAACGGCAATGTGATAAAACCAGTTCTCTCTGGAGAACACTCCCCCTGTGGTGCGTTAGGATGCGGGTGTCGAGCTTTTATCGACAGGACGGGCGCTTTTCTTGGATCGCGCTTGCCCACTGGCCTGTCCCCCTTTTTTACCGGCAGCTCTAGCCTCTTCAGAGGTGAATTGATGAGCAGTTCCCTTTTGATGGGCTGCCTTTCCCCCTTTACTGGCAATTTCTCGCTGCTTTTCGGGAGACATGGAGGCGAATCCACGTTGACTGTTACCCATAACCTTGTTTCCTCCAACATAACTGAAACCTGTTTAACAACAACACCTTACAGTCATTCGATCCTTCGATTATTCGCCTGGATTTGGCAATCAAAGGAAAACCCAATTAGACAAGTCCTATAATGCAGCAGTAAAGAAAGGCATCCAATTAGTGCATCGGTTAAGTTTCAAAGGACCTCAGAGGAATTGACAATAAGCCTGCGACCTTCAACCAAAAATTTAATTGCCCTATGCCATTCAAACCTTAAGGGCTCTCTGCCATTGAATCGTTCCTGAATCCCCAATCACTCTTCATTAAAATTTACGCAACTACCTAACCGCTCCCCCCCAAAAGATGGAGTATAGCCTGCAAAAAATAACCACCTTGCCCCCTAGCTTGAAACCCGTGAATTAGATTATGATGTAAAAAGCTTTCTATCTTCTTAACTCAATGTGCCCGCATATTCAACTTTTAAGCGGTTGATTCGCGGTTTGCCCGCTTCGGCTTTGGCAAGCTGGTAATCTCAGGCAATTAGCCCTGCTGCGATCACCCTTCACTCCATTGGATTAAGATTGATGGCTTTTAATTTAGCGACTGAAGGAGTTTTTCCGCGATGGAAAACAGGGTCCGCATGTGGGTATCATGCGAAAAAAATATCATTAGTACCGCGCTTTGCGGCTTATTGCTCGGCAGTCTGCTGTTGCCGCAAGCGCAGGCAGAAAAGCGGCTTCAATCGCCCAATGAGCCTATTGATATCAAACTGAACCAAACCTTAAGCTCACAACAGTCTAAAGTGGGCGATGCCTTTGAAGGAGCCTTGACAGATACCTATCGCCTGGGAGAAAAAGAACTTCCAGTCGGAACCCTGGTAAAAGGAAGCGTACAAGGGGGCCATGGCTCCAGGATTATGGGCATGCCCGGTTATGTGGCTCTGGATATTCAGGAGGCGGTTCTGCCTTCGGGGGCCGTGTACCACTTTGAAAAAGATGGTGAAAGCCTGAAAACCAAAAAGTATCACAATCCAAAGGCTGGCACCGGCAAAAATTTTGTCATGGCAGCCATTCCTTTTTCCGCCATCAGCGCGCTGGATGCGGTTCCACTTAAATACGCCGCGGGCATGAGCTTTTGGCAAATCGCCCCCATTTCTCTGGCCGCCCGGATGGCACTGGGGGTTGGGCTGGAAAGCAGTCAAAAATACCGCACCCTCAAGGGAACCCATCATCGCAGGTCAACCCGCATTGGTTATGGCATGCTGCGGGGCACTGGCTTAACAGGCGCTTACCGGATGGTGACCACCGGCCCGGAACCCGACCTGAAGGAAGGCACCGTCATTTCGGTTCACCTGCCCAAAAAGCACATGCAGAAGCTATTTGAAGCGGGAGACAGCGTTAAAACGGTTGACGCCACGGAATCCACACCAGTGAACACCGAAGCGCTAGAGCCTGCTGAAACTGAAACCCAGAGCTTTGAAACGGTGCGTGGTACGCTGCCTTCCACGCTGTCCAAAAACGCCGCCGACCAAACGGTGACCCCGCCCACCGATATCACCGAGCATCCCCCCATAGAGCCTCAACCCTTAAAAAACTAAACCCGGCTTTATCACAGAACAATCATTCAAAAATCCGCTGCCTGCCATTGCGCTACCAGCGGATTTTTGAATGGTCGGGTTTAGCGCCACCCACCCATTGCGAGGCTCTGCTTTTAAAGTTAGAGTGGTTTTGCCGCATCAGTTTTTTTGCCTTATGAGTTTTTTGACCCTGTCAGCACCTCATTTCAATCACTGCATGCCGATTTCAGCAAGGAGTAACCCCCATGACCGTGACAGTTACCACATTGCCCAAAGAAGGTTTTAGACAAACCATTACCAGCGGGCCGCATACCTTTTTTTCAGATTTACCCGCCGAAAAAGGGGGACAGGATACCGCCGCTGACCCCCATCAGCTTTTTTATGCGGGCTGGGGAGCCTGCACCAACATGACCCTACAGCTTTACTGCCGTAAAAAAGGCTGGCCGCTGCAATCAGTCAGCACCCATTTTGAGGAAGATAAACAGGGCAGTAAGCCCTCCATCCGCAAGCGTATTGAAATCAAGGGCAATTTTGATGAAGCTCAACTGAGCCGACTCAAGCAAATTGCCGAAAAATGCCCGGTCAATCGCCTCATCGTCAACCCCAAACAAATTCAGGTGGATCTGGTGCATCAAGATTCCGACGCCTGATTAAAACCACAAGAGGAAGCACAGGCGTTTTTAAGTCCATACGCCTGCTTATTCAACAGGATAACCAAGTGAGCAATTGGCTGACCCTACAAAACAGCCTAACGGGTCTGTAAGCCCTTTGAAAGTGTGAACAGGCAGGGAATTGATTGCCCCTTTACGATTCCTCTATGCTGGTGTCCTTCAAGCACCTTACAGCCTGTTGCATCAGTATCACAAGTGTCTGCAAAAAAAGGGGTCAACGCCATGCCCACTTACTCGCCCACTCAACCCAATTGGCCGCTGGCTTGTCAAAAACTAAAAGAAGCCTATGGCATTTTGAATGATGAGGATTTGCGCTATGAACCGGGGCAGGAACAGCAATTAAAAGCCCGGCTGGCCCTTCGCTTGCAACGGGACCCGCTTCAAATTCAACGGTTGCTGGAAAGCTTCGGCATTAGCTAACCCGATGCCAAGCAGGGTTGAGCCTTTGCAGCGTTGAGAAGCCCCAGCCCCATTGGGGTAAGCAAGCCGAGGCTTTACCTATAACGCATGGCCGCCTTAGTTAGGAAATGGCCTGCTCGGCGGCCTCCAGGGTTTTTTGAATATCCGCCTCGGTATGAGCCAAGGACAAAAATCCGGCTTCAAACTGGGAAGGTGCCAAATAAACGCCCCGATCCAGCATGCCCCAGAAAAAGCGGTTAAAGCGCTCTTTATCAAACCGGCAAACATCCTGATAGTTCAAGGCGGGGCCGTCCACAAAAAACAGGGTCATCATAGGACCCACCCCGGTAATGTAGTGAGGAATGCCCTTGCGCTCGCAAATGGCCCTTAACCCTTGCCCCAGCTGGCCGCTAATGTCCTCCAGCCGCTCGTAAGTACCGGGCTGGCGCAGCAAATTCAGAGTTTCCAACCCAGCCGCCATGGCCAATGGATTGCCCGACAAAGTGCCGGCCTGATACATGGGGCCATCGGGCGCTACCTGAGCCATAATTTCCAGCTTACCCCCGTAGGCGCCCACTGGCAGGCCGCCCCCAATAATTTTTCCCAAACAGGTAATATCCGGGGTTACTCCGTAGCGTTGCTGAGCGCCACCGGGGGCCAAGCGAAAGCCGGTCATCACCTCATCAAAAATCAAACAGGCCCCGCTATCGGTGGCCAAATCCCGTAAGCCTTCCAAAAATCCGGGTTCCGGGGGAATACAACCCATGTTTCCGGCCACCGGCTCAATCAGGATGGCGGCCACCTGATTGGAATAGCGTTCCAGCAACTGTTGCACCGAGTTCAAATCATTAAACCGGGCATTCAGGGTTTCTGCGGCAGTGGAGGCAGGCACACCGGCACTGTCCGGCACACCCTGAGTGGCGGCTCCCGATCCGGCCTTTACCAGCAGATAATCGGAATGCCCGTGATAGCAGCCTTCAAACTTGATGATTTTAGTGCGCCCGGTATAGGCCCGAGCCAAACGAATGGCGCTCATCACCGCCTCGGTTCCCGAGCTGACAAAGCGAACCTTCTCGATGGAAGGAACCATATCAATGACCAAATTGGCCATTTCGGTTTCCATTAAGGTAGGCGCCCCAAAACTGGTGCCATTTTCGGCCACGGCCTGAATGCGCTGGATCACCTGAGGGTGAGCGTGTCCCAGAATGGCTGGCCCCCAGCTTCCCACGTAATCAATATACTGATTTCCATCCAAATCCCATAAATAAGCCCCCTTGGCCTTTTGAATGAAAACCGGCGTGCCTCCCACCGAGCGAAAGGCCCGCACCGGACTATTCACACCACCTGGCAGTACTTTCCGGGCTTCCTCAAAGGCGGCCTGAGATAGAGCGCGTTTGTGAGTGGCTACGGATGAATTCGGCTGGCTCATGGGAAACTCCTTCATGATGAATGAGACGCTGACGCCTGTTCATCTTACAGTGAAGCACTGCCAATGGCATCAAAAATAGCGCAATGGTTTTTAAATCAGCATCTAAGCAAACACAAGATTGATCTTTTATGGGCATGTATCCACTTTTTAATGCTTTTCGTTCATCGGGTTACTGGAACCAGATGGCGGGAAAACTGCGGCCCAGTCAACTTTCGGAAAACCATTGCGCATCCGGCGTCAAACCTCAAAATGGTTTTAGCCCGGCTAATGCGGCCATAAGCACACCCAAGCAACCCTTAGAGCAGGACATCCTGAACATCCCCTTCCATCAAGGGTCCATCGCTTTATTCAGCGCCACCGACAAAGGACTCATTCGACATGAAATGGCCCGATGTAAATATGGGTTGGGATGGCAGTGGCTGAACCCCAAAAACAAACTGGCCCTGAAGCATAAAAATGGCGAACTGCGCTTTTCAGATCATCAAGGCAGGCACGCGCCCAAAAATAAAGCACTCATAGTCGGAGATTGTCAGCAACTGGCCCATCAGCTGGGGGATCGGTTAACCCAAAGATTCAGAGGGAAATACACCTTCAAAGTAGTGGCCGGCAACAACCGGGTTGACTCCCAGTGGCAAACTCATTATTTTTTGGTGGGATGGCCCACCCGAAACAACGCCTATTTTATGGCAAAAACCCAAGGCGGCTTGAATCCACTAACCAGAACATTTAAAACCCTGATTCCCAAAGAAGCCTTCATCATTGACCCCACCTATCAAGTGATGGGCTATGCGGCTGACACTGAAAAACTGTGCCAGTACATGGCCAAACAGCCGCTACAGGACATTCAAGCCACCCCGCTTAAACAGAAGGGCGGCGGCTCCCTGCTTTCGTTTTATGGCCCTGAACAGGTCACGCAGGGTTTTCCAGTGGGCTTTGCCAAGGATTTAAAACCCGATCATCCCGCTCCCCATGAGGTTGGCTTTGTGTATTTTAAAAAACAGAACCCGCAGGCCCCCCGCCCAGCCATCGATTTACAATTCAAATGGGGCTATCAAACACAAGACCAGAAAAGCACCATTGCCCCCGGCTCTGAACTGCACACCATGCTGGGGCGCTTGCAAAAAGCCGTTCATGCCTATCACCGCCAATAAATATGGCTAAGGGTGTTTGTTTTCAGCCCATAACCTGGCGCTCAGTCAGAAAGACTTTCACAGGGCCTGATCCAGTGTTGAGCGCTTTATATTAGGCCGAAGCGGTGCCATGCCCGATGCGCCGAGCTTGTCGGGCCGGGATTAACACCTCATCGGCAATGGCTTTTAAAAACTTTAAGGCTTCTAAATCCCGGTTAATGGCAGCTTTTAAGGCCATAATGTCCGCAGCGTCCATTTTAAAAACTTCACGGCCAATTTGGCCCTGATTTTCCGCCCAGAATTTTTTATACAACCGCCGAGCCCGCTCGCAATAGCCATCCATGCCCGAGCGAAACGAAAGCCAATGGTGTAACTGATGCGATAAAAAACCCATGGTCAGCAACGCATCAGGAATCACAAAAACCCCATTGCTGAAGCTGACGGTGCCATTGGGATGCCTGCCTTTACGCCCCGAAAAAAAGCGATCCTGAACCGACAAAACGCGCTGGAGCCAAGTAAAACGAGGGGTCGCTTCCGGCAAAATAAAGCCGGGTTCAAAGCCCAGTATTTTCAATATTACATTGGAGAACGGCCCGGCCCTTAAAACATACACCGGCGTCTCATAGCGCTCAATCAGTTCCACCAGACCTTGTGGGTCGGTGTAAAAGGCCTGAATGGCCTCTCGGGCGGATGCCGCCACCTGATTGACCTGCTCCCGTGTTTCGGCCACCCGCTTAAAGGTATCATCCTCAAGCGAAACCGCCCCAGGCTGAATGGGGTTTTGGTGTCCCTGATGATGATGATTGGGGTTTGCCACCACGGGTTTATGCCTCTTATATCAATACCCAAGGGCTTTTTGGACAGTAAGCTGAAAGCGGTGCTAATCCGTTTACAGCGTCAAGCCTAATCCAATATCCATCCCTGTGATTGCATAAAAACAAACGTTTCCCATTTTGTGCGACTTGCCCGCCAAAATCATTACGTCCCCCTCAGCAAACGCCCACAAAAGCCAACAGAAGCAGAATAAAATGGGGTAAGGGTTTCAAAAAAACGGTTTATTGGCTGGCCTTGGGGGTGAAAGCATATCTTTCCCCAGTCTCAGCAGGGCAAGATTTTTCAAGATCCATCCCAGTCCTTTAAATGGCGCCTTGAAGGGGCCCCACATCATGTCAGCCGCTTTTTCCAGGGTCAGTCCGGCACCGGGCAAGAAGGCATTATAGAACCAGAAGCCCATCCCCCCTTTGGCCCCTGCCTTGAAGGCTCCGCCCATCGTATTGGCCTGAGCCACATCGTGATAAACGTTGGCTTTTAAAAACTGTTTACTGCTTAAAACCTGACCAATTCGGCTGTCTTTGCTCACCTTCAAATAGCGTCCCACCAGCCCGCCCAGCATTTTGGGATAACCGGCACGAACATTCAAGGCGTCATCAATGAATACGTTCCATTTGTTTAACAGATCGTACTGCCCTTTCAGGTTCTCCCGGTTCCGAAAGCCTTCCCGAAAATCCTGAAAACTTTTCATGGCCGGGGGCAAATTATGCGGCTGAACCCCACTGGCAATGCGCCGTCCCAGCTTGCCCGAGGCATAGGAAAGGGGCAGGCTTCCCAGCGTCACCAGCCAACCCAGCGGGCCGGTCACAAAGGCAAAACCCAACAGGGGAGGCACCACATCTTCCAGAATAAAACCGGTGGTCAGTCGCACCTTATCCCCAAACAAGCCGCTTTTACCAGTTTCGGGGGTGGTTGGCCGGGACTGAGGATCTGATTTTGAAGGGGCCGCCGCATGCTTGAACGAATCCCCTGCTTTTTGCTTGTGCAGCGGATCAAACGGCAACGGGGTTTCCCGATTGGCGGCTGAATCCGACGATTTCCCGGCAAAAGCAACCCTACCAACCGGCTTGAATGCCTCTGAGCGAGGCTGAAATGAATTCGGTTGGGTGGGTAGGGATGACATGGGCAGAGAACTCCAGACCGGATTGAGGGCCTTTAAAATCACTTTTTCCGTGATTTTTGCTGTATCTGATTCGATAAGCTGCTTTAGTAAACCCACTCAACCTGTTTTGGTGTGCTTTTGTTAAAAAAGCTTAAACCCTATAAAGACATCAAGCCCAGAAAAAGAAGAGATTAAGTGTTTAACGAACCAGCAAGCCTTGTTGTGCGTACCAACCCACGGTGCGTTGAATACCCTCTTCTAGCCCGTAGCGGGGAACTTGCCCCGTGGCCTGATACCATGAGTGCGATGAGCAGGCAAAGTATCGCTCAAACAAAATGCGTAACATCAAACTATCAGGCTGGGCTTGATACCAGCGGCTTTGATACCGGCCCAAACGGGCGGCATGCTGGCCCTGATTGCGCCATGAAACGCCCAATGCCGAGGCCAACAATTGATAAGCCTTATCCACCCCCACCGGCTGGGGATTGGCGATTAAAAAACGCTGATTCAGGGTATTGGGATGAAATGCGGCCAGCCACAGCGCCTGGGCCAAATCTTCCACATAAATTTCACTGACCTCCCCCGGAAACGGAAAGCGGGTATAGCTTTTGCCCGATACCATATCCCGAATCAGTCGATCCAGACTGGAGTTAGGACGAGCGTGAGGGCCGTAAATATAGGCGGGAATTAAAATGGTATGGGGCAGGCCGCTGCTTTGAATGATTTGCTCGGCCTGTAGCTTGGACTTGCCATAATCCGTATGGGGTTGAGGCAGCGACTGTTCGTTCAGTAAGTGTGTGGCAGGGCTTTCCCATGGGCGGTCGATGGCCGAAATGCTGCTGACATAAACCAAGCGCTCCAGCCGATCGCTCATGTGCAAGGTGTCGGTTAAACACCGGGTGGCCTCGGTATTTTGTTGGTAAAATTCCGGGCCATTTCTCAGGCCAACCAGAGCCGCCAAATGAAAAACCCGCTCCGCTTGCCGAAGGGAATCCCGATACGTTTCTGGCGCTAACAAATCGCCCGCCAACCAGTGCACATTGCGGGGTATTTCCGGCCACTGCTGGCTTGCTTTAACCGGATCGCGAACCAGACAAGTGATGGCGTAATCCGGGTAATGCCGAACCAGATGATTCAAAAAATTTCGGCCTAAAAAACCGGTGGCTCCCGAAATCCAGAGGGTCATTTTGAATCCTTTAGTAGGCTCCCTAGCAGGCCCCCTAGTTTCGCTCAAAGATGAGCTGGTTTAACAAGTCGTTCATCAAGGGTTTTTGGAAGGCTTCTTTTTGAGCGTAGCCCACCAGCAAGGTGTCTTTGCCACTTTCGGAGTGGCTGCCATCGGCGTTCCGCAGAACCCCGGCCTGATAAAAGCGTGAATTCGGCTCATTGCTTAACTTAAAGCGAATTTCAATTTGCCAGTAGGGCAATTGATGCTGGTTGTTCTGGATAAAACCGGCGTTTAAGGTTTTTAAATCCTGAATTTCAATGGAGACCGGGCTACTGGCCCCATCACCCACTTCTCGCAGCCGCAACAGCTGATTGGCCATTAAATTGGCCCAAACCAAATCAGGCTCCTTGGCAAATACTTTGTCCACCAAGCCGCTGGCCACCCCGTCCACAATCAAAAATTCCTGGGGCTGCTGTTTGCTGATGACCCGAATGACCCGCATATCAAGCAAGTCCAGCTTTTTTTTGACGTAATAAATGGCCTGCGGCTTCAATTTGACGGTGGTTGAATGGGTGCCATTCCCACCGGGCAAAAAAGCGTTCAGCCCCACTTCTGATAAAACGCTGTACAGCCAAAAGCCGCCCAAAATCAAAGCAGTCAGGCTGGCAGCCAGCACAAACCATTGAATGGAGGATCGTTTTCCCGCTGAAGCCAACTGTTTTCTCTCTTCTCTCAAAAAGAATACGATTTAATCCGGTAACAGGGTAATGGGGTGCCGACCGGCAAAGCCTTCATTGACGCCATGAAAATAGAAAATGCCATCTTCGTTCAAACGCCAGCACAGCAAATACACCTCTCCGGTGCTTTCAGCCCGGTAAGGGAAATCAATCAGCCCGGCATCCACATCCCGTAAAATAATGCCTTGCTGGCCAAACTTATCCACCCAGGCGGCCACGGCCTCTTCAAACGCCTCAAAGCGCTCCTGAAGCGCTACCACTTCAGCGTCTGTAGTTTTACGGCCACTATTTTGACGGGCCAATACCAGCCTTTTACTGAGAATGGCCGCATCTCGCAGCTCTCTCATTTCAGCATGAGCCTGCTTGAGCTGCCCCACAACCCAGGGCAGTTCTTCCACAGCCTCTTCCAGGGCAAAAAACTTGTTGAACTCATAAGCGGTCATAAACGTGAACACCTGATTGAGTGGGATTTAAGAGAACAGCATAGTTCAAACCAGTCTATCTGTCCATTCTCCGTACCGCTGAGAGACTGTTTTTCCGCCCACTCTGCGTGCTTATTCAGAATTTGAGACGAATCTTCTGGATAACCAAGGTATAAAACAACAACGCGCCCCAGTACATGCCGGTGGTCACCATCATGTTTTTAAACAACGAATTATTACCCGCAATGGGGAAAACCAGCGAAGCAATGGGCTTGGCGAAGGTTTGCGCCAAAGGGTAGCACACCACGATTACAATCATAATCAGCAAATAAATAACGCCGTAATAGCCCAGAAACCGCCAACCGTCTATTTCACGCATTTTAAGCTCGTTCCACATCACTCTTAGAGCCGATTGGGACACCCTCGCCCAACCGAAACGCTTTAGGCCCATTTTACTACATATCAAACATTTCTCTACAGTTTTAAAGCAATGAACCGATAAGGAGAAAGAGCAACCGACCCAAGCATCCAGAAAAGGAAAATGGCCATGACTTACCATGACCCCGATCAAACGCCAGACGATATTCAAGCGGCGCTGGATAGCGCCAACCAGCGCAACCCGGAAACTCAAACACCCGCTCACGAGGCCTTGCCCTCCGAGGTATTGACCCAGGGCGCAACAAGCTGCCCCCTGCTTAGCATTCGTTACGCCTTTACCAAATGCGGGCTCATGGCCGAAAAAGCGCCATGGCAAACCTTGAGCGCACTGGCTTTGGCCATTGGGTGCGGCTGGGTATGCAACTATTTTGGCGTTACCGTACTGGCGGGCTTGATTGCATACGCCATTGTTGCGGAAGAATAAGCAGCCAGCCGGTTTACCCCCATTTTTAGTGGTAGGCCCGACGTTTTCCGCCATCCACGCACAAGGTGCTCCCGGTAATGTATGAAGCCAGCTCCGAACATAAAAAGGCCACCGGGGGGCCAAATTCATCGGGATTTCCCAACCGGCGGGCAGGAATGGACTGGGCGTAATCGGCCAGCCAGGAAGCCCGATCGCTGTGTGGATTTTTGGCCAGATGATCGGCCAGCCGTTCTTCGGTGCGATCGGTTAAAATCATGCCGGGCGCCACGCAATTCACCGTAATCTGGTCCGGGGCCACCTCATTGGCCAAGGCCTTCAACATGGCCGTAATGGCCGGACGAAAGGCGTTAGACACCGCCAGTTCCGGGATGGGTTCAAACGCACTGAGAGAGGTGACGCAAATAATCCGCCCCCAGCGTTGCGCTTTCATACCGGGCAAAAACGCCGCATTGAGATGCGCCACGCTTTGAAACAACTGCTCAAAGCCCTCCTGCCAGGCCAGCATTTCGGTGTTGGCAGTGCGAGACGGCTTAGGGCCTCCCACGTTGTGAATGAGAATATCCGGGTCGCCAAAAGCAGCCCGAACCGCTTCAATCAAACGCTCCCGCCCCTCGGCAGAGGCCAGATCGGCCACGCTGCACAATACGGGGTGAGTAGAAAACTGCTGAATTTCAGCCACTGCCGCCGCCAGCGTTTCCGCGTTTCTGGCGCACAAGAATAGGCGAACCCCTTCTTGCGCCAACGCCTTGGCAACCGCTTTGCCCAGTCCTTTAGAAGAAGCGCACACCAGCGCCTTGCGGCCCGCAACGCCTAAATCCATACCCACACCCTTTCAGCAGTCACAACAAAAAAACATGCTAGCCCGAACCCCCTGGAATGAACAAGACAGAGGGTTGGCTCAGCCCGCTTCACGCCAGCGCCGCTCTGCCCATTGCCCCAAAGAAAACCCCCTTCCAATCGGGAAGAGGGTTCTTTGCAAAGTAATTTTTCATTACCTTACCTTCTTATGATACAAAATGGCGTCTGCCATCGCCATTGGCCATCTGTCTATAAACATGGACTGTTCTATTCAGTAACCGGGCCAAATCCGCACAACAGAGCGAGCTTGCCAAGCGATTTTGCTTGTTGAATGATAGAATACAAATCTGTTTGAGGGGGGGTGGCCATGATATTTTCCAAATTTATCGCACTGGTTTGTCCCAACGGGAAAGATCCGGCTGAAAAATACGCGGAATCTCTGGAGCAGATCCAAATGGCGGATGACATGGGTTTTTACGGCATTTGGCTGTCCGAAAATCACTTTTCATGCAAAACCGGTCTGCCCCAATTTCAGGGAGAAATCGGGATTACCCCCAAGCCGCTCATGTTTGGCATGAAAATTATTGAAAATACCCGGCAAATCCGGGTAGGTACAGCAGTTCGCAATATTGTTTTTTCCAATCCGTTACTGGTGGCCGAAGAGGCGCTGGTTTTTGATTTGCTCTCCAAGGGGCGTCTGGATTTGGGGGTGGGCTGCGGGTATCGGCCCTGGGAATTTGAAGGCTTTAAAATCAACCAGGCAGAAGCCAGAGCCCGTTTTCTGGAATCCCTTGAAATTCTGGATCGGGGCTTGCGAGGGGAAAGCTTCAGCTTTCAAGGCCAGTACTACGATATTCCCGAGGTGGCCTTGGTGCCAAAGCCTTACTATACGCTTCCCCGTCCCAAACTGTTTTTGGCCACCGGGGATATGGAGCAGGTGAAGCTGGCCGCACAGCGGGATTACGGGGTCATGTCCTTTTCAACCTCTAGTAAGGAACACCTGGTTGCGCTTTATGAAACCTACCGGGATATCGCTCAGCCTCTAGGGCATGATGTTTCTCGGGATCGTTTTCCGGTGACCCGCCAAATTTACATTCATCAAAACCCCGCCGTGGTGCAGGAATACGCTGAACGCAATTTGCCTCATTATCAAGCCGCCCTGGGCGATTTTAAAACCTGCCCCCCGCTGGAAGAACTGAAAAAACTCTACATCATCGGTACCCCGCAAGAGTGCGTGGCACAACTGCAAGCGCTGCGTGACGAGATGGGGTGCAGCCACGTTATTTTATGGTTTAACTTTGGCTGGCTCACCCATCAGGAAGTCAGCGAGCAAATGCGCTTATTCGCCGATGAAGTGATGCCTCATTTCGCCCCGGAAAAGAAAGCGGTGCCCTGCTAATGCCCACGGAGCAACACCACCCGGAATTACCTTGGGCCCCTATTTACACCACCCTGCGCTCTCATATTCCAGAAATCAGCGTTCAGGGCATCGTTTATATTTGGGCTGAAGATCGAAAACTGTTCGCCAATGCCGGTCGTTCCCTGCTAAAAATTGGCAATACCGAGGCCCCCTTGTGGAGCCGCTCCCTGCTGAAACCTTTCCAGCTGATGGTGTTATACCCCACTTTAAAGGCCGCTTATCCTCAACTGAGCGACGCCCATTTTGCGCTAATGAGCGCCTCCCACAGTGGCGATCCTGAACAAATTGAATTACTGCAAGACATGTTACACATTGGCAACTTGCAGCCCTCCGACCTGCAATGCCCTGCCTGTCGGTCCATGAATGGCCGTTCCAGCTCGGACAAAAGCACACTCAATCATCCTTGCGCCGGAAAACATCTGGCCCATTTGCTGTATCAAAAAGCAAAGCAACAACCGCTGCAATCCTACCTGTCATCCCACATAGAACCCTACCAACGCCTTCGGCAATTATTGCAATATTTACTGGGTAAAACGACGCTGGCGGAAACCGTTGACGGGTGCGGCATGCCCAACTATGAAATGAACGCCATAGAAGCCGCCCAGCTTTATCATGCACTGGTCATGCCGGTGGGCCCAGATTTGATGCGCCAAGCCCCGGATGAATTAACCGACATTTTAGGCGGCTGGGATGAAATCTCTGAACTGATTCGAAATAACCCGATGCTGATTGGCGGAAAAAACCGGCTGGATACCCGGCTGATGAGTGAGTTTCAGGCATTGAATATCAAACTCATCGCCAAAGAAGGGGCGGATGGACTTTTGGCGGTAGGACTGGGCCCCAGCCCCAAATTTTCGGACGGGCTGGGTATTTTCATTAAGGTGGCCTCCGGGTATGAACCCCAGCAACTAGAATTGATTTTGCAAACGTTGCTGGCGCAATTGGGTTTGATTCCCCCTCGCCATCAGGAAGCCGGAATTCTGGAAACCCATTTCCAGTTTGATGTATCGGGAGTGTCGGTATCCACATGATGGGGCCGTTTGAAATCATTGATATTTCCCAGCCCATCGACAGCCAAACCGCCTGTTTTCCGGGGGATACTGCCTTTCAGCGCAATATCACCGTTCACCACGATCAGTCTGGGGTGATTAATTTATCCGCCTTTACCATGAGCCCCCATGTGGGCACCCATGCGGACGCGCCGGTTCATATTCAGGGCGATTTAAACCAGCCTGCTCACAATACGGAAACGGTGGGGCAACTGCCCTTAACCCCGTTTATGGGGCCAACCGTGGTGGTGGATCTCTCCCCGCACACAGGCGAGATTGGCTGGCATCAGGTGGAAAGCCAACTGATGGGCTATTCCACGTTTCCGCAGCGGATTTTATTTAAAACCAGCCCATCCATTCGCTATGACGTTTTTGAGGACACTTACCCCTGTATATCCGTGGATTTGGCGGAAAAGCTGATTGCCCATCACGTCCTGTTAGTGGGCATCGATACCCCCTCGGTGGACGCCATCGACTCTAAAACACTGGAAACCCATCACGCCTTGCTGAAAGGCGGTGTGGTGTGGCTGGAAAATCTGGATTTAAGCGCTTTAAAAATCCGGCCCCATCAACCAGAGACTTATTTTTTAAGCGCCTTACCGCTCAAATTCATGAGTCTGGAAGCCTCTCCGGTTCGGGCCGTGCTGCTCAAGTTAGCACCCTGAACCAAGTCAGCTTTTTCAATAGCCTATTCGCTTTTCAGCAGAGCATGACAGGTATTTGACTGATTTCGCATCGGCTCAGAGAGCCTACCCAGCGCCTCTCATGCCCACTCAGTCGCTCCAAACCCAAGCAAAAAACGCCTACCATCACAATGGGAGACGCTACATTAACAGCGATCGAACTTACAATCACCGATCAAAATTTTAGACTTTAAAGAGTGAAGTAAAATGGAGGCGACAGGAATTGAACCCGCGACATCCTGCGTGCAAAGCAGGCGCTCTACCAACTGAGCTACCGCTTCGCGATTGCGTTTAGACATATTCCATTACTCCTGACTTTTACTGAAATGTTGAACTTTTGTTGTAGTTGTCCATTTTAACAACTATTCAGGGCGCACAAAACCGCTCATCAATTTACATAAATGGCCAATGGATTCGAAAAAAATCGGAAATTGTCGTAAAAGTTAGCCTTAGTTAGCATTGGAACAAAATTTCCAGTCCTTTAGCCTAAAATGATATTGTGACGGTTCCATTAACTAAATAGAAATGGGGGGCTTGCATGATGAAACGAATTACCACGGGAAGCTTGGCGCGCGCCATCCAGAAGGTTAACCCGATTGTGACCGATGACATGGTTAGAGGTTGGGTAGAAGAAAATTCCCTGCCAGCACACCGGAACCCCGGCAATAAGCGTGGATGGTGGTACGTTTTGCCCGAAAGCATCCCCGCATTTCTTATAAAAAGTCTGGAGATGACCAAACCAGAAGCCAAAGAGGTGTTGTTATCTTTGGGCTTTACGCCGAGCAAGGCAGCATAAATTTTAGCAAACACCAATTTTTCACATAAACCACATGAACCCAGGTTGGCCCGAATGAGCAACTTGGGTTTTGTGTTTAGGAAAACCTTTGCGTGAACCGGAGAGAAACAGGCGGGAAATATTGCTAAGAAAGAAGCTTCCTTTTTTATAGTGCATGCTCACACGTCACCAATAATATATATATAACGACGACGTGTGAGCAGCCTACACTGTAGTAGACGGATGAAAATCCTTAGTTCCATTTCAGGGAGAGGGTTTAAGGCGAATTTTTCACAAATTCAAATCTTTAAAAAACTTGAAAAGTGAGCTTCTTGGGGCAAGTGTTTACATTTACCAACATTCAAAACCATTTTTCAGAACATCAGCCGTCACCTTTGGCCAAAATTTCAATTCTCCTCCGCGCGTCAAAACCCAAACCCATGAAAAACAGCCTGTCTCTTCCGTTGGTCGCTAACAATGAAACGCTCAGCCATCAAATGCAGCCCCATAAGCAGGAGTTTTATGCTTTTAACACCTGAGCATCATCTTTTAAATTTCCGTTTGCTCTTGAGGCTCTGGCTTGAAGATTGAGCTGCCTTTAAAGTAACTTGTCTTCCCACCCAAGCTTAACCATCAGATTCCTAAACTCGTCATGAGGTAAAGCTGATATGGCAGCCCTGAATTCTTGGATTTCTATGGCAAATTGTTGTTTTTTATATTCCTCTAGAAATTGGATATTAATATCTTCCATCTCAGCCAATTTTTTCAGGGTGAAAACTTGCTCTTCTGTAAACCAACTGAACAGCTCCGCAAAGGGTTCTGGGCTTTCCTCTGTACATTCAAGAATTTTTTGCTTTCGCGCCTTTGTGGCCTCTAAACTTTCGGTCTGAAAAAGCCACTCTTGAACATTTCCCTGTAGATAGGCCGCAACTTGAGCCTCTTCTGTGAGAGGATTCCCCAGTAAGTTCAGCTTATCCCATAATGCCACCAGAGTGCTTTCTGTTATGGAAGTCAACAACTGATAGAATCGAAAAATATTGCTGTTATTCTCTTGTGCTATCGCCATGATTCCCCTTTCAATAATTACATTTTGTTTTTGTCCACATCAACAAAATAGCGGCTAAGCCTTTGATAGTTCCAGTCTCAAGGGCTCTTTATGCGGCCATGGCCGGAATGTTAAGGGTAAGAGTTTCGATATCAGAACAAGCCCCCAAAAAACAGACGGGACAAGCTGGCCGGTTATCATCGGGTAGTGCGTTTCCTCGTCTGCTTATCAGAGTCTCCAAGTGTCGATGGGTTCGTTTAGGTAGTGTTCTTACGTAAGAGACTTGGGAGTCTCAGAAACCGAGCTTGCGGCTTCGTTAGCTTCTCTTTGGCGTCTCGCCCGGATGCTGAGGATTAATTCAAACAACCCGGCTAACCTGCGGGAGCCTTCGGCATCAAAGCCCGCTTCTTCGTAGATTTTCTGCATTGGATATAACGATGTTGGGATGTCCATTTTGCCGGTTTCCTTTTTTGTCTTGCCTACTGTGTTTATAGATTAAAGTCTACGAATTTCATAATTCCATAATAACACCGATTTGATTTATGTCTACGATTTTCTTTAAAGAGGTTTGTTTTTTGTAAACTTATTTCTAAAACCTTGTAATATAGGTAGATGTTAGATATATTTGAATAATGTAGACATTCATTGATGAGGATCTAATATGACTAGAGGTGGTAAGCGGGATGGCGCAGGCCGTCCCACGAGAAGCGATAAAGAAGGCAAACAGCCTAAAGTTGTTTTGAGCTGCCGAGTAGAGGCGGAAACTTTAGCCTTTTTAGACAGCGAGAAACAGCGAACTGATCGCAGCATTGGAGAGTTGACTGATCTGGCTGTCTTCCTCCTTCAAAAGCACCCCGAAGAATCTTTTCCTTCGGTGGAGGCTTAGCCATGGCCGATCAAAAAGGCTGTGTCTGAAACTATTTTTGAATATCTGGCCTGATTCAGTACACCCGTTTTAAAGTCAGTAATTAAAAGGCAAGCGCTAATAACGCTAAATTAAGAAGGTGAGCCGCAACCCTTCTGAAGAGAGTCTTGCTAAAACACAGGGATCAAAAGCCAATGAACCACTATAAATGCTATCAGCCCTTAACGAATTTTCGGACTCCATAAAAAGAGGCGAAGCCAATGAAGCACTATAAATGCTATCAGCCCTTAACCGGAATGGATGACTTTGACTGTTTGCAAATAGCTTTTGAAATCATGATGCTCGATATGGGGGATCTACCTGGATTTCAAGCGGGTGTGAAAATAGAAGAAAACTTTCCCAAAGACCAAACCAAGGCAGAGCAAGAAAAACGGCTGACGGCGATGCTAAAGGCGCAGAATAAATTGGAATTGTCCCGGTCAGCAAGAAAAACACCTGATGCAGTGTTACAAGATGCTTTGAATCGCTTAGATAATGAGTTGGGTTTTCCACAAGATCAACAAGGTACGACAGCTTGGGAGATAGTCGGGATTTACCTTAAAAAAAGACGTAAAATGAGTTTGCAAGAGCAACTGGATGCCCACTTTGAACTCAAAGGTCAAAGACTGGCTTATCGCAATCGAGTGTTGGAGTTCCCCTACTTTGCATCAGATTTTTGGGGATTTTGCAAACAAAAATATTTACAAAAACAGCCTTTATTTTCCAACCGAGTGGTTATAAGAGAAGAAGAAGCCTATCCTAAAGAACTGTTTACTGAACTCGCTCCGAAAACATCAAAGGGCGGGTTACAACAGAAAATTGCTTTGTTCTTGTGTACACCAAGAACCATAAATGAAATAGAACAAGAATTTGGCTACAGCAAATCAGGAGCCTTCCTCAGTAATAAAAATCGAATAAATGACATATGGAATGATAAGAACCTTAACTACAAATTAAAGAAAAACAAAAGTAATGGGAAATGGGAAATCATTAAGCTTTGTTAAGCTCTTAAAACACCCTGTTCATCTATTGCGTACGGGTTTCAGTACGGGATCGCGTACGTTATATTCTTTTCTCGATCTGGCATTATTAAGTTCATCAGGCACCGACAAGCCTAAGCCCCAAAGAACAGGCTATAAGACTACCAGTCAGACATAAACGTTTATTACTGACTTTTACGTCCTGCCATCGCTCTTTGGTGGCAGGGCTTTTTTTGTGCCTGGAGTCAGTAATAAAGGATCCAATCATGACCCATAAATTTTCACATCCCTTTGTAGAAATTCGCTTTTACGTCCCTTTGGACTCAGAAGCATGGCAGGACTTTCAAGCCTCAAATGCCTTTGCCACTTTGGCTCAAGCCGGACTGGTGCAAATGCAGGAAGTTACGCAACATGTACAGAAAGGGAAAAAACATGCCTAGTACCATCAACGCCATGGCCCCATTGGTTGGTGTCACGCCGAAGGGAAAACACTTAACCCAGGAAGGCCAAGAGGCTTTTATTTCCACTTACAAAAGCTTTTGCTTCCGGCAATTGCCTCATACGGTTTTACGGCTTGATATGCCAACCTATGAAACCATCAAAGCTTTATCCAAGCTCAGAATGAAGGACTGGGCCAGTACAACACGCTGGAACCCAGACGCCGAAACCACCGGGTTATTGGGCGAGCTGGCCACCTTCCATTTCTTTGGATTTTCTCCCGAGCAGGCATTAAAAGACTTCAAGGATGGTTTATCAGGGGATGGAGGGGTTGATTTTCACTGGGCTGGCGAAGCGGTAGACGTGAAAACCACCCGTGGGCAGGCGTTAAAGTTCCGGTTTAACCGATCTAACAAAGCCAGCCGACGCGCCACTATTATTTTATTTTCACATCTGCAAGAAGAGGCAGACGGCGTTTTTGTTCAGCTATTGGGTTGGGCCTGGCGGTTCAGGCTTCACCCCTGGATGCGCTCAGATTCACGATCCGACTTTGTGCGGATTGAGACGCTACGCCGTGAAGGAATCCTTCAGCCAGTAGAAACCCTGAAAGCAATGATAGAGGGTGATTATCATGCGTAAGCCTGAAATTGAATGCAGCGCCGAAAGCCCCTGCCCTATTTGTGGAAACACGCACACTTGCATTTGGTTTGTTGATGCCGCTCAGAAGCCCACTTTAGGCCTACCCAAGAGCATGTACGATGGCTTGCCGCTGAAAAAAAGCTTCATCAATCCGCCAGCACCACCCGGCTGGTACGCAATTGAATGTTCTAACGTAAAGCACGAAGGCCAAAGAAGATGCGTTATGTTTGGCAAAGAGGCCGCTGAAGTTTTCCGCTTGATAGACGTGCTTCCCAAGCTGATTCATGCCAACTTCCAGAAACTAACTAACCAGAACCACTGGTAAGTAAAGCAATGGCCCGATTGATCCATGCTTCCCGGCATCAACCCTGCCCCATTTGCGGAAAGTTAGACGCTTGCCGCCGAACGGAAGATACCAACCCTCTTTATTTCTGCCTGCGAGTTCATAGCAGCTTGCAGACCCCTTCCGGCTGGCATTATCTGGGTGATGACAAAAACGGCGTGTTTGGACTATTCAAGCCGGACAACAAAAAGGAATATCGGCCATGGCAGGTTAAAAATGTACTGCCCCCAAACCAACCAAACCCTGATGCGCCTACAATTGCGGATAAGCTCATTACAAATCGGGCATCCGGCTATGAAGGTCTTCTTTCACAGCTCAGCATTGATCCGCTTCATTCCTATTGGGTAAAAAAGAAAGGGCTTCCTGATGCCGCTATTCAGCATTTCAACTTAAAATCCTACACTATGGCCACCCGGTTGGATGGAATGGCATCTGAGCTACCCGGCATCAGCCCAGGCGAGCCGGAGAAGATGATAGGAAAAGGCGGTTTGTTGTTGCCTGTCAGAAACTTCAAACAGCAGCTTCTTGGCTTTCAGGTTGTCCCTTCAGGGCGGATTGCACAAGAAAGCCATGGCCGACCCTGGAACAAAAGCAAATATATATGGCTCTCCTCTAAAGCAAAGGGAGGTCAAGGGCCATCATTACCAGAACCTTATAACGCCTTGCCCCTTGGTTACTTTCAGCCTGACACTTTGAATGATCCCAAGACACTCTATCTATCTGAAGGCATATTAAAATCCATGATCATCTGTTACCGGATGGGATGGCATATTTTGGGAACGGCATCGGCGGGTCGATTTTGCCCAAAACAATTAGAGGAAACCATCCAATCTGGTGAATTTTCAAGGGTGGTGTTAATTCCAGATGCGGGAATGCTCGACAACGCCAATATTGCCCGTGCCTATGCCAGTACAGCCAAAGCAGTTCAACAGATAGGCAGGCAACTTGAATGCCTTTGGTGGGAACAGACAACCAAAGCAACCGCCGACTTTGATGAACTCATTACAGATGGAAAAACGGACAGCTACCGGGTTTTAAGTTTTGACGAGTACTTCCTTAAACAATCCATTGAAACCCAAGAGCAGGCGGACAGGCTAAAATTTCTTAAAAAGCTGTTTTGGCTCCCCCGAGAAGTGCCTGTTCACCCCAAACCAACGCCCAACACGGCAAACATCCGTGAGGAAATGGCAAAAGCCTTTGAAAATATCTTGCTGCAAGGCCGTTCAGGCAAAGGGCTATTACATCTCTTTCAGGATCCAGCCGGTACCGGCAAAACAACCACGTTGGCCCGAACAGTAAAACAGTTGCATGATGCAGGCCGGTTAAAAGATCGTGTCCTCTTTCTGGTGAGAACCAAAGAACGCATAACGGATCTTGAGCAAATCTTAGGTGATGCCGCATTCTATGCTTATGGCCGGACAGAATCCCCTGAAAGCAACTTTTACTGCCAAAAACTTGAAGAATATGCCCGAATTGCAAACGCTCGCTTCAACCCTGGCCAATTTTGCCTGAATTGTCACGATGAATTAGAGTACCTCCGCAAAACCTGCCCTTATAAAGAGCAGCAAAAAGCCGCTAATCATGCCCGCATTGTGGTTGCCACCAATCATTCCTATATGGGTGAAAGCAGTCGGATTGAAAAGTTTGCAACCATCATCATTGATGAAGACCTGACATCAAGCGGCATTACTGAGCAGGTAAGCATTAACCCCGGACGGGATTTTGAGAAAATCCGCAACATAATTCAAAGCAAGCCGGATTTACAGCAGCAGTTCCCGCCAATGCATCCCCTTTGGCCTTTGCTGGATCAACTAGAGAGCTTGGCCATGGCCGGTACAGATAGCCCCGAAGAACAGCTTCAAAGCATCTGGGAAAGGCTGGAAGCGTCAAGCGTCTTTACACTCATCGGACAGTTTATGGCGAATTGGCCAATAAATAACCCAGAGGAAGCATTTCCATTTGAGAATCGCGCCCTCCTGTCTGAAGGTGGCCCAAGGCGGCTTATGTTTGATCTGATTCGAGCGCTCACCGATGGCAAAGAACGCCTGATTACAAGCAACGGGCGGATTATCTTTGAGCGCCCTTGCGCCAGTCTGAGCGTTTTGCGGAATAAAAAAGTCATCAGCCTGGATGCCACCCCTTTGGTTTCCCTTTTAGAAAATATATGGTCGCCTGAGAAAATATGCCGCTACGGCGATCTGAACTATGCGCCCAATGTAGAAGTGACACAGGTAATAGGTCGGGTTTTCTCCCCTGGCAAGCTGTCTACTACTGACACCCAAAAACTGCAAACGGTGGTTAAAAGTTTTATCCAGAACTATTCAAAACCCCTGATCATTATGCCCAAAAGCTTGGCACCAAAGTTGACAGAGGAAGACACAAGCACCATGCTCCATATTGACCATGAAAATCTGCAAGTTGGCTGGTGGGGGAATCAAACCCGAGGTAGTAACGACTATTTAGATTGTGACATAGCTGTTTTGGTTGGGAATTATCAAATCAACCCGGAAGCCATGCGCTTAAGGGTCAATGCACTTAGGCAAACCTCAGCCATCCAAGGGAAAATGCGTGAAATATTACAACCCATGACCTTGGCTGGCCATGGCTGGCTAATTCCTTACCGTTTCCAATCTTGTGAGCCTGATCCCTTAGTGCAGTTGACCATGCAAGAAGCCCAAGCTGCAGAATATGCCCAAGCGATTGGACGATTAAGGGCCATCAACCGAGATAAGCCGGTTCAAGTAGTTATCTTGAACGGCTATGTACTGAAAGGACTGCGAGTGGATTCAGTTCTAGAATGGCAAAGCTTGATGCACTCAAACCCGGAACAGAGAAAACGCCCAAACATTGAACAGTTGAACCATGAGAAGAGCGAGCAAGCACTACAGACGTTAGCATCATTCCTTGCTAAAAGCCCAAAAGATATCAGTAAGGCTCAAGTAGCAAGGGAAACAGGGCTATCCAGAAACACAATTGCCAAGTACTGGAAACAAGCGCAAGCCATTTCTTAAGGAAAGAGTTCAAACCTTTCAGCATTGATCAATCCCAATTTTTCATGGCGTCAATAACCTCTTGTTCAGCCGTCATGCAATAGTTTCGGGTGATTTTAATATCTGAATGCCCACAAGCCATCTGCAACATCACCAAAGATCGCCCTTTATTGGCGTTCAAGGTCACAAAGGCACGTCTCAGAGCATGAGGGCTAACCTTAACACCGACGGAACGCCCTATTCTCTCCAAACGCTGATAAAGCCCACTTCGAGTCATTGCCTTACCGTGTTTATCCCGCAAAATAAATGGCTTTAGGCTTAAATTGGCATCTCTCAAATGGTCTAAAAGAGCATCAGCAAGTGTTTTGGTTAAGCCTACACGCCGTGTCTTCCCTCCCTTACCCAGGCGAACAGTTAACGAATCTTTCAGAAAGTCGATATCCGACCATAGCAAAGCGCTTGCTTCCGAAGCTCTCAGCCCGGTGTGTGATAACAAAAGAACGATTAAACGCTCTTGAGTGGTTTGGCATTCAGCCAAAAGCTTTCCCAAGCTCTCCTCATCCACTGTAAAACGTTTTGGGGGCAAGTGTCGCTTGGGATAGAGCGGCTTTACCTCTTCCTGAAAATGGTCATCCAAGCACCCTTCCCTGCGAAGGAAGTTCCCTAAACAAAGAATCGACTTATAGTAATGCTCCCGTTTGGCAAACTGTACAGCCGGAATAGCCATTAGCTCTTTTTTCAGGTGGTTTGCCCTGACTTCGCTATATTTTGAGAAGTAAAGACCTACATAATGGCAGTAATCTTGAATGGTTCGCTCACTATAGACCCTACCGTTCAATGTTCCTTTGGCCATGGCGTTTACCCAAGCCGGAAGCATCCCGATATGGCTTTTCTGTTGAGCTTTTTTCTTTTGCTTAACGGCGGAAGCTTCCAAAGTGGCAATCATTTCCACCGCTTGAGGACTGATAAGCCAAGTGGTTTTATTGCCATAAGGCTTTGCAATGGCTGGAAGCTTGCCAGACTCGCACCATCGCTTAATGGTCATATCTGAAATCCTCAACTGATGAGCGGCTTCCTTAACTGATAAAAAGCCATGGCCAGCTTGCCGCTTTGTTGAAAAATGTTGAACTTTTGTTGAACTTTCATTAATTGTGTTGGACTTTTGCCCCAAATTTTGAGAATGCTCACAAACTAAAACAGCCCCTAGATTCGGTTGAATCTCTTGGGACTGTAAGTGTTTATCCAGAAGTGGGGTTTTGGAGGCGACAGGAATTGAACCCGCGACATCCTGCGTGCAAAGCAGGCGCTCTACCAACTGAGCTACGCCCCCAAGGCGATTTGTAATTTATAGCATACCCGACACTGGACTGGCAAAGGTTTTTTAAGGAAATAACTCGTTTTTAACGGGTAAGGGCCTTTTATTCCAAGCATCGGCCACCTGCGGCCCTAAAAACTAATTGCTTAAAATCGCTTGCCGCAAGGATTCCACCATGGCCGGAGTGGGTTGAGCGCTCTTCTTCCAAAGCACTTGCCCGGTGGGCCCCAGCAAAACAAATGAATATTCCTCTTTCTGCAACCCCAAAGCGGTCTTCAACTGCTTTGTATCAGCGTAAAAAGGATAAACACGGCTCATTAACATTTTATTACTAACCGTTTTTCGCATAAACGCTTCTATGGAACCGTTCAACGCTTTATAACGAGGCTCAATCACCGCGATTTCCACAATTTGAAGATTGCTGGACTGGGTTCGCAAACCATCAAACATCAGCAAGCCCTTTTCCAGCGTTGGCTGATGGCGGGGGTGAAACCCCATGGCAATCACGGTATTTTTGCCCAATAAGGCATTGGGGAAAGCGAACTTGCCAGCGCCGCTTAAACTCACCAACTCCCCTTTGGGCAACACGGCAGCCAGCCCCACACCCCAGGTACAAGTTGAAAAAGTAAGCAAAACAGCTAGAATAAGGGGAATGATTCTCAATGGTTTCATAAGGTAGCCAGAGGCCTTTCCAGTTATCCAACACGAAGCTCAGAATCACAATTATAAACGCGGATCTGGCCACGTCTCTACATTGACATCAGAATAGCTTCAGTTACACTAATTTTTATGTACCAATCGGTATATTTATGAGCACTAACCCCAATATAGTCAATACCCATTCCGCCATTCACTCAAACAACCCTGAACCCATTTACGCCAACCAATCCGAATGGTCCCGATGGATTCCGTTTGCTTTTTTACATGTGGGCGGGTTGGCCGCCTTCTGGTGTGGCTGGTCGCCGACTGCCGTTTTAATTGCGGTGGCCCTGTACTGGGTTCGCATGTTTGCCATTACCGCTTTCTATCATCGCTATTTTTCGCACCGCAGCTTTCAAACAGGCCGGGTGCAACAGTTTATATTTGCGGTTTGGGCCATGACCTCCGTGCAACGAGGCCCCTTGTGGTGGGCCTCGCATCATCGCAGGCACCACCGATTGGCCGACAAGCCCGGCGATCCTCACTCCCCGGTAACCGAAACCCTGCTGCAATCCCATATCGGCTGGATGACCGTGCCCGAGAATCTGGAAACCGATTACACCGTGATTAAAGATCTCACCCGCTTTCCAGAACTGGTTTTTTTAAACAAATTTGACTGGGTGGTACCGGCCTGCTACGCCATGGCCCTGTATGCACTGGGTTACACACTGGAGCAAATCGCCCCGTCTCTGGGAACCAATGGGTTTCAGATCCTCATTTGGGGATTCTTTATCAGTACAGTGGTTCTGTTTCATGGCACCTGCACCATCAATTCACTGGCCCACCTGTTTGGCAGCCGCCGCTACGCCACCGCCGATGATAGCCGGAACAACCTTTGGCTGGCCTTAATTACTCTGGGCGAAGGCTGGCACAACAACCACCATAAGTTCCAGAATACGGTGCGCCAAGGCTTTTACTGGTGGGAAATTGATATCACCTATTATGTTTTGCGGTTGATGGCAGGGCTGGGCATTATTCACAATCTCAATCCCGTGCCGGTGGAAGCCTACCAAACGGCTCCCACCTCTGCCCACCCCTCTGATACCAACGCCGGGGCAGGCCGATGAAGCAACTGGCCATTATTGGCAGCGGTATTTCCGGGCTGGGATGCCTCTATTTTTTACATGAGCATTACCAGATCACCCTCTACGAAAAAAACGACTACATTGGCGGCCATACCAACACGGTTGATGTGGAGGAAAACGGTAAAAAACTGCCGGTCGATACCGGCTTTATGGTGTTTAACAAAGTCACCTATCCCAACCTGTTGCAGTTGTTTGATACCCTGGCCATTCCCTACAAACCCACCGATATGTCCTTCAGCGTACGACATGAGGCGTTGAATTTAGAATGGAACGGCGCAGGGCTGAACAAACTGTTTGGGCAGCGTAAAAATTTATTCAACCTTCGCTTTTGGCGAATGCTAAAGCAAATGGAGCGCTTTAACCGGGAAGCGGTAGAAAATTTGGAAAACCCACGCTACAAAACCCTCAGCGTGGCGGAACTAGTTGCTGAACGAGGATACGGCCAAGACTTTCTGGAACTGTTCATGATTCCCATGAGTTCGGCCATCTGGTCCACCCCGCCCCATAAAATGATCCACTTTCCGGCCAGAACCTTAATCCGCTTTTTCTTTAACCACGGCTTTCTGGGGCTGGACACCCACCACCAATGGTACACCGTGGAAGCAGGTGCCCGCACTTATGTCCACCGACTATTATCGCTTTGCGCGCCTGAATTACAACTGAACCGGACGGTCGTGGGCGTGGAAACACAGGCCTCTGGTCAAGTAAAAGTCACCGCTCAAACCCCACAAGGGGCCAGAGAAAGCCGGGAATTTGACCGGGTGATTATGGCCAGCCACGCCGATCAATCGCTGGCCATGCTGACTCAGCCCACCCCCCTGCAAAAGGCCATTTTAAGCCCCTTTCAATATCAAAAAAATCAGGCCACCCTGCATACCGATAGCACACTGCTACCCAAAACCCAACGGTGCCGAGCCTCCTGGAATTATCAGATTCGTCCTGCCCAAGGGGGGGATCAGACCAGCGAATCGGTCATTTATGACGCCGCCACCCATTACTGGATGAACAGCCTGCAAGGGGTATCCGAGCATCAGGATTATCTGGTGACCATTAACGGTGAAGACTGGATTCAGCCCGATCAAATCCGAAACAAAATAGCCTACGAGCATCCCATTTTTGATGAAGCCGCCATTGCCGCTCAAGATCAACTGCCGCAACTCAACCAAGAAGGGCAACAAACCGGCATTTATTTCTGCGGCAGCTATTTCAGATTTGGTTTTCATGAAGACGCCTTTACCTCCGCCGTGGATTTAAGCACCTTTTTGCTGGGGGCCTTGTCTTGGAAGCGTTGAACTCTTGTCTGTATGAATGCGCCATTTTTCATGAACGACTGACCCCCAAAAAACACGCCTTTACCAATCGTTGCTTTTTCTTTTATCTGGATTTGGATGAACTGCAAACACTGGCCAATCGGTTTCGTTTGTTTAACATTGAAAAACCGGCCCTGTACCAGTTTAAAGCCTCCGATCATATGCCCCTGCAACCCACCGGCAGCTTAAAAGAGCGAGCCATTCAGGCATTCCGGCAAGCCGGATTGCAGGAACCCATTGAGAAAATTTCCTTACTGGCCAATGTCAGAACCCTGGGTTATGTGTTTAATCCCATTAGCCTGTTTTTTGCTTTTAACCCGGCGGGCCAATGTCTGGGCAGCTTGGCCCAGGTAGAAAATACCTTTCGGGAAATGAAAATTTTCCCCGCCCTCAACCGCCATGAAAACGAATCGCAGGGCTTTTTTAGCGAAGTGGTTAAACATTTTTATGTCTCTCCTTATTCCAAGCTGGATCAACAGTTTCGCTTTGGCATGTCCGTACCGGGGAAAAGCATACACTGCACCGTTTCCAGCCATGCCGGAGAAGAAACAGTTTTGCGCAGTGGCTTTAGCGGTAAAAAAATCCCCCTGAGCGATGCCCATTTATGGCGGTTAACCCTGCGCTATCCCCTCATCACCTGGCAGGTGACTGCCTTGATTCACTTACACGCACTGGTGCTTTGGCTTAAAAAAGTACCGTTGCACCTAAAAGAAGATCGGCTGTTTGAGCAACGAAACGTGCTGAGGCCCCGACCTGATTTGCAAATCTATTACGCGGAAAATGAGGTAACCCCATGAACGCACCACCGGAACTCAAGCAGGATGCATCCACCAGCAATCCTCCCCCACAAGGCTTGCCCCACGGGCTGAAAAACGAGCCTCCTAAAAACTTGTCATGGTCGGCCCGCATGGTATTCAACCTGTTATCGGGAATGCATCGGGGACAGCTGACCCTACGGTTTCCCGACGGCAGTGCGTCCACCATTGGCAAAGAACCCCACAGCGACTTTCAGGCCGTGATTCAAGTGCGGGATGAACGGTGCTTTAAGCGCATTATCCAGTTTGGCCATATTGGCTTTGCGGAAGCCTATCTGGATGGCGAGTGGGACACCCCCGATCTGGAAGCCGTGGTGTGCTGGTTTATCCTGAACATCGAAAATTCAACGGTGCTGGAAGGCTCTAAAAACAAGGCTTTCTGGGTCAACCTGCTGGGAAAAATCAACCGACTTTACCACTTGTTGCGCTCTAATAACGTAGATAACAGCCAAAAAAACATTCACGAGCATTATGATTTGGGAAACGATTTTTTCAAAATTTTTCTGGACCCCTCTCTCACTTATTCCTCGGCCCGCTTTACCCACCCGGAGCAATCGCTGGAAGAAGCGCAACTGAGTAAATACGAAGCGCTTTGCCAAAAAGTGCAGCTAAAACCCGGCGATCGGGTGCTGGAAATTGGCACCGGCTGGGGCGGCTTTGCGGTTTATATGGCCACCCAATACGGCTGCCACATTGATACGGTCACCATCTCTCAGGAGCAGTTCAACTTCGCCAAACAGCGCATTGAAACCGCCGGATTGAGTCATCAAATCACCGTTCACCTGCAAGATTACCGAAACATTCGCGGACAGTTCGATAAAATCGTATCGGTGGAAATGCTGGAAGCGGTGGGAGACGCCTACCTGAATACCTATTTCGCCCAATGCTCAAAATTGCTGAAGCCAGACGGCTTGCTGGGCATTCAATACATTACCTGCCCCGATAGCCGGTATGAACTGTTGAAAAACAACGTGGATTTTATCCAGAAACACATTTTTCCCGGTTCCCTGTTGCCTTCGGTGGGGCGGGTGAATCAGGCCATTAATCAAACCGGCCATTTGTTTTTGCACCAACTGGAAGACATGGGCAACAGTTACGCCAAAACCCTGCAACTGTGGCACGACGCCTTCAACGCCAATCTGCCCGAAGTTCGCAGACAAGGCTTTGACGAGCGCTTTATTCGCAAGTGGAATTACTACCTGATGTATTGCAAGGCCGCCTTCAGAATGCGTAACATTAGCGTGGTACAGGCCGTTTACACCAATCCCAACAACCTCAGCCTGTGGCAAGCACTCTAGTAAAAAAGTCAACCGTAGGAGATGAAACGATGTTGATCTGGGCCTTAAGACTCTGGTTTTTACTGGTATTTATTACCCAAACCACGGTGGTGGTGTGGGCCTGCTTACAGGAATCCCTGTTTCAAATTCCGGCGCCCGTCACCGGTGATCCGTGGTTTATTGCCACCTTGTACGATACCTATTTCGCGTTTTTTGTTTTTTACTGGTGGGTCTGCTACCGGGAATCCTCCTGGCTCAGCCGCATTTTGTGGTTTCTGCTGGTAATGGGTTTGGGCAACGTGGCCATGGCCGCTTACATGCTGATTGTGCTGTTCCGCCTGCCCACCACCGCTTCCGCCAAAGATGTGTTGTTGAAACCGGAATAAAAGCCTGTGATTGCCCAGTATGCTGAGATAACCGCATCCCAGCCAACCTAGGAAATAAACGCCATGCCGGAACTCTTCAGTTTAATGCCTTTAATAGGCTGGGCCGCTCTGGTCATTCTGGCCATGATGCTGGTGGTCACCGCCATTGCCAACCCCCTTAAAAATGCGGGGATTGTGGATGTGGCCTGGGCCTTCGGTTTTAGCCTGATTGCTGCCACCTACTTTTTGCTGGGCGATGGCTTTGTGTTACGCAAAGCGCTGATGCTGACCATGGCCACCCTGAGTAGCTGGCGTTTGGCCTGGTTTTTACTGCGCCGGGTCATCGCCCACCACCCGGAAGAAGATGGCCGCTACCATGTACTCCGAGAAGAATGGGGTCCCCAAAAATCGCCCTGGTTATTTTTTGGGGTGTTTTTGTTTCAGGGTGCCTTAATGCTGATTGTGTCCAGCCCCTTTGCCTTTTCGGCCATCAATCCCTTGCCCCAAATTATGCCCATTGAATGGGCGGGCCTTGGGCTGTGGGCCGTGGGGGCCTTGTTTGAAGCCATTGCCGATCAGCAACTCAGCGCCTTTAAGCAACAACCCGAAAATAAGGGCAAAGTTTGCCAAAGCGGACTGTGGGCCTATTCCCGGCATCCCAACTACTTTTTTGAATGGCTGCAATGGCTGGGCTACTATCTGTTTGCGCTGGCCAGTCCCGGTGGTTGGCTGACCCTTTACAGCCCCTTGCTCATGCTGTTTTTCCTGACCAAAATGACCGGGGTAGCGGCCACTGAGGCTCAGGCCCTAAAAACCAAGGGAGAAGCCTACCGCCAGTATCAGCAAACCACCAGCGCCTTTTTTCCGTGGTTCCCCAAGCAGAACCCAACCCAAACTTAGAAAATATAACAAGGACAACAACCCATGTGGATTTATAACCTGCTAGAAACCGATCGCTTGCCCGACCCGCTCATTCGCTGGGGCATTCGCAATATGCTGGCCCAAAAGGTAAAAGAAGAGAGCAAGCCCTCCTGGCAAGCCCGGCAACAATCGCTGATTCAATTTGTGGAAGAGCTGAAACGCAGCCCCATTGCCATTGAAACCGATGCCGCCAACGAGCAGCATTACGAAGTACCCAGTGAGTTTTTTGATCTAGTGCTGGGGCCTCGCAAAAAATACAGCAGCGCCTACTGGCACGAAACCACCCGCACCCTGGCGGAAGCGGAAGAAATTATGTTGGGCCTCACCTGTGAACGGGCCGATGTGCAGGATGGGCAAACCATTCTGGAGCTGGGATGCGGCTGGGGTTCGTTGTCTTTGTGGCTGGCCGAAAAATACCCCAAGGCCAACATTGTGGGGGTTTCCAACTCTCATTCTCAAAAGGCGTATATTGATGCTCAGGCCAAGGCCAGAGGCTTTAACAACCTGGAAATTTTAACCGCCAACATCGTTCACTTTGAAACCGATCGCCAATTCGATCGGGTTTTATCGGTTGAAATGTTTGAGCATATGAAAAACTACGAAAAGCTGCTGGCCAAAATCAGTGGTTGGCTAAAGCCCGAAGGCAAGCTGTTTGTGCATATTTTCACCCACCCCACCTTTGCCTATCATTACGAAGACAAAGACGGCACCGACTGGCTGACCCGCTACTTCTTCACCGGCGGCACCATGCCTTCTAACGATTTACTGCTATATTTCCAGAAGGATTTAAGCATTATTAACCAGTGGATTGTAAACGGCACTCACTATGAAAAAACCGCCAACGCCTGGGCCGAAAATATGTACACGCATCGCGCTCAGGTAGAAACCATTCTGAGTGCCACCTATGGCCCGGATCAGCTCAAAAAATGGTGGGTGTACTGGAAAGTGTTTTTCCTGGCCTGTGCGGAACTGTGGGGCTATAAAAACGGGGATGAATGGATGGTATCGCACTACCTGTTCCAGAAAAAGCCGGTGGCTTCAGAAACCCAAACGCTTCAGTTCGCACCAGCCAGCGAACAGGTACCCGTTTAAACATCGCTCCCGTTTGGGTCAGCACAATAGGTGTTCCATCTCATCGCAAAAAAGCAGGGCCAACCCAGGCCCTGCTTTTTTGCGGGTTACGGAATGGCCTTCACCCGCTCTCGGGCATATTTCACAAAGTCATCTTCAGTATCATTAGTCCCGGATAAACCAATGAAGCGCTCAAAGGCGCTTTTGGCCCCGGTGGTGTCTTTGGCGGTATCCAGGGCAACGCCCAGCGCATAGTAGGCATCGGTAAAGTCGGCGTTGTATTTAATGGCGTCACGATAACTCTGGGCGGCCAGAGACGGTTTTTTCTGCCCGTCCAGAATCAAGCCCTTATAGTAATGGGCCATGGCATCCTGATTGTTTTTGGCCAAAGCCTGATTCACCAGACTGAGCGCCTGAGGATAGCGTTTGCCGTTATAAGCTTCAATGGCGTTTTCCAAATCCTGAGAGGCGCCCTGCAAATTAATGGAAGCCAGCGCCTGCTGGGCCTCCGGGTATCCGGCCCGCAAGCTCAGCGCCTTTTGGTAAGCGGCCTGCGCCTTGGGCAAGTCTTTTTTCTGGTGGTAAGCCGTACCCAAATAGTAGGCGTAATCGGCGGTATTGGCATCCTGACTCATGGCTTTCTGGTACTCGGCAATGGCCGCATCCAGCTGCCCGGCGGTTTGCAGGCTAATGCCGTAAGCAGCGTGAATTTCAGGGGTATCGTTGCTCATCAGCGCTTTTTTAAACAACGGCAACGCCTCCTGGGTTTTGCCTTCCCGTTGTAATTGAACGGCCTGCTGATAGGCCTGATAACCCAGCCCTTGGGCTGAACTTTGCGCCAACGACTTAAAGGTTTCGTTTTCCGGCTCCAGGGCTTGGGCTTTCTGGAAGGCATCCGCGCTTTCCTGCCCCTTGCCCTGCGTTTGATAAATAGCCCCTAAGTTGGCCCAGGCGCTGGCCTGCTTGGGGTTAATGGCTAAGGCCCGTTTGTAGAAAAACGCAGCAGCCTCCAAATCCTTGCGATCGTGAAACTCTTCGCCAATTTGAGCCTGCACCGTGGCGTTACTCGCAAAGCGATCGGCGTACTTGCGCAACCCGGCGGCCACCTTACCCGGATCAGACTGTTGTTTGATCAGGGCCAGCATTTTTTCCTGAGCGGGCCGGTAGTTGGGGTCCACGGTTAACACCTTGTTGTAGCCCTCAATGGCCCCATCCGCATTGCCCGTATCTTGTAGCAACGTGGCCTTGTAAAAATTGGCCAGCAAATGATTGGGTTCTACCTGCAACACGGTATTGTAGGCGCTTAATGCCTTTTGATGCTGCTTTTGCTGCTGGAACAAGGTGCCCATATTCAAACGGATCATTTTTTTCACCTCAAACGGGGTGTTGCGATCCATTTCCGAAAAATGCTCAGCGGCGTTGTACTGCTGATAGGCTTGCTCGTACATGCGCTTTTTCTGAAAAACGCTGCCTAAATTGGCGTGTCCCAAAACGCTGCTGGGGTTAAATTTAATTTCATTTTGCCAAATTTTTTCCAGCATATTTAAGGCGCTCACGTTATCCGGGTCCACGGTCAGCGCCTTGTCAAAGTTCACCACGGCCTTGTCAATTTCTCCGGTTTTATACTGGGCGTTGCCCAGCTGCACCAGGGTTTCCGCATTCCCACCAATGGCACTGCCGCTATCTTTCACCGCAAGCGAGTAATAGCGCTTGGATTTTTCCGGCAAATTCACCACCGTAAATAAATCACCCAGAGCCTTGGCGGTGGCCGAATCGTTTTTATCCAGATCCAGCGCCAAGCCATATTCCACAATGGCTTCCGGGAACTTACCCTGCAACCTCAGTTGCTTGGCCATATCCAAATGCCTGTTTTTATCAGCGGCATTAATATTCAAATTGCGATAGGCAATGTTTAAATTGTCTTTGGCCACCAGCCGGTTTTTTTCATGCAGGGGCTTGCGCTCCATCCCTTCTGGCCATGCGGACTCCAGATAAAAGTAGGCTTTGCGAAAATCACTAAGCGCGTTCTGATCCTGGCGCTGTTTATCGTGATAATAATTACCACGCTTAATATACACAACCGCCAAATTGTTATACACCACCGGCAAACTGGGGGCAGGCGCAACGGTTAAGGCCCGTTCAAACGATTCGATAGATTGCGTCAGCTGGCCTTTATTAAAGGCATCGCTGCCCTGTTGGGAAAACCGGGCGTATTGATCCAAGTCCCCACTGCTGCTGTAATCATCCGGTACATCGTAGGGGGTAGGCGCATTGGTGGGTTGTGCCCAGCCCACCAGAGACGAACTGACGCAAACGCTGAAGGCCAGTGTCAGCAAGGTGCTAAAGGCCCAAACACGGGTACGAACAGTGGGTAAAAAATCAGAACGCGTTTGCATGATGGTAGCCTCTAACTGCATTTATCAAGCTCTATCCAAGCTGGTGTAGCCTATTATATAACACCCATAGCCCAGGTCAGCATGAAGCATAGCGCCAAAAGGGCATTGAATTTACCTGTAATTAGAATGCTGCCCTGCTTCATGGGCTTGATTGGGCCGGGGCCGAAAGTTAAACCACCCTCTTTCAAGGCTGACAGGCAAGGGCAACCCGCTCAAGTCCGCAAGGCATGTTCCGCCTGATGGGCCAGCTTGAAGTCCAGATCGCTCACCCCTTGGGCGGTATGCGTCCAGTAGCGAATGGTCAGTTTCTTCCAGTTCAAGCTTAAATCCGGGTGATGATCGGCCGCTTCTGACAGTTGGGCAATGGCGTTCAGTTTTTGCAGGGCATCCAGGTAGTTTTTGCCCTCATACACCCGTTCCAGAGCATTTTGATTAAAAATCCAGTCGGGAAGATCATTTAATTGATTTTCAATATCCACCCGCGACAAGGAAACCGTTGGGCAGGCCATCAGGCGCTCCTTCTGTCTGTTATTATTTGGCTCATGAATGCTCATTTAAAGCCCGATAGGCAGAAGAGCGAATATCGTAGCGAAACACTTGCAGGGTTTGTGTTCCCATTTTCAGGGCAATATCCGCCCATCCCCGGTTGCGGGTGGGCAGCAGGGAAATTTGCTGTCCCCGTCCAAAGAAAATTTCCCGCCCGTTTTTCACAATGGAAATATCCAGCAACCCATCGGATTGTTCGGCGTTCTGAATAATCTCCTCATTCACCCCATCCTGATCCAGATCAATTTGCCGAACCGCAAAAGGGCCATTTCCACGATCAGAGGCAATATTTCCCCCCGGCACCGGCGGAGCGGAACTGGCCACCACCACCTCTCGGGGAACGGGAACCGGGCGAGCCACTTTTTCAAGGTGAACCGGATTTTTCAGATCAATATCCGCCGGATTCAGTTCAGCCGAGCTTTGCAAGCCTGATGAAGAGGCCAGCGATGCCGTTTCAACCGCTGGGGATTCCACCACTGGCACTTCTTCCAAAGGCTCTAAAAAGCGGCCTTCGGTTTCCCGCTCTCCGCCATCACCCGAGCCAATAATACGGGCAAACACGCTGGTTCTGGCACCGGGCTTTAAAACGCGCGTTTCCCCGGTCAGGTTGTCATGCTCGTAACGCACGTCCGGCTTTTCATCGCTGGACCAGGTATCATAGCGAAAAAACAACTGGTACATCATTGCCATGACGACCAAAACCCCAATCAGCATCGGCATACCAGTGCATCCCCCAATCTCACCTTTATTCCTTCAATTATTATAAGCCAACGCCCCGGCAATTCAATGACGGAATTCAGCCTGAAAACCGGTGACCCTATCCAAACCCAAGCCAGCCCTTCTGCTCCAGCCCCGGTTTGCCCTCCCGTAAAAGCTGTACTATGCTAAACAGGCACTTGTTGCCCATCATTTTCATTCAAAATGTCAAAATGCATTTCATGATCAGGAGCCTTTCATGACCCGACTTTGCCTCCCCCTGTTAAGCACCCTGCTTTTTCTTTCCGCTTGCGCCAAACCGGAAACCACCACTCAACCCGTGGCCCCCATGTCTCAAGGGCAGCAAATTTTTCTAAGCCAGTGCGTGTCCTGCCATCAGGGAGCCGGAGATCCGCCTGGTCCCAACGTCGTAGTTCTGAATTCCCCCACCCTCAAACAGGAAGAAACCTTCCGGGCCTTGCTGCGCCAGCCCACGTCCTCCATGATGCGAAAATTCAGCGCACAGGAGCTACCCGACGCTGAAGTTCACGCACTGTATGAGTATCTTTCCAGCCTTCAGGGCCAGTAAAAGACGGGGTTAGCTGGAGGAATCCCGATTTTGATAATTGTGGCGCATTCTTGCTTCCAGATCATTTCGGCGGCGATTGGACAAGTCCGCCTGCGGCCGCCAGGGCGGGCTCAGAGAAGGAATACCAAGACTTCTAAACCTGTTAGGGGTCGACTCTTCCTCAACGTGTGCCAAAGCAGCTCTGCCACGATTTTGCGCAGGGTTAATGCGCAAGGGACTAATGCGAGGTTGCTCACGATGCGTACTGGCTCTCAAAGCTGTAAGACCGGACAAGAAGGGATTATTGGCAGGCTCTTCGGTTCTGGCTCTAGCCGCTCCTGCAGAGGACCGAAAAATAGAATCAATGGATTCATTAGGCTCATCATCGTCCGAATCATCAGAAAACCATGAACCTTCCGGGGCTAACACACCCCCATCTTCAGTTCTACGACGGTTCTGTTCTGCGCGGCTGTATTCAACAACGACACGATCAGTGTCAAAAAGATTCTGGGACTCAATTGCCATCAAATTGTCGGCCCGAGAGAGTTCAGGTCCATTGGCAACGCGGTTAAAGGCATCCAGTAAACTCCTTGGTGCAAGCCGCCGCGGTACACTGGGTTGCTCTGGTTCTGGTTCTGGCACATAGTTTTTGCCAAACTGAACAGAACCTGGACGACTGGAAATCCCACTGATTGAATTCATTTGATCAAAAATCCTAGCGATTAAATAAAACAGGTTAAATTAAATACGATCCATTCAATAATTTTGACTTGTTAACAATAAAAGCAAAGCCGATTCACAAATTGCCTGTCCAAACGGTCCTGTTCGGATTGGCATAGTCCGTCACCCTGTTTCAGGCCACTTCCAGCTGCAAGGTCACGTGGGTCAATCCAAATTTCTCTTTCAGGGCATGCTGAACCCGGTTCAGGGTCTCGCCACTGTAGGCTTCCGGTTTCACCTCAATATGCGCAGTTAAAAGGGCTTGTTGCATGTTGATATTCCACACATGCAGGTTGTGAATGGCGCTCACCCCTTCAAAACCCAATATTTCCGCTTCTATTTCCGCGATATCAATATGGCTGGGGCAACCTTCTAGCAACACATTGACGGAATCGCGCAGCAGGCCATAGGCGCTGAAAATAATCAACAGGGCAATTCCGCAACTGATGACCGGATCGGCCCAGGACCAGCCAAAGGCCCAAATCAGGGCGCCAGCCAGCACAGCGCCGATGGAACCCAGTAAATCGCCCAGCACATGCAAATAAGCGCCTTTAATATTCAGGTTATGCTGGTGATCGGCATGCAACAGCTTGGCGGAAATAATGTTAACAATCAGCCCCCCAAAGGCCACCACCATCATCAGGTTAGCCTTAATCGGCTCTGGTTGCTGAAAGCGATCGTAACTTTCCCACAGAATAAACAGCCCCATGGCCACCAGCAGCAAGGCATTCACAAAGGCGGTTAAAATTTCCACCCGCTGATACCCAAAAGTGCGATGGGCCGGAGCCGGACGATGCGATAACCAGGCCGCAAACAGAGACAGCCCAATGGCCGCCGAATCGGCGAACATATGAAAACCATCGGCCAGCAAAGCCAAACTGCCAGAGGCAATACCGCCCACCACTTCCACGATTAAATAGAGGAAGGTTAAGCCAAACACCCATTGCAACACCTTGAAGTGGCGGGCCGAAAGCGCCAGCGACAAGTGAGAATGCCCCCCATGATGCCCATGGTGATGATCGTCATGGACATGATCGTGTGGAGGGGAATCCCCATGAGGCGGATGATGATCATCATCGTGGTGGTGATCGTGATTCTGGCAGGTTTTACTCATGGGGATGGGGGTCCAATCTGTAGGGGATATGAAAAGCGCTATGAAAAACTTTCGATGACTTTTTTAATGCGGACCAAAGCCCAGTCCAAATCCGCTTCGCTTACCACCAGGGGCGGGGCAAAACGAATCACATAATCGTGGGTTTCCTTGCACAATACGCCTTCCGCTTTCAACGCTTCGCAGAAAGGGCGGGCCTTGGTATTCAGCTCAATGCCAATCAACAGGCCCCGGCCTCGAACTTCCACAATGCGGGGGCTTTGAATGTTTTTTAGCTCGGCCAGAAATTTTTTGCCCAGCGTGGCGGAACGCTCCACCAGATTTTCATCTTTCAGCACTTCCAGCGCAGTGCGGGCCACCGCGCAACCCAGGGGGTTACCGCCATAGGTACTGCCATGATCGCCGGGGTTGAAAACGCCCATCACCGAATCATTGGCCATGACCGCCGAAACAGGATAGAAGCCCCCCGACAGAGCCTTGCCCACTACAATCACATCGGGCTGAATGTTCTCGTGCTGGAAGGCGAACATTTTGCCGGTACGCCCCAGGCCGGTCTGGATTTCATCGGCAATAAACAACACGTTGTTCTGCTGGCACAGCTCCGAAATTTGCTTAAGATATCCTTCCTTGGGAATTAAAATACCGGCTTCGGCCTGAATGGGTTCAATAAAAATGGCGCAGGTATTGGGGTTAATGGCGTTTTTCACCGCTTCAATGTCATCGTATGGAATAATTTTAAAGCCCGGTGTAAACGGCCCAAAACCGTCTTTGTACTGGTGTTCGGTAGAAAAGCTGATGATGCTGATGGTGCGCCCGTGGAAATTATTTTCAAAAACAATAATTTCCGCCTGATTTTCAGGAATTCCCTTCACCTTATAACCCCACTTGCGGGCCATTTTAATGGCGGTTTCGCAAGCTTCAGCCCCGGAGTTCATGGGCAAGGCCCTGCTTAGGCCGGAAATGTCGCTGAGGGCCTTGTATAAAAGCGGCAACTGGTTGTTGCGAAAGGCCCGAGACGTCAAAGTGACCTTGGCCGCCTGCTCGATGAGCGTACTGAGAATGCGAGGGTGGCAATGCCCCTGATTGAGGGCCGAGTAGGAACTGAGACAGTCCAGATACTTCTTGCCGTCCACATCATAAACCCAGCAACCCTCGGCATGATCAATCACAATATCCAGCGGGTGGTAATTGTGGGCCCCGTATTGCTCCTCCAGGTTAATCAATTCCTGAGTGGACAGGGTGGCATTGGCGGTATCGGTGTTCATAATCCTAAATCTCCCAAACAATCAAACGCTTGTAAACGCCGTCAATAGCGGCTTATTTTTTCTCTTTCCCTAAATTTCCAGCGATTTTGGTAGCCTCTTCCACGGCACGGGCCAGCACCGAGCGAATTTTTCCGTCTTCCATGGTTAAAAGCGCCCCAATGGTGCAACCGGCAGGGGTGGTCACATCGTCTCTCAGGGCCGCCGGGTGCCGACCGGATTGCTGAACCATGGTAGCCGCCCCCAACAGGGTTTGAGACACAATCTTTAAAGCCGCCTCTCGGGGCAAGCCCACCCGAACGCCCCCATCGGCCAAGGCTTCCATAATCAGGAACACATAGGCGGGGCCGCTTCCGGCTAAACTGGTCACCGCGTTAAAATGGCTTTCATCCAGTTCCATGCAGATGCCCACGGCGTCAAAAATTTGCTGGGCAATGGCCAGGTGCTTTTGGGTAGCGTGGGTGCCGCCGCAAATGGTGGTCATAGCCTGTCCCACCGTGCAAGGGGTATTGGTCATGGCCCGAATCACGGGGTTTTCGGTAGCCAGCGTGTTTTCCATGGTTTCAATGGTGGCCCCGGCCACAATGGAAATAATAAGAGTATCGGGCTTCAGCCCACCCGCTTTCAGCTTTTCCAGAACTCCCTTAATGCCGTTGGGCTTTACGCACAGCAACAACACATCGGTATCCGCCAAGCGATCGTTATAGTTGGTTAAGGCGGTAATGCCCAATTCGGCCCGGATTTTTTCACAGGAGGCTTCCGTTTTAGCGGCGGCCCACACGTTTTTAAGGGTCACCATCTGTTTACGCATTAAGCCCTGAATGAGCGCCTGCCCCATGACTCCGGCCCCAATCACGCCCAGCTTGTGAAACTCCGCTTTTACCATTGTATCCAGCCCGCCTTAACCAATTTTGTGTTTTCTCGTGTGCCTCTTTATTGTACGCAACTCCCCCGTAAGTTGAAAGGGGGAGCCTTGGCCCGAGGCTGAAGGGAGGCGAACGGAGAAGCAAGGAAGCGTGGGGATGCCTTGCCCAGCGGGCCGCCTGCTTGAAACTATGTAACGCCCCCTTTCAGCTTCTCTTGACTCCCCCCGTGGTTGATTTAATATAGATCCACGCAACCCTCAGTTTAAGGAATCTCCCCCATGGCAAAAAAAGGCGAAGGCTGCGCTCACATTACGCTGAAAAGCAGCGAGAGCGACCACGAATACCACACCATTAAAAACAAAAGAAGCAACCCGGAGCGGATGGAAATCAAAAAATACGATCCCACCTTGCGCCGCCACGTTGCCTACAAAGAGAGCAAAAGCAGCAAATAGGCTTCTAGTTAGCCGATTTGCCCCCAGCTTTTTTTCAGATTTAAAAACCCGATCCCCGGATCGGGTTTTTGGTATTTACAATGTATTTTTTGACAAAGCGGAAACAAAACCCCGCATTCTACAGTCAAACCCTTTTATAGTCAGAGGCTGCCATGTTTATTCAATATCTGTTTAGCGATGCCCAGTATTTTTTCTGGTGGGTGATCATTGCCGCTGGCTCTGTTTGCCTGCACGAACTGTTTCACGCCTTGGCGGCCTATTGGGAAGGTGATTCCACCGCCAAAGACGCCGGATATTTCACTCTCAACCCACTAAAACACATGGGCGGGGCTTCGCTGGTGGTATTAATGCTAACGGGCATGTGCTGGGGCCTATGCCCGGTGAATCCCAGCCGGTTTCGCCACACCTACGGGGATGCGCTGGTGGCTTTTGCGGGGCCTTTCGCCAATTTGCTAATCATGGCCCTTTCCGGCTTGGCGGCCCTGCTGTTGATGAGCGCCATGGGCGAATCCGCCAGCGCCTTGCAAATGAACCTGCTCCGTTTTTTCAGATTGGCCGCCATGGCCAACGCCGCCTTTTTTCTGTTTAACCTAATCCCCATTCCACCGCTGGATGGTCACAGTATTATCAGCAGCTTTTTACCCGGCACCCGCAGCTTTTTTCAAAGCATGGGCAACGCCGGGTTTATGGTGGTGTTCATTCTGTTTTCCATTCCAGCCGCCAGAGCTTTCTTCTGGGGCGGCGCCACCCTGTTATCCCAAGGCAGTATGCTGCTTTGGAGTGGGCTGCTGGGGCTGTAATTATAGTTTTTTGAGCTTACAACAGGCTGTCCAGAGCGGCTTTCAGCTCAGGCTGGCGGAAGGTGTAGCCGCTGCCCAGCAAGGCCACCGGCTGTACCCGTTGACTGGCCAGCAGCAACTGATCGGCCATTTCGCCCAATACCGCTTTTACCGCAAATGCCGGGGCAGGCGGCGTCCAGTAGTGCATGGGCAACATGGGGCAAATTACCGCTTTACGCATGGCATCGGTAAACTGGTGATTGGTCACCGGGTTGGGAGACACCACATTGACCGGCCCTTTTAAATCGTCATGGGTCAGCATATGGGCCAAGGCGCCCACTACATCTTCCAGCGCAATCCAGCTCATGTACTGTTTTCCGTTGCCCAAATCGCCCGCCATGCCCAGCTTGAAGGGCCAGTACATGGCCTTCAGCGCGCCACCCTTGGGGCTTAAAATAATACCAAAGCGGCTGTTAACCACCCGAATGCCTTTATCACGAGCGGGCTGGCAAGCGTCTTCCCACTGTTTGCAGGTGTCGGCCAAAAAGCCGCTGCCCTTGCCACTAACATCGTTCAGCACTTCATCGCCCCGGTTGCCGTAAAATCCAACCGCAGAGGCGCAGATAAACACCTTGGGCGGATGATCCAGCTTGGCCAGCGTTTCTGCAATCAAACGTGTTCCTTTAACCCGGCTTTCCACAATTTTCTGCTTGCGTTCATCGCTCCAGCGGCCCCCGGCAATGTTTTCACCCGCCAGATGGATCACCGCGTCAATGTCATGCAGTTGCTGGGCATCCAGCTTGCCTGCGTTAATATCCCAAGTAATTTCAGGATCGCTGGTTAACCCCTTGCGACGCACCAAACGCACCGGCTGATGTCCCTGACGCTTTAATTCATGAATCAATTCGGAGCCAACCAACCCGGAAGCCCCGGAAATTAAAACCTTCATACCAAAACTCTCCCTATCCAAAACAGGTTATATGTATCTATCATATAACAGAGCAACCGTTGAAACCTATTCCAAAGCCCGATTCGCAACGGTTGTTTACGCAGCCACTTTTAAGATTGCCATTTTAGTGGGATTGACGATTCAGGTAAAATGAAGGAGGTTCATTCAAATGACATGCGATGAGCCTGCAAACAGAATCCATGAGAACCAACCCTTAACACAGACCGCAGAGAGAGGGAGGAACACCGGCCATGACTCAACCCTTGAGAACCCCGCAAGACAAGGTAAAAGTAATGTTTGTGTGCATGGGCAACATTTGCCGCTCCCCATCGGCAGAAGCAGTATTCCACTACATGGCCCAAACCAGTGGCCTGCGGGATTATATTGAAGTGGCCTCCTCTGGCACCCACGATTACCATGTGGGCCGTCCGGCGGATAAACGCTCGCATGCCGCAGCCCAAAGCCGGGGCATTGATTTAAGCGAGCATCGGGCCCAGCATTTTAAAGCCGAACATTGTATCCAGTACGATTATGTTCTGGTGATGGATCGGGTCAACCACGCGCACGTCATCGGGCATTGTCCCGCCGAGCATCAGCATAAAGTGCATTATTTTCTGGATTTTGCCCCGCAACTGAATTTGAAAGAAGTGCCTGATCCTTACTATGGCGGGGCGGATGGCTTTGACGTGGTACTGGATTTGATCGAGGCCGCCTCTGCGGGCTTGCTGGCTGAAATTCGGGAACGCCATGTAGATCCGGCCCGTGCGCATCCCGAAATTACCGCCTAATCTTAGCCAGAGCCTAAAATGCTAAAGGTATCCTCGGTTTTTTGAAAAACCATGTCCCGCAATTGCGGATATTGGCTGAGGGAATCCGATTCCGCGGCCAGGGCAAAGGCAGCCTTGCGGGCTTTTTCCAGGGTGTCTTTATCCTCAATTAAATCGGCCAGCACAAAATCCGGCAGCCCGCTTTGACGAGTCCCCAAAAACTCGCCCGGTCCCCGCAATTCCAAATCCCGCTCCGAAATATAAAAGCCGTCTTCGCTTTCCGTCAAAATACCCAGGCGGGTTAAGGTGGTTTCGGTCTTGCTATCGGACACCAGCACACAATAGGATTGATGGCTGCTCCGCCCCACCCGCCCCCGCAACTGGTGCAACTGAGACAGCCCGAAGCGATCAGCGTTTTCAATAATCATCACAGTGGCGTTCGGCACATCCACCCCCACTTCCACCACGGTGGTGCTGACCAGAATATCCAGATCCCCTGCCGCAAAGCGGCTCATGACCGCCTCTTTTTCTTCCGGGCGCATTTTGCCGTGCAGCAACCCAATGCGTAAATCCTGAAACACTTCCTGTTGCAGCCGCTCCGCTTCGGTAGTGGCCGCCTTGGCGGATAACGTTTCGGACTCTTCAATTAAAGGAAACACAATATAAGCTTGCCGCTTTTTAAGAATTTCCTGCCGGATAAGCTGGTAACCTTGGCCGATTTGGGAATGGGTCAGCAGTTTGGTTTGGATGGGAGTGCGCCCCGGTGGCAACTCGTCCAGAATGGACACGTCCAAATCCCCGTGCAAGGTCATGGCCAACGAACGGGGAATGGGGGTGGCAGTCATGGTTAACATTTCCGGGTGCTGGCCTTTGCCTTTCAGCAAGGTGCGCTGACGAACCCCAAAGCGATGCTGCTCATCCACCACCACGATGCCCAGCTTGGCAAACTCCACGTCATCCTGAATCAGGGCGTGGGTGCCAACCGCCACATGAATTTGCCCGTTCAGCAAGGCTTGTCTCAATTCTCGTCGCTCCCGAGCGCCTGACTTGCCCACAAACAAGCCAGCCCGAAGGCCCAAAGGGGTCAACCACTCCAGACACTTGCGATAATGCTGCTCGGCCAGAATTTCGGTAGGGGCCATTAAAGCGCCCTGATAGCCGTTTTCTACCGCTGCCAGCAAGGTTAAAATGGCCACAATAGTTTTACCACTGCCCACATCGCCTTGCAGCATGCGGTACATGGGTTCATCCGAGGCAATATCGCTAGAAATTTCGGCCCAAACCCGCTTTTGCGCCCCGGTTAAATCAAAGGGCAACAAGGCCCGTAACTGCTGGGCGTAGCCGCCTTCTTTGTAAGTTAAGTTCAGGCCCTTAATGGTGCGCTTGTACTGCTGACGAATGAGAGAAAGCCGGAGTTGCACATAAAACAGTTCATCAAACACCAGCCGCTCTCGGGCCTGAGTGGCCAAGGCACGGGTTTCGGGAAAATGAATTTGGCGCAGGGCTTCTTTTAGGGAGATCAACCCGTATTGCCGCAAAATAGCGGGCGGCATGGGATCAATGATGCTGTCCAGATGATCCTGCAATGCCTGATAAATAGCCTTGCGTAAAAAGCGCAGGTTCAGCCCCTCGGTAAGGGCGTAAATGGGCACAATGCGTCCCGCATGAATGGAATCGTTTTCCTGAACCCCGCTGGCATCCTGATAACTTAAAATTTCCAGCTGAGGGCGATCCATGGCCGGAATTTTTTTATAGGTATCCCATTTCACTTTGCCAGATAGCATGACATCGGCCCCCTTGGGGTAGCGATCCTTCTGTACTTCCAGCGAGGCCTGGCTGAGTTTACCCAAAAACCAGTTGGCGGCCATCATGCCCGTTTCATCGGTAATTACCAAACTCAAAATGGATAAACCGGTCTTGGTTTTATAGGCGCTTACGGTGCGAATGGTGCCAATAACGGTAACATCCTCCCCCTGATTCAGCTCCAGAATTTTGACCCGGTTGTTGTAATCCAGATAACGGCGGGGGAAGTAGTACAACAGGTTTTCTACGGTTTGAATGCCAACCATGCCCAGCAATTGAGCCAGTTTGGGGCCCACCCCTTTCAGGAATTTCACGTCCATATCGTGAATCGATTGCCCGCCCGCCTTGGATTGCAGGGTGGCTGTTTTGCGCTGAGAAGCGGCGCTTTGGGCGATATGCGCCAAAAAGCGCTCTATGTTTTCCAGTGCGGTAATACGCCCACTGAGATCCATAAACGGGTAGTTTTCAAACTTGCGGCGCAACGCATCCAGCCCCGCTTCTTCCCCCAGCATCAGCGGGGGTATTTCTTTCAGGGTGTCGCACATAAAGCGGGAGAACGTTTTTTTGCGCCCCTGCACATCCACGTAACGGTGTTCCTTTTCAATGGACACCGCCAGCCGGATATCTTTCAGTTTTAGCTGGGCCTCTTCGATGGATAGCACAGGAAAATTTCCCTTGGGGGTTACAAGGCGCATTGGCCAAACGGTGCCAGTATTATATAACACCCTCAGGCGTCACACGCTCATCTTTCTGTCTCATCGTCTGTCTCAGGCATGTGCTGGCACGCCGCATTGACCATGGGCTTCTCCCGCCATTCAGCGAAAAACGGGCAAGGGCGTTAAAATAACGCTGAAAAACCATTGGAAGAACTGAACCATTGTGAGATTATGTCGTCATTTCAAGCATAGTTGTCTTAAAGAGAGAGAAACTATTTCAGAGTATGATGGTAGCGCCTGTCTCCACCCGGGAGAAAAACGGGCCGGAACTATCACCTGTGCGGCCCCGGCGTTTATAGGCAGGAGTAAGGAAGAGGCAAAATTCATGCGCATTGCATTTCACTATCACCGGTTACTGGTTTCCCTGTTGGGCGGTTTGTTGGTGGGGCTGTTATGGCTCCCGGTAACAGCTTCGGCTCAAACCTCTTCCAACCCGGAAGCCATCCAGAATTACAATCAGGGCATTGAGGCCTACAACCAGGGGCGCACCAACGACGCCCTCAACAAATTCATTCGGGCCACTCAGGTGGATTCCGCCTATGGCGATGCCTACTACAATTTAGGCTCCATGTATTACCAATTGAAGCGCTACCCGGATGCGGCGGACATGTTCCAGAAGTCGGTGAACCTGACCCCCAACGATCACCATGCCAAATACAATCTGGCCCTCAGCCTGGAAAAATTGAACCGCAACGAGGAAGCCATCAATATTTTGTCTCTGATTCCGGCCAGCGATCCGCAGTACCCGCAAGCCAAAGCCAAGCTCAATGAGCTGCGTCCTGCCTTAAAGCCGCAAAGCGCTACAACCACTACCGCACCCGCCACAGTCAACAAACCGGCCGCGGCAGCCACCACCACGGCCAAGCCTGCTGCTGCCACAACTGCGGCGCCGGGTAAACTGGGCGTGAAGGTTTTTTCCAAGGGGTATGATGGCCCCACCGGCATTACCATTGGGCCGGGCGGTTTTATGTATGTGGCCAACTATTCCAAAAACCTGATTTACCGGGTAGGCGCCAATGGTGAAAAAACCGTGTTCAGCTCCGGCGAAGGGATTAAAGGCCCCATTGGCCTGACCTACAACCCCAAAACCAACGAGCTGTATGTGGCCAACTACCTGCTGAATAACGTGGCCCGCATTAATGCCGCCGGAAAAGCCAGTACGCTTATTGGCAGCCTGAACAAGCCTTACAACCTGTTTATGGACACCGTCAATAACGCTTTGTTCGTCTCCGAGCAAGATCCGGCCAACGTCATCTCCCGGATTTCATTGCCCTAGATCTGCCATTCCGCTTGATTTAAGCGTTCAGGCCTTTGTCTCAATGTTTGAGATGGAGGCCTGATTGCTGTTTAAGCGCTTTCAAATCAGCCACTGGGTTGCCGCAAAAAAGGCAAAATAAAACCGGGAAGCATGCCTCCCGGTTGTTAAAGTGATCCTTTCATCATTCCGACACAGAATGATAAAATTTTCACTCGGTATAACACAGTACCTGTTGCCAGGTACTTCTTTTCCCCCCATCTGGTAATGACTCCCCATCCCAATCTTTCATTTTCCCCAGTATCCACTCCCCTTGAGTCCCAACCCAAAAATGGACGTTTAAAGCGCCGTTTAAATTCTGCCAGCCCAGCGTTTTGTGGCCCCCTAAGGCAAACGCAAGCGTGACGCCTTGCAAGCAATTTAAGCCATGCCAAACAGAATTGATCAATTTCATCAATGCGCTTCTTCTCTGCTATCACCCGGGCTGTGCCATTCAGCAGCACGGGTACCCACTTGAACTGCGGCCAAACACCCAGTTCTTCACTTGTTATGATGGAGTAAAGAAACTGAAGAATATTTGATGCTATTTTGTAAAAAAATCTTTACAACTCAAAGCAAACGCCCGCCAGCCAAAGGCAAGCTGGTCGTTTTCAATGAGACCGAAAAAGGCAGACCAATATAGCGCCCTACATGCGTTCCGGGGCAGAAACACCCAGCAACGCCAGCGCTTGCGCCAGTGTTTTCTGAATGGCCCGAATCAACATCAAACGGGCTTGGGTCAAGGGCTGATCAGGGGTCAAAATGCGGCAAACCCCGTAAAAAGAATGAAACTGAGCCGCCAGTTCCTGCCCGTACTGGGTTACAAAATAAGGCGCTCTGGCCCGAGCGGCATCCCGAATCACATCCTCAAAACTATCCAGCAGCAGCATCAAAGTTTTCAACACTGCCTGATCTTTGGCATCCGTCAGAGACGCAAACAAAGGGGCCAAGTCCGACACACTCAGTTGTTGCTCGTATCCGGCCAATTGATCAGCAGGCACCAGGGGGGACGTTGTTTCGCCCGTATCCACATTTTGCAAAGGTTCCACGGCGTTCCGTAAAATACTGCAACACCGGGCATGGGCGTACTGCACATAAAACACCGGGTTCTCACTACTGGCGGAAGCTGCCAGATCCACATCAAAGTCCAGGGCGTTATCGGCGGACTTAGAAACCATCCAGAACCGGGTGGCATCAACCCCCACTTCCTCTACCACGTCCCGCAAAGTCAGCATTTTACGACGCTTGCCCATGCGGGTACGCTCGCCATCCACAATCAGATTCACCAATTGGCCCAGCAACACTTCAAACTGCTGCGGATTATGGCCCAATGCCTGAATGGCACCCCGCATGCGGGGGATATAGCCATGATGATCGGCGCCCCAGATATTCAGAATGCGGTTATAGCGGGGGTTTCCCTGAGCGTCTTTACGGTTGAATTTATCATCGTGGTAAGCGATATCGGGAGTCAGGTAGGTGAAACTACCATCCGACTTGCGCAACACCCGATCTTTTTCATCTTCAAACTCGGTAGACTTAAACCACAGGGCTTCCTCAGCCTCATAGGTAAAGCCTTTTTCCATCAGCCGGGTTAAAGTGGCCTGAATCACATCCCGATCGTAGAGGTATTCTTTTTCAGAAATCCAGCTCTCAAACGGCACCCGCATCTGAGCCAGCAAATCCTGCTGATCGGCCAGTAAAAACGCACGGGCAAAGGTTTGCACCGACTGGTAGATGGCTGGGTTCAAAGGCTGATGGGCATCCACCGGCTCACTCAGCAGTAACTGCTTGCGTTGTGCATCCGCCAGATATGCCTTGGCCACATCCAGCACATACTCACCCGGATAAGGCAGGGTTTCCGGCAGGTGGGCAGGGGCGGGAATGGCCCCTTCGGCCTGAAGCAGTTCCACACAACGCCAGTAAACCGAGGTGGTAATGTTCCCCATTTGCACGCCAGCGTCGTTAATATAGAATTCGGCGGTTACATCGGCCCCGCAATGGCGCAGCAGCCGGATAATGGTATCTCCCAAAGCCGCCCAGCGGCCATGCCCAATATGGAGCGGCCCGGTCGGGTTGGCGGAAACATATTCCAGCAGGATTCGCTCAGCCTGTTGGCTATCGTTTTTGCCCAGGGTGGGGTTATGGATAATGGCCACCAGGGCATCCGCCATCAAAGCGCTGGATAACCGGAAATTCAGATAACCGCCCATCACGCTCACCTCAAAGGGAGCTGATTGCAGATGCTGATGAATGACTTCGGCAATTTTAGGAGGCGCCATTTTGGTATGACGGGCTAAAAAAGAAACGTTTACGGCGTAATCGCCATGATCCAGATTCCGGGGGCGCTCCAGCCGCAAGGCAGAGAGTAGAGCGTCATCAACGGTTAACTGGTTAAGCTGGGGGGCGGCGCTTTGCAGGGCGCTGGCCAGGTGAGAAAGAAGGCGCTGTTTAATCATAGTGTATTTACTCTAGCAGAAAAGGGCTGAGCAAAAAAGCAGGCAACCGCCCTGAGCGAGCCGGATTTAAAAGCCCTCAAGCGTCCTGCGGGCCTTCAACCCAGATATTCAAAAGGGGCCGCAGCCCCTCTTGAAACCTGAAACAGAACCGAATCAAAGTCCTACTCCGCAATTTCATCCGCTGAGGTTTCAACGACGGGTAAGGATGGACCTTCCAGCATTAATATGGCCAAATCGTTGTCGGCCAGCATATCTTCCGAGAAAAGAAATGATACCTTCAATTCCAGCTCGGCCAGATGACGCCCACCGACGGAAAATTCCGAAATAGTCTCCAGAGAAATGGTCCACAGTTCTTCGGGGCTGCCGTCCTTTTTGTAGGACTGAATTTGGAGAGAGTCCTCATCCACGGCAACCAGTTTACCTTCGTAATAGCGATTGAAAGCGCCCTGACGCACGAATACAAACCTTTTCAACAAAGGCAGCAGTTTACGATACATTCTGGGGGGTCTCCATATAGCTCACTTTTCCAAACGTTTCCCTTGTTTAAAGATTTTAAACGATGTTAGCAATTAGCGCAATCGCCCAAAACTCAACCATAAAGGGGAGATTCAGAGATTCAATTCTGAAATAGCAAACCTTGTGGCTTTACCTCAAAAAGTACAGAGAAAAAAAACCAGTGAAATCAAGCATCCAGCCCTGATGCCAATCAAGCGAAAAACCGTGCCCAACCTACCCGATCAGGCCTCCCCAACTGACTAGAATATTGCCCTAAAAGCTGGAAAAAACCAGGGTCAAAATGGCAAAACCAAAGTGCCACAACGATTTTCAGGAAATAAGATTATATTAAGCGGGTATAGACGTGAGGACATAGGCCACACTATAATGACAAACATTCAGGATAGGTAGTAGGGTCAGACGGGCAGGTTAATCATGACGCAAGCTTCAGTACAAGTTGATAACGCAGTAATCCGGCTGGTTCTGGTTGAGGATTACAAACTGGTTCGTATTGGTTTACGGTCAGTACTCAATGAAGATCCTCGCATTAATGTGGTGGGCGAAGCTGAAACCGGAGAGCAGGGTGTCGATTTGATTAAATCGCTCAAACCGGACATTGTGATTCTGGATTTGGGACTGCCCGGCATTGACGGCATTGAAGTTACTAAAATCATTAAAAGCTTTGATGACACCATTAAAATCATTATTTTAACCTCGCATGAAGTGGAAGATGAGGTGCTGGCCGCGCTTTCCGCCGGGGCCAACGCCTACTGCCTGAAAGAAATTACCTCCAATCGGCTGATTGAAGTGGTGAAATCCGTTTATGAAGGGGCAGCCTGGCTGGACCCGGCCATTGCGGGTATGGCGCTGGAAATGTTTTCCAGCACCGGCATGAAGTCCAGAACAGGCGGACCCGGTTCCCGGCCCGACTTGCAATTGACCGATCGGGAAAACCAGGTGCTGACCTTACTGGTTGAGGGCAAAAGCAATTCCGAAATCGCGGACTCCTTATCCGTCAGTGTCCACACTGCCAAAGCGCATGTTTGCAGTATTCTGCAAAAACTATCCGTACATGACCGGGTGCAAGCGGCGGTTAAGGCGGTCAAAGAAAATCTCGTTTGATTGAGACGTTAAAGTCCTCAAACGCTCCGGCTAATGTTGTTTGGTCAGGGCTACCATTGTGTGATGCAAATTTTTAAGCGGGTTGTACCCGAATTTTTCCAGACAGCCTCCCGCGAAGAAACCGCATGCCCAGCAACTGAAAAGGAAGAAACCGCAAAAAGGCTAACACTTAGAAGTAACCCAGCGGTTATTTCCGGGTTATTTTTAATGTTGCTGATTACCATTGCGGGGTTTAGCGTTTACACCCTCGAGCTGAACCAGCAGCGTAATGATTTGGTTCAAGTCCTGATTTGGCAACGAAAACTCAGGGAATACTACATTGTAGATTTGTATACACAAAGCCAGGGCCTTCCGGCCAACCCAAACAAGGCTGTGGCCCAAATTCTGCATAACCTGAACGTTATGCGCTACGGCGGATCATTAAAAATTCCGGGGAAGGCAAACCCCTTCCACTTTCAGGCGGCGAGTCACCCGGCCATTCAAAATGAGTTAAGTCAAAAAATAAAACGCTATCAACAGCTAAAGGTGCAGGGTGAGCAACTCTCCAAAATAAAAACCGGAACACCCGCCTATCAAACTGGGCTACAAGCCTTTCACCAATCGTTAAGCCAAATGGACGCCCCCCGGCAAGAAATTCTGGAAGTTTACGCCAACTCACTGGATCAGGCTTTAAATACCAGCTTCTGGATTGAAATGTTGGGCTTGTTAATTGCCTGCGGGATAGGATTGACGCTGTCCCTTCAGCAGCAACAATCCAGCCAGTCACTGAGCGAAAGCGAGCGTCGGTTTCGCAAAATTTTTGACGCGGGGCCGTTGGGAAAAATCCTGATCGGGGCGGATGACAAAGTGCTTCGGGTTAATGAGGCGCTGAAAAAAATGCTGGGATATTCCGAGCGGCAATGGATGACTCATCACCCCATAGACACCCTCACCCATCCGGCGGATTGGGAACAGGAAAAACCGTTGCGAGAGGCGTTGCTGAAAGGGCACATTGAATACTATCAACTTGAAAAACGGTGCAAGCATGCCGATGGGCATTATGTGTGGACCTTATCTTCCACCGCGCTGATTAACAATCAGGCGGGCGTTCCGGGCATAACCGTTATTCAAATGCAGGATATTTCTGCCCAGAAACAGGCACTGGAAGCGCTCCAGGCCTCTGAAAACCAATATAGAACGATTATTGAACTGGCCATGGATGGCATTATGGTGGCGGACAAAAATAACATTATTATTACCGCCAATTCATACGCGCACCGTATTTTTGGTTACGAAAGCGAACAATTGACAGGGGAACCACTAAGCCGGATGATGCCAGCCTTGTGTCAGGAGGAATTTTTAAAACACCTCAAGCTGCCAAAGCCCTCCCTGAAAAACCAATTCAACGATAAACGCCTGGTGTTGGAAGCGCTCAAAAAAGATGGCACAGTGTTCACCGCTGAAGTGTCCTTATCCAGCTGGGATAACACCAATGAGGAAAGGCTGACCACAGCCATTATTCGAGACATTACAGAGCGCACCCGCTTGCAGCGAGAACGAGAAGCGTTGCTGGAAACCAAGCGGAATCTAGAAGAGTTTACCCTGATTGCTTCTCACGATTTGCAGGAACCCCTGCGGAAAATCTCCTTTTACGCAGAACGCTTCAGCCATCGGGAAGCAGAGCGAATGAAGGAAGAGTCTCGTCACGATATTAAACGCATGTTATCCGCAACGCATCGCATGCAAAATTTAATGAGCGATCTATTGGCGTATGCCCGAGTATCATCGCAATCAATCCGCATGGCCCCCATCCAGCTCAATCACATTCTGGAAGAACTGGCGCTGGAGCTTTCCAGTGAGATAAAGCTGAGCAAAGCCCATTTAGACATTGAAGCCCTGCCTGTGATTGAGGCGGATGAAAACCACATGCGTATTTTATTTCGAAATTTATTGCAAAATGCCTTAAAATATGGCCAACTCGGGGTATCCCCCCATATTCGTATCTATGGTAAATTAATTGAACCTAATCCATATGTTGCCAAAACCCCTTTTTTAGAAATTCATGTGGCAGATAATGGCATTGGCTTTGATGAGAAATATCTGGATCGCATTTTCAAGGTATTTCAAAAACTGCATAGTCAATCAGAGTTCTCGGGAACAGGGGTTGGATTAGCCACTTGCAAAAAAATTGTGGATCTACACGCTGGCAGTATTACGGCAATCAGTAAGCCGGGGCAAGGCTCAACCTTTATTGTGACCCTACCCACTGTACAAAAATCAATTGCACCACAATGAAGAGACAGGTAACCAGACTTGAGTATACAGGCCAATACAACGCATTCCATCAACATTTTGATTGCTGATGACGACCCGGACGATCAGTTAATGGCCTGCGAAGCGTTGGCCCATAGTTGTCCGCCCAGCCAGGTATTTTGCGTGGGAGACGGAGAAGAACTGCTGGATTTTTTATACAACCGGGGCATTTATCAAAACAAAGAAACGGTGATGCCGGATTTGATTTTGCTGGATTTGAACATGCCGCGCAAAAACGGTATTGAAGCGCTAAAGGAAATAAAGTCGGATCCCGACCTCAAGCATTTACCCATTGTGGTACTCACCACCTCCAAAGAAGAAGAAGATATTTATCGCACTTATGACCTTGGGGTAAATTCTTTTATTACCAAGCCCATTACTTACGAAGCGTTGTTAAATACAATGAAAATTTTAGGGAAATATTGGTTTGAAGTTGTCCAGCTACCTTCAGAAAGAAACGACGGATGATAGCCAGCTAACCCCCATTCGGGTGTTGCTGGTTGATGATGATGAAGACGAGTATATTATCACTCGTCGAATTATCTCTGAAATTGTGGGCAGAAAACATCTGCTGGATTGGGCATCCACCTATGAAGAAGGCGTATCGCTGATTGAGAGAAGCAACCACGATATTTATCTGATTGATTACCGGCTGGATGAGCATACCGGACTGGATTTGCTTAAAGAAGCCATTGCCAATGGCTGTACCCAACCCATCATTCTTTTAACCGGACAAGAAGATCGAGAGGTGGACATTGAGGCCATGCGATCGGGGGCATGGGATTATCTGGTTAAAGGGAGAATTGACGCCCCTATTTTGGAGCGAGCCATCCGTTACACCCTGGAGCATCGCAAGGTGCTGGATGTGATGCTGAAAAGCCAGAAACAACGCGAGAAATTTGTAGCCACCTTAACCCACGATTTAAAAACACCCATTAAAGCGGAGTTTCGCATTTTTGAGTTATTACTGGCCGAACGCTTTGGGCCAATTACCGAAGATCAAGAGGGCGTCATTCATGAAATGCTTCGCTCCAACCGGTTTATGTATCAAATGGTGGATAACCTGCTGACCGCGTTCAAGTTTGATAGCGGGCACATGCTACTTAGAATGGAAATGACGGATATTAATGAGCTAGTAGCCTCAACCATTAATATGGATTTAATGGGCTTGGCCCAAGAGCGGGATCAGTCACTGTCGCTCAACCTGGGAGAAAATATCCCCTACATTTTTGCTGATGCTTTGGAAATTAAACGGGTGATCTACAATTTGGTTCAAAATGCGGTGAACTATACCCCCAAAGGCGGAAAAATAAAAGTAAGCAGCTGGTTTGAAGCCCACAACATTTTTATTTCCGTGGTAGATACGGGACCCGGAATTGATGAGGGCATTCAAAAAACATTATTTGAGCCTTATGCGTCTATGGCCAAACGGTATCGACATATAGGAACAGGGTTAGGGCTTTACATATCAAAAAAAATCATAGAAGCCCATCAAGGGGAATTAACCGTGGAAAGCGAACTGGGCAAAGGCAGCCAATTTGTTTTCAGCTTACCGGATCAACAAGGCGAAAAAACACGAACCGTCAGCCTGGTTTAAGGACACAAACCGACCGCCAAAGAACCGCATTTCAAAAAATAGATACTCTCTAAAAGGCTAAAACAAAGAAGCCCGCACCTAATCAACCAGGCAGTCGTGTTTACCCCCTTCAGGCAATAACAGTACTACCTGCGTATTGTTATATTTGTAAACATTAAATCAAATCAAACAATAAAAACGATGCCCCACACGATCCATTGAGACGCGCTAGTGATTAAAACACGAGGAGGGAAGAAACAATGGCCCTACAAAATGTTAAAAAAACGCACCTAAAAAAGAAAACAACGCTACATGAGTGGCCCCTGAAAAATGACCTTTCAGAAAAGCTGATTGAAAGCGATCAGGATTTGGAACTGGAAAGTTTATACACGCCCGAAATCATTTATCAAAACGAGTTGGGAGAATATTACGCATTACAGGATTATGAGGAATGACCCATATTATTTGTTTATATAGCCAAACAAGGTAATAGTATTGATAGACATCAACATCTATACTAATCATTGTAATTGGGTTCTTCTTAACACCTCAGCCTCATCCACATTTAGAATCATTAGCCTCTGCGGAGAGAAGGGTAAATCTACCAACGGAATTAACCATTGGTAAGTGCCCGAACAATGAAGTCTCCGCAGAGGCTTTTTTTTGCCTATGGCTGGAATAACCCCTGAAAAGAATGAATGATCGCATTGCCATCAACCTGAGTTTCTTTACCATGGAACCAGGTTTTACGAGACTTAACGAGTGGATTACCCTGTGCATCCAATATTGAAGTTTCACGAGGGGTTCGAATAGACTCGGTTCCGAATATTTTAGTCCTCGACTCTTGTCGGCCTAAAATACCTCTTCCAGTACTCACACTGTTGCCCATGGCATCCTGATACCGGGTGGATTTTGTACCAAACCAGCCTCGCCGGTTTTCAACCTTCATGCCAGGCCCTTCAATACGAATAGAATCTGCGTACATACAGACGGAACTACTGAAAAGAAAAGCCATTGAAAAAGCAACAAAACGACCGTAAAAAGGCATAAAAGCATTCCTCTTAAAACTCAGTTCATCTTTTTAAAAGCACATGCATAGTGACTGTGGCTTAAGACAAATGTTCCCCACATAAAAAACGCCCGCTACTGAGAAGTAACGGACGTTTTTTTCAAATAAACCCTTGGCAGAGCGCTATCTTCCCGGGACCTTACAGTCCGAGTATTGTGGCGGTGAGCAGTCTTTTCGGCCGTGTTCGGAATGGGAACGGGAGT